>CAKVLT010000012.1 GCA_934757945.1 uncultured Bulleidia sp. | reverse complement strand
GTGAAACATTAAAGAAAGAAGGAGAGAAAATAGGTGAGCAGAAAAAAGCAATAGAGACCTGTAAGAGAATGCTGGAAGATCATTTGCCTGTGGAAATTATTCAGAAATACACTGCATTAAGTGAAGACGAAATCCAGAAGATTCAAAAGACACTTCAGAATAAATAATTTGTAAAGCAGTAAATGAAGAAACCTGTATGGCAGGTTGTTACTAAAATTGTGTAAGTTTTTAAAACTTATGCAATTTTTTATAGCTGCTGAAAGAACAAATTCTTCAAAAAAGTGTGCAACACTTTTAAGAAAGATAATGAATTGATGAAAGTAAAAACGACAGCAGAACACTGTCGCTTTCGATTACAGAATTATTGCGGCGATACTGACAAGTAATGGAAGAGTGAACAGACATAGTAAGGTAGACATACACACCTGTTCTACTGCTTCCGTATAGTTTTTATCGTATTGCTGTGCAAAGATAGCTACATTACTTCCTACAGGACATGCGGCTGCAATGACCAGAGTTAATTTGATATCCAGAGTACCAATTGGTAATACATAGAATACCCCTAAGATGATGAGTGGAATCACCAGTAATCTTACAAAACTGACAATGTAGGTATTTTTCCTTGTTAACATTTTTAGCAAATCAGATTTAGCAAGATAGGTACCAGATACTAACATGGCTAATGCAGTGTTAATGCCTTTGATGCTGGAAAATAAATCAGTGATGATAGCTGGTTGTGGAATATTCAGAAAGTAAACAAATAAGCCAATGACAACAGAAATGACAATAGGATTGGTCAGTATCTTTTTGAAACTCATGGCGTTTTTGTCTTTGGAAATCATGTAGACACCTACTGTCCATTGTAAGGCGTTGATCATGACAATCATCATGGCTACAAAGAAAGCACCTTCATTACCAACAGCTGCAGTAACTAAAGGAATACCAATAAAGCCTGCATTGGAGAAAGCACTGGAGAATGCGGAGATACCGTCTTTCTTTCCGAAGAAGAGATATCCTATAAGTACGGATAATCCCATAGCTACAATGGAAAGAAGAATAGAATAGAGTAATTCCATGGTTTTTTCCTGTGTTCTTTCTATCCAGAAACTATTCACGATGACTACAGGAATGACTAAGTACAAAAGTACTTTTCCCATGTCTGCACTTCCCTGAATTGTAATCATATTTTTCTTGAAGAACAGATAGCCTATAGCAATCAATGTAAACATAATCAGTATTTGTTTTGATAATATTAGTACCATATCAGTAACCAATTCCTTTCAGTGGGTTGTTTTCAGCCGTGTCTACATCTGTAGATATGACTTGGATACGTATCTGAACGTATCTTGTCATAGGTATATGACTGTTAGATTTTACTGTACAAAGCACAATAAAGGAATCATGAAGTTTTGCATCTTGCGGAATGGTAAAATATGTCGCCTGCTGAGATGGTTCAAAACAACGCAGTGCATAGTCACCTGTATAAGTGCTTAATTCTGGTTGTATTTCCCAGTAAACGGTATAAGGGGTGGAGCATTCTACATCTATATGAAGTGGAACGGTTTCTCCTGCGGATACTTCTATATCCTGTATGTCTGTTTTGGCTACAGGAGGGTGGGAACAATCTTTGTATGGCTTACAGCACCAGTCTGCTCTTGCGGCCCATTCTTCCTGGTACATCTTTAAGAATCTGTTAGGATGACCTTGTTTTCCTGTAAACCAGTCATAGGTAAGAGGTACATCCTTACCATCTGTAGTGATTCTTCCAAGCAGGGATCCAAATGCATAATCATCTAAAGTTCTTAAACCGAATGTCAGTAAAGGAATATAGGTATTACTGTCACCTTCTCCTAAGAAGTCATAAGGTGGGAAAGTGACAGGTTCCATGCCATCAAATCCCCAGTCAATAGTTGGATAGAGACCGTACTGGTTTCTGTCAGGTTCACCAGGATAATACGTACCGTCTCCCATTAATCCGTATTTAGACATTAATGGCCCGTGGTTAAACTTAATGTGCTGTTTTAACCATTCTGCCTGAAAGGTTTCTTTACAGTCAATCTGAGATGTCATGGACGCAAAGTAACTGCCATAGGTATTTTCTGTTTTTAATAAGACTACATCCGGGAATAATGGTTTTCCGTAATCTAACCAGCTGTTATCTTGACCGATGCCGTTAATTATTCCGAGTATTCTTACTTTATCAGTGACTTTTTTCTGTATGTTTTCCCATTGGTCAGTATTTTTATAGTCATTTGCAATAGACATCAGGGCGCGCACAATAGTATTGGCTCCACCCCATGATTGTAAGTACAGGGGTCTTTCATCATCGTCAAGAATTGCTTTTTTAATAAGATTGGATCCGTCTGTGTCAAATCGAACATCGCCTTCAAACTCTATGTTTCCTAAGACTGTTTTACTCAACAGTTCTTCAGGTGTTGGATATCCTTCGGCGTTAGAGGAAAGATATGGATACGCCTGTCTGTATTCTTTATCCCATAAAGATTCTATCCACCCTGTTTCAAATGGTCTGTAGGATGTAAGGTCTTTGGCTGAAGGATCTGGATGAGGATATCCCTGATGTCCATAGATAGCCATATTACCGCTGCATCTGTAGTGAGGGGTGACTTCACCAAGTGTGTGTTTACCATCTCCATTAAAATGGAATTTACTGGATGTGTAGATAAATCCATCTACATCCAGTTCATTTAAGAACAGACACAGATGAATTAATGAATTCATATCATCACATTCCATATCTGTTGTGATGATGGTACGTGGTTTTAACATATGTAATCTCCTTTTTATCTGATGTGATCTAATGAATAGACAATATTGCCTGATTTTCCGTCTTTTCTTATACCTGTAGTAAAGTCTGTTTCCTTGGCAATAAAGACATCATACTGCTGGAATTTCCATGGAATATGATCATCTGTACCTGCAAGAATCTCTTTTGCAACTTCGATGTTTTCATCTACAAGAGATTTAGGAGATTCACATGTGCCATGTTGTCTTAAGATACGGTCGTATCTGTTTTCCATGGATTTTAATCTGGATAAAGTATTCAGATATTGTTCAACAGTGGAACACTCCGGTCTGAAGATGAATGTCATCACACCACAGGCGTCTCCGAATAAACAGATTCTTTCTTCAGGAATCAGTACAACCATCATACCATGAGTATGTCCTGGTGCACTATAGGTTTCAATGGTGACATCACCAAGATCAAAAGTCATGCCATCTTTCAGGTCTTTAAAAGTACCTGTGTACATAGGTATAAAATCACTGTCCTGAATGTCCGGATAGTTTTTACTTAAGGAGAGTTTTCTGAAGGTGTACTGTGTTCTTTCAAAGAATAACTCTTTATCCAGAGGATTCATGTATACAGTATCCCATTGCTGACAGCCTGAGGCATGATCTACATGTCCATGGGTAATGAGCACTTCATAAGGTACATGGAAGGTATTGTCAATATATCCTTTTAAATCACCAACTCCATACCCTGTATCTATTAACATGCCTTTTTCTTTTCCCAGAATAAAGTACATGGCTACATCACCGATGCCTTTAATACGATAGAGATGATCTGTAATCTTTTCTTTTGTAAATGTTACGTTCATAGTGTATTCCTTTCCATAGCAGTAAAAGCTGAGGGGGACTCTCAGCTTTTACATGTTTAATTAGTTGTTTTCGTTTTCCTGCTCTGCTTTTAAAAGCTGTTTATCATAGGTCATGATGAATGGTGTAATGAGTAGAACATCGATGACAAATACTACCAACCATACAACGATTGTACGGATGTCACCTGTACCAAGCCATGCGGCTAAAGGACCAGGGACTGTGAATGGTAATGTGATATAGAACTTACCACACAGGTTCATGCTTGCGGCAAACCAGTAAATGGAAGAGTTAATGACTGTTCCTAATAACATTGGAATCAGTGTATAGACATTTAATACGGTTGGTAAACCGAAGATGGAAGGTTCGTTGATATTGAACATACTTGGGACAATGGCAATCTTGGATACAGAACGTGCCTGTTTACTCTTGGCAAATAAGAGGATAACAATGTTCATGGCAAGATAGGTAATCCAGTTACCGAAGATACCATTTACGGAACCTGCAAGGATATATTCAGGTGTTGTTCCTGCGGCAATAGCTTCGGCATTTGCGGCAAGACCTGCAGTTGTAATAGGTGTTAAGACAACGCCGACCATATTTCCACCATGGATACCAAACCACCAGAAGATAGTGGAAATGATATTGAAGATCCACCATGCAGGTAAGGAAGTTCCAGCTTTCATTAATGGCTGGAAGATGGTATATACAAGACTTGCAAGACCTGCACCTGTTAACATCTTGATTACAGCATCTAATGCGATGAATAAGATAACGTTGGCAGCACCTGGTAATAAGACGTTGAATGGAGCAGCTACGTTAGGTGGTACGGAATCAGGAAGCTTGATAACAATATTCTTTCTTGCAAAGAATCTGTTAATTTCTACTACCAGTAAACCAATAACCATGGCCGCAAACATATAGCCTGCACCAAGCATTGTGACGTTGATGGAAGCTGTACTTATATCAAAAGCACCAGATACACACAGGTACACCACAAGTGCCATGATCATGTTGTTGATGCCATTCATCTTATAGGATGTGGCTAACTGATAAGATACACCGCATACTACATAGATGGAGATAGCTCCGATAGTTAAATAGTATGGAAGTAATAATGTTGCAGCATTTGCTGTGGCAAAGCTTTTCCATGCAAGTAAGAATGCATAGAAGAAGTTGGAAGGTTCTGTGATTGTTGCAGGTACAGGTGGCATAGCTATTAACATTGCAAAACCACCAATAACTGTAATTGGAATTAAGATTGTAAGACCATCACGCACAGCAGCGAGATGTTTCTGATTGGCAATTTTCTGCCCTACCGGAACAACATATTCTTCCATGAAATTCTGGAATTTGTCCATGAAGCCGACCTTTTTTGTTTCTGACATTTTCTCTCCTTTTTCTTCTGCGTCAGTCAAGTCGTCAAAAGCTTTTCTTACCATGTCATCCAGTTTTTCACCATCCCCTGAGGCAAAGATGTCAGCAGGGATAGGTAAAACTTTGATATCTCCGTAAAAGGAGGCTTCTTCCACTATGGAATCGTAAGAGGCTTTTGCCTGCGGAGCGAGTAATACCACATCATATTTGGCTATGACATTCGGTATGTCTATCAGTCCCTTAGCTTCGATCAACCAGTTTTCCCCGGGCTGTATGTGTTGTTTCATCTTATTGATCAATATGCTGGAACTAGCTCCTGAAACGCAGACCACTAAGATAGTTAAGTTGTTTGTCATACACTGTTTCCTATCTACACTCATACAATATTCCTTTTATTTTTTTCATGTACAAAACGATTTCCTCTTAGAAGAGGAAGCAAATTGAAATGTGAATAAGTTTTTTTCATAAGAACGTTTTTGAGTTGATACCAGAGCTGCTCCAATGACGGGTGTATACTGACAGTGAATTATGCTGTAATCAGTCCCATGCAGCTACGCTGTACAAGCCCTCGTGCCAGTTTGCAATCAATGCGTATCTTAACTGCCAATATTTTTGTTACTCAAAAAAGAAAAGAAGATTGCCAGTTATAAAAACATAGCCATGTATAAAGGCAAAGTAATTTTTTTCTTGTCTATGCCTGAATTGCCTGTAATAAATTTATAACCATACGGGATATGTTCATCTTTAAGGATATTATTTAAGGAAGCAGTACGGGAATTGTTAGCTTTTACTTCTATAGGGACAATAGAGGAATCCTTTTCTATAAAGAATTCTAATTCTACTGTTCCTTTCTGATTTTTGTAATACACAAGGGGATAGTTTTTCTTGATCAGGAAATCAGCTATCAGATTTTCGTACAGTGCACCTTTCAGGTTTCCATATAATTGGTTATTAAAAACAGAACTTTTGGTCTGATAGCCATAGGAGGCTGTTAATAAACCAATATCATTCATATATAACCGGAATTTATCTTCATCTATATATCCTTTAATTGGAAAAGCAGGTTCATAAAGGTTATAGCATCTGGTTGCCATACCGGCATTTTCAATCCAGTCAATACTACTCATAAAGTAGGACGAAGTTTTTCCCTGTTTCACTTCTTTATATTGAAATTTATGGTTATCTTTCAGTAATTGACGGGGAATAGAATCGTAACAGGATCTTGCTTTAATGCGTTCATCAGTTTCTGTATAACATGCAATATCATCACGGTATCCATCGATAATGATATTTTGTTCCTGATCGACACTGAAAAAGTCATGTGTAGTCAGATATTTGTTAATTACATTTGGCATACCACCAGTAATCATATATGTTCTGAGATATTCAAACATTTTATTGTTTATTGCATCCGGTATATGTAGACCATTTGTGAAATATGGTTTTAAGGTATTTATGGCGTTACTGTCAATTCCTAAAGCCCATAAAAATTCTTCAAAATCCATTGCATGTAATGTTTTGACTTTTTCATATCCTACCGGAACAGAAGAAGGGGCTTCAGAAATACCTAATAAAGATCCTGAGGCAATGACATCAAACCTTGCGTCCAGTGCCCAGTATTTCAAAGATGATCTTGCTTTGGGACAATCTTGTATTTCGTCTAATAACAGTAATGTTTTGCCGGGTATGAATTTTATGCCGGGACGCAATAAACTGAATTTTCCAATTAGAGAATTTATATCAAAAGAATCATCAAAAATAGTTCTAAATTCTTTTTCTTTTCTGAAATCAATACTGATGAAGTTATCATAATATGTTCTGCCGAATTCTTCAATAAGTGTACTTTTACCTACCTGCCTTGCACCTTTTACTAATAAGCATTGCTTTGTTTTTGAAGTACTCTGAGTATTCTTCCATTCCAGTAAATCATTCATGAATTTTCTTTTTAACATACATCTCACCTCAATAGTACTATAATAATTCCCGGGAAAAAGTACATGCACGATAAACAAAAAACATGGAAAAAGTTGCAGTATCTGCTATTTAATCCCCGGAAAAAATAACACAGCATCTGAAACCCTTTGCTATGATGTGGCGGATACATATATACTCCGTGTGACAATCGGCAGTTAAGTAGTATGGATACCTATGCTTTTTGCAAAATATCTTCCTTTTAAAAGAGGAAGCTTGTTAGCATCTGTATACTATATACTGTAGTAGAATTAAGTCAGGTAAGTATGGAAAATAAAGAAAAGGAAATTATTAAATATCTTTTAAATAAAAACGAGTATGTCTCCAGTAATGATATAGGCCAGGCAGTCGGAGTATCCTCCAGAACCATACGTAAATATATGAGTATTCTTAAAGAAGAGTTACAGGAGAATGGTGCTTTACTGGATGTGTATCACGGACAGGGATTCAGAATTGTGATTCATGATCCTGTGGCTTTCAGAAAATATCTGGAAGAAGATGAAGAAAATCCTTTTAACACCCCTGAAACAAGAAAGAAGTATTTACTTTTAAGATTACTGACAAGTACAGAGTACATTGATTCTTATGATCTGGCAGAGGAAGTGTTTATTTCTCCCTCTTTATTACGTATGCACTTAAAGGATATTTCCACTGTTCTTGAAAAGTATCATTTACAGCTGGTGAATTCCAGATCCAGCGGGTATAGAGTGATGGGAGAAGAAAAAGATGTGAGATTATGTATTTCTCAGGAATGCAGAAATACATCCATTCTGGATTCCTATTTTCAACATGCGGATACCGAAGATTATATCAGTGGTATTCAGCCCATTATTGAACGTGCCATGAAAAAGTTCAATATTGCAGTCAGTCAGGAATCCATCAAATCCATTGCCTTACATTTCTTAATAGCTATCACCAGATTGAAGACAGGCAATACGATAGATATTGACAGCAATGTCAGATCACAAATTCATGTAACACCTGAATTCTTTGTGACAGGGTATATTGCCAAACAGATTAAAGAACGCTATGGCATTATATTTACAGAAGATGAACAGGTCTATATGACTATGCACATTACAGGAAAAAGAAGATTGTATGGTCATGAACATTTACAGGTGGAAGTCAGCCGTGAAGCTCTTGTATTCATCAATAAATTTCTCAGAAACATCTATAAGTCTACAAAAGTAGACTTATTTGAAGATGAAGAATTACGTATTGCTTTGATGAATCATGTGGTGCCTTTTCTGACACGTGTAAGAAATCATTTCCTGATTCATCAGGAAGATTTAAACAATATCAAGAAAAGCTATCCCTATGCCTATGAACTGGCGTTGTATGGATTAGATGGTCTATTACCGCAGGAAGAAATGACCAGTGCAGAAATAGCTTATTTTACATTGCATATTGCATTGGCTTTGGAAAAAAGAGAAACAGGCAACCAGGAAAAACTCAGTGCCATTGTGGTATGTCATGAAGTTGAAAGCATGTATGTCTTATTGTCTTACAGACTGAAGAAAGAACTGGATGATTTCTTCAGTGGATTCTATTTCATTACTGTGGAAGACTATCATCAGAATTATTCCATTATTCATGAAAACTACGATGTGGTACTAAATACTACAGAAGAAACTTTACAGTCTTCTGCAACAGTGATACAGATATCTTCCAGAGTTACAGATAGTGATGTACAGAAAATACGTACGTTATGTGAGAAATTACGTGTGACAGGCATCTTACTGGATACGATAGATAAAGAGATGTTTACAGTTGTAGATCATCTGAATTCCAAAGAAGAAGTGCTGGATGTCATGATACAGAATATCTCTAAAAAGTACTCCTTACCTGAAGACTTCAAGGAACTTGTTTTACAAAGGGAAGAAATAGATTCTACAGAATTTGGCAAGTATATTGCCATACCTCATCCTGTCATGACAATACAGGAATATAGCTTTGTGTCAGTATTGAAACTGAACACTCCGGTAAAATGGCAAGAACATTACATTCAGCTGGTATTTCTGATCAACCTTCCTGATTCCAGGCAGACGAAGTGGTTTATGGATACTGTCAGTACCTTTTTGAATGAAGGAGAAGCTGTACAGGATTTATTGAAAGTACAGAATTATGAAGAGTTCATAGAGGTATTGCAAAAATATTGAAATATTCCATACGCAGATGTCTTCGAAAAAGTGAAAAAAGTTAAGAAAATGAGCAAAAAACCTGTATATCTACAAATGTAGACTGCAGGTTTTTCTGTATTTGCTATCTCCTTATATAGTATAATAATATCGATTATCTATGAGAAAAATACTTAGAGAACACACCAAAAAAACACAGGGATTCTCACTTGCAGAAGTGCTGATGACTGTTGCTATATTACTGATTTTACTGGCTTTAATTGTGCCGGCTGTTTTTATGCTCCAGAAAAATCTGAGACAGAAAGAACTGGACTCCAAGGCAGAAACTATTTACATGGCAGTACAGAAACGTATGACAGATCTGTATTCCAGTGGTGCCATAGATACCTATAATCCTGCCACACATACAGATATTACTGGTATCGGTGCAGTACCTGGAGACTATGATGAGGAAGTACAGTCTGTTGTTTTGGACGCGGATAGTGTATATGCACTTGTATCAGGAAGAGTCAGCACCAATGCCATTGTGAATGATGAAGTGCTGGATTCTGCCTTAAAGAACGGGCATTTTGTAGTGGAATATATTCCTTATGTCAAAAGTTCTGAAGGTAACAGACAGCTGACAGCTGCGACTGTCTATGCAGTTTATTACAGTGAAGACAGAGAAGATGTTTCTGTATCTTACTATGATGGAAATACAATTTCAGATCGTTATAACAGCACTTTAAGAGATAAGAGTGGAAGACTGAAAGATGGTGCTAAAGTAGGCTACTATGGTGGCTCCAATGCCAATTCTGGCAGCAGTACCAACAGTCTTGATATTGTATCAGCGGTGATTACAAGTAATGAAGAAGTGAACAAGGCTGTTATCAAAGTCAGAAAGCCAATTACTTTGAGCGATACACAGATTACCTATACGTTTACACTTGAAGATGAGTATGGGCATAAACGTGTCATCACGTATGCTGACGGTGGGTATCATGTAGGGGACAATCTTGTCAACAGTTCTGCATTTAAAAAGCCTGGAACTGCAGGTGTCAGCCGTACCTTTGAAATTACTCTGGATGATTTATCCAGTGATGAGACCAGATTTGTGAATCTGTTTGGTGAAAAAAGCAAGCTTGGTGATGTTAATAATAATCTTGTTACAGGCAGTAATATTACCCTGAGAGTCAGTGCTAAGAGTAATGACCATACTGTGTCCGCCAGTGATACAGTCACTGTCAGAGGTAACAGTATCTTTGCCTATGATGAGAAAAATCCTGTGAATGATGGCACAGCGTATATTACAGTTGGAAGACATTTACAGAATCTGGATGAAAGTTCTGGTGTGAATATCACCTCTGCAGTTACACGAAGCAGAAAGGCAATTACGAAAGCAAAGATACAGAAAGATATTTCTTTTGGCACAGATTCTAAATTCTATGAATTGTATAAAAATACATATTTTAATACTACAAGTACTGTAAAAAAGATCAATACAGATGGTTCTATGACCAATGTAACAGTGCCTTTGTTTAAATCTATTATAAACAGTGTATTAACAGAAGTGTCAGGAGAAGTGTCAGGTGCTTATGAAGATCATGGCACAACAAAGAATGCAGTGATTTCCAAACTGATTACCAATAATGGATTGTTTCAGACTGTAAATCAGGATATAACCTTAAAGAATTTCTCTTTGGTGGGAGAAAGAGTATTGAATGGTGCTAATGTAGGTGGTGTGATTGGTCAGGTGACAGATGGTAATGTCATACTTGACAATATCGGTGTCTATCTCAGTACCACACAGCAGGATATCCCTTCGGCTATTACCCAGGAAATGCATATAGAGAACTATGGATGGATTACAGGGAATATTGCCGGTGGTTTAGTTGGGGATAATAATGGTAATTTAAGTATTCTTAACAGTTATAGCAGTACTGTATTACAGGGTGATACTGCCGGAGGTCTTGTTGGAAAGAATACCGGGTCACTAACTGTGAATACTTCCTATAGTGACAGCTATATATTTGCATCAACAGGTGCAGGTCTTGTAGGTGATTCTTCAGGGACTGTGACTATGGACAGTGTCTATGCTGCAGGATTTTTAGCTCTTAAGGACCATGGAACTGGTGCTGGTCTGACAAATGGTACTGTCAACAGTCTGACAAATGCCTATACGTTAGTAAAGCCATGTACAAGTGATGATAGTGGTATTGTGGATAAAGAACCTGAAGGCTATACATATTATGCAACAGTAAGCGGTGGGTCTGTTTCCAAAGTGTACTATGTCAGAAGCAGTGTGAATACAGATGTCAATATTGGAGAAGCTGTGAATGCAAAAAATCTGAAAGATAAAGATTTAGGTACACAGTTCCAGCAGATTACTCTTGCGGATCATCCATATAAATTAATGGGACAGTCTTTAACCTCCTATAGTTATCCTAAGTTAAATGGGTTAGCACATTATGGTGACTGGGATGCAGAATTTGAAGAAGGTTCTTTAGTGTACTATGAACAGTATTCTGATGGCACCAATACCTATTATGGTTTTGATGGTGCCAATGTACACGTATCTTTAGTTTCCAAAGATACCATTACTGGTGATGGCTATGGCATTGTATATGAAGACAATGAAGCCAATATTCCTGACAGTATTACAGTGAATGTGGGTGGTACTGAAAAGATTGTGAATAAACAAGATCCACATTATTCTGTGAAAGCTGATGGTAAGATGTACAGAATTTATCCTTTCTCCAAAGATGTTTTGAATACTGTATCGGATACTTCTTCTTTCTATACAAGAGTCAGTATCAGTGCCAAGGGTGAAACAAAGTATTATGACTATAATCCTCTGTTTGCTCAAAGTGTTGTTTCAGTCAGTGACAGCAATGCACAAAGTGTGCTTCCAGATCAGGTGTATATCCGTTCTCCAAGACACGTATATAACCTTTCCAGAGTGTATGTGAAAGATTCTGTGTATAAGAAGACAGACTCTATTGTCTATACACAGTTAAGAAATCTCGATTATGCAGCGTATAACTGGGATAAGTTTACATTAACCTCCTCTGTAAGCTTTCAAAAACCAATAGGCAGTGACTCCACTGTTTCCTTTAGTGCTGTCTATGATGGTGGTACGAATACAATAGGAAATATCAGCTTTGTCAGTGATGGTGACTATATTGGTATGTTTGGCTATGTAGAAGGTACTGTAAGAAATGTGGTATTGGCTACACAGTACAGAGAAGGACAGCCATCCTGTTATGTACAGCGTAATAAGACCATAGATAAAAATGAAACAGTGTATGCAGGTATTTTAGCAGGGTACAATGCAGGCACCATCCAAAACAGTGCTGTTGCAGGATATTACTTGTCCGGTACAGAAAATACTATTAAAGGGTATGCAAATTCCAAAGTATATTTAGGTGGATTTGTTGGATATAATGCAGAAAAAGGTGTCATCAGTAACTGCAGTGCAGATAATCCTAAGATGTCTGTAGATATGTTCCAGGCAGAATGTTATGCAGGTGGGTTTACAGGTTGTAACGAAGGCAGTATTACCAATGCCTATGCTTTAACCCATATTACTTCTTCTGCTAACTCTGGTAAGACAATCATTGCAGGATTTACTGCACATAATACTGGTTCTATTAGTGATACGTATTGTGCTACAGCTTTAACATCTTCCGGTGTGGGCTCTGTTTCTTATGCGTACAGTCCGATTGGAGGAAGTATTAAAAACTCCAGGTATCTGACAAAAGGAACCTATTATTTAGGCTATGAAGTTAATTCCTATGACAGAAATGAAGCTAACTCTGCAGGTACACCTTCCTCTTATGCAGACTTACAGAAAGGCAGTAAAGCCACAAGCAGTTTCTATTATGCAAAAACTACTGAACTGGATGCTACACAGAGCAATTATCCATTTACTGCCTATGTGAAAAAAGCTGATGGCAGCTATGTACACTATGGAGAATGGCATGTAAAACCATCTTTAGGTAAGATGGGGGTTTTCTACTGGGAAAAAGAAACTTCAGGTAATAATAACGGCTATAAGATCAGTTATATCGGTATTGACGTGGCATTACAGCAGGTAGAACAAGAATCTACTTTATGTACAGCACATGATGATGGCGGTGTGATTGAAGAATATGGATATGGCTACTATACAAGTGAAGATCTTGAAAATGTGACTGTGAACTATGACAGTCTGAAGGTTGGCGGTGCTGTCAATGAAGAAGCTCAAAGATCTTTACAGCAGCAGTTATCCGGATTCCATTTTTATCCTTATACTACAAGAACAGATGGTAATGACGGTATCTGTCTTGAAGGTACAGGTACTAACGGACAGATAACTCTTACTCAGACAGATACACATGGTACAGCCTTCAGCTATATCTTTACCATCAGTCCTTTCTTTGGTAATGCCTTAAGTCTCAATGATAACAAAGGAGCAAAGGTATCAGAGAAAGCAAGCGCATATACAGGTAAAACTGTAGGCTGGAGTGCATTACCATATCAGATAAGAAGTGCACAGCAATTACAGTATATTAACTGGAACTATAGCAACAGAAGCTGTACAGATCAGGTAGACGGTTTTAATTACCAGAATTTTAATTATCTGATGCATACAACAATACCTGGTACTGGTAAACAGACAAAAGACAGTGCTGGAAGAAAAGAGAATGCCAATATTGTCTTTAAGCAGTCACATGACTTAAATGCAGAAACTATCAGTGATTTCCAGCCTGTTGCAGGACAGAATACATCTTCTTCTGCTACCAGTTATGATGCAACATTGTATGCATGGTTTGGTGGTACATATGATGGTCAAAGCTATAAGATTCAGGAGTTAAATATTACCTCAGACAGTTTTACTGTCGGATTATTTGGTGTCACTGTAGATGCAGATATACGTAATACGATTCTTTACAGTACCAAACGAGCTGTGATACAGAGATTGGATACAAATAAAAATCATGTTGGTGGATATTCTATCGGTGGTCTTGTAGGTGTTGCGTATGATTACAGCAGAGAAATGAATTCTGCATATACAGCAAGAGCGATTACGAATTGTGCTATTGCAGGCTATACTATCATAGATAACAGTGCTAATGATATGGGCCTTGGTGAAGCCAATGTTGGTGGTCTGACAGGTGTTGCTAATATTAATATTGACCAATGTTCTTCTACAGCCAAAATTATGATTAACAGTACTTCTTATCCTGCTGAATATGGTGCTTTTATCCGTGTTGGTGGTATTACCGGTGGTTTAAAAGATACAATTACTAATTGTTATAGTGGGGGAAAGATAACTGTTGGTCAGGAAACACTGGATGCGACATATACAGGTCATGGACAGAACAATACTGTTTGGACAAGAGACAGTCATGTTAGTGTGAATGATAATCTTCAGGCGACTGTTCGAGTCAGTACCCATGTATACATTGCAGGTGTTGCCGGCAGTGGATTTACAATGAACTACAAGAATTTTTCTAATAAAACAGGTGCAGATGATGGGCACCCTAATGTGGAAAACTGTTATACGTATATGGAATTTCCTGCATTGGAAGGTACGATTCGCTCTATCTCAACCATTGCCAGTGTTGCGGACAGATATGCCGTTGTTTCGTTGAAGGGAATTACAAATTGTGCTTATTTAGACAGCAGTGCGGATATAGATGTTTCAAAAGCTCCAAAGTACTACTTTGCAGGAACTAACAATAATACCATGTACAATCTTGCGAATAATGTCACAAAAATGAAAGATATGTTGCTGGGTAATTCCACATATGTGGCAAAGTACTTTGGCAGCAGTGCACAGAGTTCTGTAGTGGATGAAGAGAAGAATACTTCAAAGACGTATGCACAAATGAGCAATCTTTCTATCAGTGATTCCAACAGTTTCCTGAATAAGATGAATGGTGGTAAGACAACAGACACAAGTAAGTTCCATGCAGTTACATCTACAGAAAAGACTTCTTCAGGAGAACAGCCAATCAATGGTAAGTATTCTTTCAATGCAGGAGACAGCACATTAGAAGGAAGAAACTATCCTTTCCCAACAGTCATTACACAGCCTGTAAAAGAAAATACCACAGTGAATGTGCATTATGGTACATGGCCTAACCATGATCCATATTGGAGTAATGGTATGGATACACTGGATATCTTCTCTGAGTTAAACACTGCAGGTGAAGCAGTAAAAGCCTTTACTTTAAACAGTAATGGAAAGACATTCGATTTAAAGAATGAAAATATTACTTTTGATACTGAGGGTATTGTTGCTGTACAAGGTGTCATGAAAGTAAATGATGCGTATCAGGTGACATTGAAAGCTTTAAAGACAGGTACAGTTACTGTTACTGCACATATGAAGATAAATAGTCAGGATGTAGAGGCACACTTTACATTATCTGTAACAGCCAATCTTACAGTGACTGCGAATCCTTCAGAACTGGTATTATCCAATGAAGGAAAGCAACAGGTGAATGTATCCATGTATCCGACAGCGGATATCACAAAAGTGATAGATGCTGAGAATATTACATGGAATGTAACTTCCTCTCACGATATTCTGGAACCAGATGTCGGTGTTTCAGAAGTATCAGGAAATATAGTGACAATTACAGGATTTGGAGTCAATGGTAAAGTGAGTGTCAAAGGTACTGTTACCTATAACGGTATACCGTATTCTGCTTCTACGATGATTGTGGTGGACAGACCTGTTGCAGTAGGTCTCAGCGATTCTTCCTCTTATTGTGAAGCAGGTATAGTTAATGATAGTACTGCAGATGTGACAGGTACTTTGGTAACAGACTATGATGATCGTACAAAACCTGAGAATACATCTTCCAGATACTTTATCTATGCTGCAAATGATAAAAATATTCTGGATGGGGATATACAGGTAACTGCTACATCAGGTAAGACAAATCTGGATGTGTCTGTAGATAAGAAAGATGTGACTACTTCCTCTAATGGCTTTACAAGCATTCCTGTGTATATCACGTATAGAAGTGAAAATCTGAATACAGCATTAACCGATGTACATGTACAGGTAATGATTACTAAAGATGGTAGGACATATACACTGGCTTTGGAAAACGTTACAGTTAAACCAACTCCATATACAGTCAGGTTACATGGTAATGGTGGTATATTTACTAACCTGGAGAATGTGGATGACAGTAATAAACAGGATGAAATCAAGACAGTACCATTAATGAATGACATTACTCTTACGGATGGAATGTACAATCTTAAACGTACAGGATATACATTCGAAGGATGGTATACAGATGTGAACGTTCCTGAAACTAAAAAAGATTCTGTCACTGTTACTGAAACACAGGAAGATCTGGATCTGTATGCATTATGGAAGCCAAAGACAGCTAAGATTAAAGTGACTGTTGGTGAAGGATATGATGTACATGTTACTTATGATCAAAGTTATGTGCATTTGGACAGTCAGCCTGGAGATGGTATGTATTGTACAGGCTGGTATCAGGATGGTAAGAAGATTCTGGATGGTGATGGTAAGGTCATTGATCAGGTGACATGGAATAAAGCAGTTCTGAATGCTTCATCAGAAGAGGATGTTGTGTATACATTAACGCCTGAATATGCACTATATAAAACGATTAAATTGAATCTCGATGGTGGTACCTATGGTGAAACCAGTGACATTTTTACTATATATGCAAAAGATGGTGACATTGATCTGAGGGGATATACGCCTGTAAAAGCTGGATATACATTCATTGGATGGTATACAGATGTGAATGATGAGACTACGAAAGTGGAAGACGTGGTGGATTCTGCTGCTTATGATGGGAAAACTCTTTCTGCAAAATATACGATTGGAATCATTGATTTCAAGGTAAAAAAGACAGATGGTTCTGAAGAAACAGCTGGTAAGACAGTGTATTTTACAGAAGTACCTAAAACAGTAAATGTTGAAGGTTTCTCAGAACAGTATAAGAAGCTGGATAACAACTACTTATTTGAAGGGTGGTACATAGATACTGAGGAAGGCAATACCGTTAAAAGTACAAGAGTGCTGGATACGGAAGGTAAAGTGGTGAATACAGAAATATTTACTGTAGCCGAGCCTAAAACTTATGCTTTATATGCAAAATGGGTAAGAGTAACTACTACACTTGCGACAAGTTTTGAGGATAACAGCTCCTATATTTTTACAAATGAGAATATCCAGAAAGCCGCAAATGACGGGGATTCTTACGGCATGACTTCTTCAAAGAACACAGAGTCTACATTAAGTGGCAATAACTTGAAAGGAAGTGTTTCAAAGGTTGACAATACAAGCTGTGTATTTACATCCTTAGAAGCTTTACAGTCTGTGGAATGGGAGTATACAAGTGGTACGTTAATCAATCAGAGTAAATATCTGACAGCTCAAAGGACATGGTCTATTTGGGATGGATATATGTATTCTCTTCAAGTGAGCGAAAGTCCAGGAAGTAATTTTTGGTATTTTACTAATTCTGGTGGCCCAATTCGCATTTACAGTAATAACTGTTATCTGGAAGATTCCAACAACAACTTCTATGCCAAAGATAATAGTGGCTCTGTCTGGGCGTATAAACTTATTAAAGAATATAAAGATACAGTAGAGTAAAAGGATACAGAAAGGAGGCATCTATATGCTTAAACACAACATACAAAGAAAACTGCATAGCGAGAGTGGTGTCTCCATTCTGTTAGCTCTGGTAGTATTATTGGTCGCAAGTTTTATCTCTGTGACCTTATTGTCCGCAAGCAGTTCCAGTGTAAAAACATCTTCAAAAAATCAGACTTCCATACAGGATAATCTGACATTGGATTCTGCATGTAAATTACTGAAGTCAACATTACACAGACAGGAATATCATGCAAATGGATCAGTAAATGAATCGTCTCAGTTTCAAATTACCGGTTGGGATACTGGGTATCAACCTACTTTTCCTGGTACATTGGCAATCAGTACAGCAGTCCTGAATGGTTCTTCCAGTGCTACTTCTGATTCCTTTACTATCAGTGTTGAGGGAATCAATGAAATCAAAGATGTCACAGGCAACTATGCTATTGTAAAAAACAATGATTCCGAAGGTGATCTGTATCAGGCTATCTATACTCTGTCATTGACAGCTGAAGATGGTACTGTCATGAAGAGATATATCACTTTCAGTGTTTCTGTAGATACCACAAATACCGATACCTCAAAGAAAGTGATTCTCTGGACATGGAATGGTGTAAGTGGAAAGGAGTGATAGGCTATGAAGAAGTTAAACTCTTGTAAAGGTGAAACACTTGTGGAAGTGTTAATCAGTATCATAGTCTTATCTCTTTGCTTTATCATCTTACAGACAAGTATTGTGGCCAGTAACAGAATGAATAAACAGAGTAAGGATGCTGTAAAGGTGTTTAAGATTACAAGCAATACTACGCAGTCTTCTGCTCAGGTAGTGATTAAGAAGAACGATGGAAGTACTGTTTCTGCAAGTGTTTTTGTGAAGAAGACAGAGGATGGGTATTACTATTATGGTGAATAATAAGAAGCGTATCCATCAGAGTGGATTTACATTGATAGAGATGTTGTGTGTAGTCATACTGGTATCTTTATTAAGTATGGGTATGGCAACTGGGGTATCTTTAGCGCAGAAAGAATTTAAAAAGAGTATGCAGAGAGCACAGGCTCCTCAGTTATTTACTACATTGGAAAGTATATTGACCAATGAACTGAGATATACTACGGGGTTTAAAGCACAAGGTGAAAATATTGAATCCTTTTTCAGTGTTACCTATGCCTTAAAGAAAGATCTTACCAGTGTGGTATCTGTAGATGAAGATGGTAATGTCATTGATGGCTATGGACAGATTGCCTTTAAAGCAGGAGAAACCTATAAGCCTGTATTAGGACAGTCTGCGTATCCTGATGGACTTGGTGCAAAAGTAACAAGTATTACATGGACAGGGTCTTACTTTACAGTACATCTGGAAGTTGGCAGCAACAGTTCATCTGATGCGTTGATGGAAGGAGACTTTGATGTCATTCCTCTGAATGATCCAAAACCGGAGGGAACCTCATGAGAAATACAAAAGGAAGTGTCAGTGTACTGGAAGTTATTGTGATTCCTTTACTGATAGTGGAAGCTTTGTATCTGTTATGGGCAGGATTTTCCTGGTATCACAGACATGTGGCTGGCGGCAATGACAATATGAAGCTGAATACGTGTGAGAGTGCGGCAAAGGTCAATTCTTTAAATGGTATGCAGTGTCCTGTAAATGGTTGTGATGGTACACATTGTACACATCATATTACTGGTGGCTATATTGGTTTCTATGACAATGTGTCCAATACGATTGTTGGAGAAAAGACTCAAGGGTACAATGAATCTGAAAAAGAAGTTATTGGAAAAGAAGAGTACTTTGGAAAAGTGAATTCCCTGATTATTGAAGTAAAGGTAGTTAATGGAGAACTGAAGTACAGATGGGTAAAAGGAGTGAATTGAGATATGTTAAGTATTTATGAAACTCCGTTTATCTTCTGGTATTGTGTGATACTGGCGTTTATATCAGGTGCCTGTACAGGCAGTTTTGTGATGTGTCAGGCATACAGAATGCTGGATAATGAACCATGGTGGAAGGGTAGAAGTCATTGTGACAGCTGTGGACATGAACTGGGAGTGATGGATTTATTTCCGATATTATCATATGTAGTGTTAAAAGGAAGATGCAGATATTGCCATGCCAGGATCCCTGTCACAAGTACACTTGTGGAGCTTGGTATGGGCATTGTCTATGCAGGATATCTGATGATTCATGGTACGATAGATATACAGTTAGTATCCATATACGGGTTATTTCTTGTATTACTTGGGTTATCTATTGTGGATTTGAAGTCTTATGAGATACCAGATGGGTATATTCTGTTTGGCATTGTATGCTGGCTGATCAACTGTATTGGAAATACACAGAGTTTCTTTGATGGATTACTTGGAGGATGTGTGATTGCAGGTAGTATACTGGTACTTGTATTTATTATGGATAAAGTATTAAAGAAAGAAACCATGGGTGGGGGAGATATCAAGTTGTTCTTCCTTGTCAGTCTGTTTCTTGGACCTTTTGCAGGATTATTGAATGTAATGATTTCCTGTGTGATTGGATTAGTATTTGTAGTAGCTTTAAAGCAGAATAAGATCCCCTTTGGACCCTCTATTTCTCTATCTGCGGTGATTTGTCTTTGTCTAGGGAACAGTGTTGTACAGTGGTATATGGGATTACTTGGAATGTAGAAGGAGTGCAGGATAGTATGAAAAAAGATATTGTCGGTATTGAGATAGGCATGTGCACTACATCAATTGTAGAAGTAAAGAATGGTGAAGTGAAAAACTATGTATGTTTTGATACACCGGAAAATGCAGTAGGTGCAGATGGATTGATTGCCTATGAAGCTATGGCAGATACCATTAAAGAAAAACTGAAAGAAGAGAAAATACAGGCAAAATATGTAGCACTGGTATTACCTGATGCAAATGTGTATTTACATAAAACAGTGATGCCTGTTATGACAGAAAAACAGTTACTGGTTAACCTGCCTTATGAATTCCATGATATGCTGCAGGATACTAAAGATCGTTATGCCTATGACTATATAGTTACTTCTGTTATCAAAGACGGGGATACTCCAAAAGAAATGGAGATTCTTGCGGCTGCAGTAGATAAGAAAGTCATTGAAGAATATAAAGAGATGTTCAAACGTGTTGGATTACATCTGGTACGTCTGGAACCAAGAGAACTGGCTCTTGCCTGCTTCATGAAAAACTATACCCTGGATACCGGGGATCAGATGTTACTGAATTTGGGAGATACGGAAACTGTACTGGACATGTACAGAAATGGTGTCTATGACACAAGCAGAACACTGGATATGGGCTTACAGACCATTGTGGAAGAAAGCGCAAATCTGTTGAACTGTGATCCGCATGTCGCAAGAAATAAACTCTTTACATCTGATACACAGGTATTAAAAGAAGAGAGTGTTGTGGAAATCTACAACAGAATTTCTGTGGAAATCATGAGATCCATCAACTATTATTCCTATGAAAATCAGGATGCGAGTCTGGATGTTTTATACTACTATGGTCAGGGTTCTTTTATACAGGGCTTACTGGATGCCATTCAGGAAAATCTTTCTGTAAAGCTACTTCCTTTACAGTCATTGAATACTGAGGAAGAAGTATTGCAGTATGCCCCTGCAGCGTATGGTATCGCATTGGAAAAGTGAAAAAGGAGAATTAGTGTATGAGTAAAAAATCAGTATTATCCAAAGAAATCTCCTTGAAACCTAAAAAAGGAAGCTATCCAGCTAAGACATCCATGAACTTCATCAAAGAAGATGTCAGTGAGAATAAAACGGTATTAGCCGTTTGTTCTGTATTGTTTGCAGTGTTCTTAGTGTGTTTTACAAAACTGTTTGTACTGGATCCTTTGGCAAAGATGTCAAAACTGGAATCCAACTACAATGCTTTACAGTCACAGATTCAGGCTTTACAGGCAGATACTGCAGACTTTAATAAAGTAAAGGCCAGATACAATGATCTGGTAGGCTCTTTCTTGACAGAAGATGAAAAGAACAGTCTGAACAGAACGGATGTATTAAATATGATTGATCAGGATATTCGTTCCAGTGTGGATGTGTCTTCCATCCGGATTCATGGCAATCAGATTTCTGTATATACCGCAGAAACAGATCTTTCCACAGTTTCACAAGTTATCAGTGTTTTACAGTCAGATGAAAGAAATGACTATGTTACAGTGACTACAACTTCTTCCAACTCCAGTAATTCTGCAGCAGTTACTGCAGATATAGAGATTACCTATCATACAGTGGTAGAAAGTGCAGAGGGGGCAAACTGATATGTTGAATCATAAGTTTACATTGAGAGAAACATTGCTTGTATTGCTTTGTGCTATTGTTGGTTTGGGTATCTTCTATTATGAATTTGCCTATAAGACATTTAAAAATGCTGAAACAACCTATGATACTACGCAACTTGAAACAGGGTTGTTACTGGCACAGACACAGTCTGCGACCATGAAAAACATGGAAGCTTACATAGAAGAACATAAAAATGATGAAGTGGGAGAGATAGCTGTGTACAACAATCTTTCTCAGGAAGTGAATGAAGTCGGTAATGTATTAAACGGAAAAGCTGACAATATTTCCATTACATGGAATGATCCTACTCTTACAGGTACGATTGTAAGACGTACTGCCAACTTATCTTTTAAATCCGATAACTATGATACTGTCAAAGGTATCCTGTATTCTTTACACTCCTTAAAGTACAGATGTACCATTCAGGATGTGTCTATTGATGCAGGTGGTAAAGACAGTTTATCTGGATCTGATGAAATCTATACGACTTTATCCATTACTTTCTATGAAACAATAGAAGGTGCTGCAAATACCAATGGCCTTGTGATTACAGAGGATGAATCTGAATCCAATGTCTTCCAGGGTGATGCAACATATAATTAACTGATAAACGTTAAAACGGCGATGTAAACAGGATGAATTAATCCAAATTTACATTGCCGTTTATAATTTGATTGAGGAAAACCATAAAGAATTAACCGTGAGTTCGCTCAATTTAAGAAACCACTTTTTTATTGTGGATAATGTGTAAATCCGATGTGATGGAATATTTAGTTCCGATGAAATAATGATAAGTTAATTCAAAAGGCTTATCATCAACATTCCAACGTATTGTTTGCTTAAGCAGAGGAATATGATCAGTTCCTAAGATTTTAGCATTTTCTTTGTTTGGCATTGTTGCACAAAACTCCGTAGATCCATCTGTTCGTTCAATTCCTAATTCTTGGATATATTTATTAAGAGAGCCTTCAAGTTTGTGGATATCTAACGTAGGAATCACTTTTTGAACAATATATGTATATGAAATCGCCATTAAGTTATCATTGGCATATCTCAGCCTTATGAAAAAATGGAGAAATTCATCTTCAGAAATATGAAGTTTTGCAGCGACTTCAGGATCATCTTTGCCTCTGATAATAGAATATTTATATAACTCAATGCGTGATTCTAATCCGGCTTCCTGAATTTGGGCAGTAATACTGTTTCTGGAAGAGATTGGTTTTTTAAAAGAAGTTCTATAATTACTGGATATAAAAGTTCCTTTTCCAGGTATTCTTTTAATATATCCCTCAGCACTCAGTTCATTCATTGCCTTAGCCATTGTCATGTGACTGACGTTGAATTGAGCACACAACTGTTCTTCTGGATCTAATGGTTCATTTTCTTTTAATTCTTCATTTTCAATTTTCTGAATAAAATAATTTGCTATTTCTATATATTTAGGATTCTTTGCCATAGATTATCTATACTTTCTACATTAATAATAATATATTTACTGCTAATAAGACAGAGATATTTTTTTATGTTTTTCTAAAAAATAAGTTAGGAGAGAAGGGGGTCTCTCCTAACTTACAGCAGTTTATGAACGGGAACTAAATGTTCTTTTGTTATTTAGTTAAATTTCCATGTCTAGCGGCAGGATAATGAGAAGAGACATATCTCTTTTTGATTGGACTAACTTTAGTGTCAATTCCAACATCTTCACAAATCAAAGCAGACAATACCTGGAACGGAATAATATAAACAATTGGGGATAAGATATCAGTTGTTTTATAAGTGAACTTTAAGTCTTTATCAGTAATTTCGATACCATCTTCGCATGTTACTACAAATACATGTTCTGTAAATACATCTTTATAATATGGAACGAGTTCACATAATCTCTTGAATTCTGCTTCTCCTTCGGAACCGATTAAGAACATATAGTTTTCAGCATTATAAGCTCTCATTGGCCCGTGCATCTGTTCCTCCATTTCGTAACCAGTACATGGTCTGGAGTATGTTTCGAAGAACTTGAGACGTGCTTCCATAGCTGTAGGGAAGTTGTTTCCATAGCCGGCAATGGAGGATTTAGTCATCTGTAAGAATTCTTCTTTGTTTCTGTTATACCATTCAACAGATTCATTGACGATAGTGTCTAAGTTGTTTGCGAGATCTAAAGCATCTTTATCCATTGCTTCATACTGGGCTTCAGTAATAGCGCCCTTCTGTTTTGCAACTTCAATTGCTAAAATGTAGAACTGGAAAATAGTTTCAGTGTAACCTCTTGTTTCAGGACCGATTTCTTCTTCTTCACAAACAAGGTGACAATAAGAATCTGTCATGTCTTCTAATACACTGTTAAGAGCTTCTGTAACACCGATTGTGTAGAAACCAAGTTCTTTAGCTTTCTTTGCAGCTTCACAAGTGGAAATACTGTCTCCGTGCTGTGAGAAGCAAATAACACAAATTTCTTCTGGCTTAAATAATCCAGATTGTTTTTCTGCTTCGTGATGAGTAAAAATAGTAGGTTCGCAAGCAACACCTTCAATACCCAGCATATCTACAAAAATGTTTTTGATTACCCAGGATACATGATGAGATGTACCGGATCCTAAAAAATATACTTTTTTGAAATCGTGATTTACAAATGCCTCGACAAAACTGTTCATGTATTCGCTGCGGTTGTTGTATGCATTTTTGATTACTCTTGGCGTGTCTTTAACATGCCCAATCATTGATAGTTTTTCTACTGTCATTATAAAATCTCCTTGATATATGTTTTGTTCTCTAACAGCTCACTAAAAATATATATTATCTTTGGCGCAGTGTCAATAAAATATATACAAAAATAGATATTTTCAAAGTGAAATTGAAATAATTGGTTTCTTTATATCCTTTTATATAGGAGATGATATATATTTATTACTGACACAAAAAAACAAATGAATGAAATCAATAATTTAATGGATGTGTCTGTCCGAATAAAATGGAAAAAATAGGAAAAACACAATAAACAACTATATTTTACATGAAGAATATATATAGTGACGCATACAGTTAATATACATACGCATAAATCAACTACCAGATAATATATATTGCTTGGCGCAAAATGCGATAAAATGATGTGAAAAGCAGCAAAATGAAAACGTTTTCAAAGAATTACAAATGAATTTAATAAAAAGCACATAAAAATATATACAAACTATTTACAAATATATATTAGAGAAGTACATTAAGAGTAATCTAATAGCTCAGATACATTATAACGAAATTACTAGGAGGATAAGTTATGAATAGAATAATCATTGCTTCCCACGGAAAACTGGCAGAAGGAATGAAAAACACAGTTGAATTCTTTGGTGGCAACAATGTCGACTATTTAGAACAAACTATGACGGATACCGGTTTTGAAAATAAGGTTACGGATTTGTTGACCAAATATAAAGATGATAACGTTATAGTTTTTACAGATCTGTATGGTGGTTCCGTTAATCAATGCTTTTTTAAGAATTTGCTTAATTACAAATTCCACCTGGTAACTGGTATGAATTTATCAGTGATTATGGAATGTGTTTTTGCAAGTGATGAAGTTAATGATGAGTTTATTAGAAGCGCTATTGAAATGTCAAAAAGTCAATTCTGTTATATGAATGATGTACTGAATATGACAGATGACGACGATGATTGATCATTAAAGGAGGACTAATAATATGATTCAATTGATGAGAGTTGACGGAAGATTAATTCATGGAATGGTGGCTGTTACCTGGTGTGGCGTATATAAGCCAACAGTCTTAGTGGTCGTAAATGACGAAGCTGCAAATGATGAATTACACAAAACTACTTTAAAACTTGCAAAACCAGCAGGAGTTTCTAAATGCCTTGTATGGGACATGAACAAAGCTATTGAAAAATTAAATGGTTCAAAATATGACAAAGAAAAAGTGTTTATTTCTGTAGCTACTGTTGAAGACGCATACAAATTGGCAAACGCATGTTCTAAAATTCAGCATATAAATATTGGCCCTGAAGTTGATGGCACAAATGGCAGAGTAACAACAGGTAAACAAGAAATAAGTGACGGTGTTTATATTAATGAAGAAAAATACAAGTTACTTAAGGAATTACATGATAGCGGAAGAGAAGTTTTCGCTCAGATTACTACAGCTATGCCAAAAGTAGAGTGGGACGATATAGCAAAAAAATTTGAGTAAATAATATTAAAATTAAGGAGAAGAAAAATGGTAGTGGAAGCACTATTAGTAGCTTTAGTAGCTGCTTATGGTAGACTTGAACAAGGCTGGCTTGGACAGCAGATGATTGCTCGACCAATTTGGTTATGTACATTGGTTGGCTTATTATTGGGAGATTTAAAACAGGGTATCATTATTGGCGGATCACTTGAACTTATTTGGGCTGGTGTTGTACAGGTAGGTGCAACTCCAACAGAAGTAGTTACAGGATCTACAGTGGCATGTGGTTTAGCATTAATTAATCATTTATCAGTAGCTGAAGCAGTAACAATTGCAGTTCCAGTAGGTTTACTTGCAACATTAATTGGAACAGTTAATAATACAATTTCTGTATCTGTATGGTCTCCTATGGCTAATAAGGCAGTGGAAAAAGGGGATACAAAGAGTATCTGGTGGATTGGCCTAGCTGGATGTGCAACTCAGGCTCTAATGTACAGTGCTGCAGTATTCTTAGCTGTAGCTGCTGGATCTGAAGCAATTAATGCTGTTATTGGCGCTATTCCTCAGGTAATACGTGATGGATTGGCAAATGCAAGCCAGATTCTGCCTGCAGTTGGTATTGGTATTCTGATGCAATTTGCATTTGATATTAAATATGTTGGATTCTTTATCATTGGATTCTTATTACCTACATATTTAGGATTCTCCAGTGTTGCAGTAGCATTAGCTGGATTTGCTTGTGCATTAATTTATTTCTTCTTAAAGCCTAATGAAGAGGAGGACGACTAAAATGACTGAAAATAAATTAACGTTATCTAAAAAAGAACTTAATCATGTCTTCTTACGCTCCTATCAGGCTTTAGGATGCTACACATATGATAAGCAGCAGGGTATTGATTTCATGAGAGCAATGGTTCCTGCACTTGAAAAGTTATATCCAAACCATGATGATTTGGTAGAATCACTTAAGAGACACAATACAATGTTTAATACAACATGTGCATTTGTACCTTTCTGTTTGGGTATCTCCTGTGCTATGGAAGAAGAATATGCTAATGATGAAACTCATAGTATGGATCCTGAAAGTATTGGCGCTGTAAAGATTGCTTTAATGGGTCCTCTTGCCGGAATTGGTGATAGTTTCTTCTGGGGTACATTCAGAATGATTGCCTGTGGTGTTGGTGCACCTATGGCAGCAGCTGGAAAT
Organism: uncultured Bulleidia sp.; assembly: GCA_934757945.1. GTDB lineage: Bacteria > Bacillota_I > Bacilli_A > Erysipelotrichales > Erysipelotrichaceae > Bulleidia. Next base: position 14,563 of record CAKVLT010000012.1, on the reverse strand, counting down.
ATTGTTGGTGTAATTCTATACTTGTTACTTAACTTGATTCCTTCCACTCTGACAAGATGGTATGGCTTCAAACTTGGATATTCTGGTGGACGTCAGTTCCTTGCAAAGATTCAAGCAGATGGAACTCTTGCTAAAATGACTGATGCTGCTAAAGTATTGGCAATGGTTGTTATTGGTGGTATGATTCCTCAGATTGTAAAAGTCCCTATTGCTTTAACTTTGGAAATGGGCGGAGGAACATTTGTACTGTCAGATGTTCTTGATGGTATCATGCCTAATTTGCTTCCATTACTACTTTCCTTGGCAGTATACAAAGGCATTGTAAAGGGGCTTTCACCAAATAAATTAATCTTTATACTGTTAGGTTTAGGTATTGTACTGACACTTATCGGCGTAATGTAGGAGAACAGAGTGAGTGGGAGTATATTCATATGACCACTCACTTTATTTATTATTATGAAAATAACTATTATTTTAATTGCAATATTTGTTCCATTAACTGTTTTTCTTAGAAACTACAGTTTAAATAAACTTTTACATGAGTTATATAAATTGGCATATGTAAAAAAAGATGAAAAGGGATTCTTATTACAGCTTTCTTCATTACAGGCGGATATGTTGATGTCTTTTAAATCTCGAAAAATGATGGAATTAAATTACTGGGTTTATAATGATAATGTAGCTCAAGTGAAAAAAACAGCAGATTTAATGGAAAAGCAGAGATTAAATGCTGAAGATGCGGTGGCTTTATATAGTTTACTTATTGGATATTATGCAGATAAAAAAGATAAACAGGGATTAGTATATTTAGAAAAACTTAACAAGTATAGTTCCATGGCAAAACAGTTAAATCAACAGGTTTTAATTAATGACAGCAATCTGGTTTGTGATATTTACTTAAAAAACAATGTACAGCTAATTCCTAAAATTGAAGAGATTATTTCTGAAGAAATTGATAAGGAAGCCAAATCAGTTTATCAATATAGACTGGCATATCTTTATAAAGTAAATGGAGATATTCAAAAATGTGAGTCTAGTTTGAAGGACGCTATGGAAAACACATCTAAGGAAAGTTCCAAAATCAAAATAAAAAAGATTTTAGACGGAGGGTGTAAAGAGTTATGATTAAAGCAGTATTGTTTGATCTTGATGGTGTGCTAATTAACAGTGAAGTGCAGGAACAAAAATGGACAAAAGAATATTTAGATGAAAATGGCATAGATATTCCGATGGAAAGATTTGATTTACTGATTGGAACACATAAAAAACAAAATATGTGGGAAAAAGTGCTTGAAGGGTATAAAGATAAGGTTCCAGATACATTAAAAGAAGATATACGGAACTATAAAATGCATAAGCGTCAGGCTTTTGATTACAAAGAAATATTATTTCCTGATGTGGTTGAATATTTAGATTTTTTAAAACAAAATAATGTGAAAATAGCCTGTGCTTCTAGTTCTAATATAAACTATATACATAATGCACTTTCAAAATGTGGTATTATCAATTATTTTGATTTAATTTGTACTGGAGATGATTTTACGGAGAGCAAACCATCACCTGAAATCTATTTATACTGTATGAATCAGTTTGGGTTTAAGCCACAAGAATGTATTGTTGTAGAAGATTCTGTCTTTGGTATTGAAGCTGGCAAAAGAGCAGGAATGTACGTAATTGCCAGAAAAACTAATTTTTCATTCAGCCAGGAACACGCCGATGTTATTGTGACTGATTTGAATAGTACTCAGAATTTAATTGAAAGATAAGAAGATATTTTATGGATAAAGAGGGTGTAATGCATCTGGTGAAGTTAATGGATAATAGACGTGTTCATAAACAATTTCAGCAATATCCCTGTAAAACAAATGAATGCCAGACAAGCTAAAATATAAATGAGCTTGTCTGGCATGTTTTTACTTATGGATAACCTGATCTAACAGAGCTCTGGCACCTTCTTCAATACCATGTTCTCCTTTGTCTGGAAGGCCCAGGCATGTATACACTTCTCCAACAGGAATATGATCCTCAAAGAGTTTATCAAAGACTATATCAATTAATGTACTGCATTCTTCCTGACGTTGCATAGGTCCAAATGGATTGGCAAAGAATGTAGTGGAGTAGCCTTTTTCCTGTGTGGTGCCTAGGGCAAATCTTTTGCCTTCTTTGAATACTTTCTTAGCTTCTTCTTCGTTATCAAACAGATGTACACCACGTTGATCAGTGTAGTTATTGGCATAAATAAAACAATCTATATCATGGTCTTTGGTGATGACTTTATAGCTGCCAGCTGGTACTACAACACGTGAATTCTTTTTATCAGGATTAAAGAAGATAGACCTGTGAAGATCTTTATACGCTGTACCTTTTTCAAGATCATCCAGTCTGACAAAGGCCCCAATTTCTGTTCCCTGTGCTTTTAAATGACCATTTTCATCAATATGAACACTGCCCATATCATCAAAGACTGTTTCCATGTGATCAATTCTGTCACTGGCAATATGTGTTAGTGCCTCCAGAGTTTCTGATTTTCCTGCACCGGAATCTCCCATAAACAGAAGCCCTTTCTTTGTGCCGTCTTTCAGATACAGATCTACCATGGCACCGTGAATTGGCAGCCATCCTTTTTTCATTGCGACAAGATTATGCAGTGTTAACAGTGATTTCTTTGTATATCCGAAGTAATCTATTTCAGGACTTGCGGAAGTTTTCCCTACAAAGATATTATTGGCTTCATCATAATAGAAGACAGTATCTTTGGTGTTATCATAGTTGCCAAATAAAAGAATGGCATCAGGTCTTTTACCTGTACAGTCTTCTTCTCTGGCTAACTGGAATAATCCTGTGGTACCTACGCAGGAAGCCATGTAATCTTTCTGGAAGTAGGCATAGACAAGCATCTTCCCGATTAAAGCAGGGAAACAGAACCAGTCTTCACTATCACCTGTCATATCTTCTATTGGATTATGATCATGATCTTTAAAGACATTGGACCGTTTGTTGGATTTGGAATGAATAATCAGAGGTGTTCTGACCATGATGGTATGAACAAAGGCAATATCTTTTAACTTATCATAGGTTGCAGGACAGTCCCAGGCATATCTTTGTAACAGCAAGGAGGCATTGGAACCTGCATCTAGTTGTTTATAGACATTATCTTTTCTGCCTGTAATCTGTGCTTCTACTGTACGATAGAAGTTACGTGCAAGTTCATTGATTTCATGATCCAGATTCATAAATGCATTTGTGGTATAACTGTCAGCTTTCTGCAGGTATAAAATAGAGAATCTTTCCAGAGAGTTCCAGTATTTATATCCTTCGGAAATTACTTCTTCCAGTATTTCCGGTAAGGCAAAGTATGGCATTTCTACTGTATTGGTGTGCATGAGTAACAGAATACGTAAGGTGCCCTTTAATTTGGCTAATACCTGTGCTCTGTCCATATTACCTGCATATAAATACTCTTTTAAATCTCTTCTGTGCGTATCCAGATAATCCAAATACTGTTCCAGGAATGTATTGAAGAAATCGGAATCGAGTAATTGCGTAGTGGAACCTGGTGGTTGATGTGTAAAATTTAAGATGACTTCATTGTCATGAAAATAACATTTTTCTTTCATTGGCATGATTCCTTTCATTTATGTGTATATTACAAGTAGTATAGGTTAAAAATGTTGAAAAAAAAGAAAACAAAAGGTAGAAAGTGTCAAATTTCATAAAAATATCACATATGGCGCTATAATTAAAATCAAATAAAAGGGGTAAGTACATATGGAAAGTTTAAAGCTTGAAGAGATTGAAACATTCAAAGAGATGTATGAAAAAGAAGACTATGCCTGCAGAGAAAGTGCCTGTGCAAGAACAGAGCTGAAAGACATTGTTTATCTTCCTTTGAATGCCGCAAAACTGGTCAGAGAATTTAATGTGGAAGTTAAGACTAGAGGCATTACAGCACAATTGAAGAGTGGAAGATGCTGGATGTTCTCTTTATTAAACATTCTGAGAGAACAGGTGGCTGAAAAGTGTAACCTGAAAGAATTTAAATTGTCTGCAAATTACATCATCTTTTATGACAAACTGGAAAAAGCCAACAACTATCTGGAGATGGTGATTGCCAATGCCGATAAGCCTTTAAATGACAGAATGAATGAATACATTCTGGATGGTGTAGGTGATGGCGGATACTTTGAAATGGCAAAGGATCTTGTAGAAAAGTATGGTGTGGTGCCTGCAGATACTATGCCAGATACGTATCAGGCATGTCATACAGAGAAGTTCTTATATCTGTTTAATCTTCTTTTACATAAAGATGCGTCTGTTTTAAGAAGTGCTGTAAAAGAAGGAAAAGATGTACAGGCTTTAAAGAAAGAGATGTTAGCAGAAATCTACAGAATGGAATGCATATGCTTTGGTAAACCTGTTTCTTCCTTTGAGTTCAGTTACAGAGACGAAGAGGGTAACTTCCATAGTGATGCGCATATCACACCTAAGGAATTCTATGAGAAGTACTGTGCTGTTGAACTGGAAGACTATGTCACATTAACAAATCAGATTACAGATAATAAGCCATTACATTCTCATTATACATATCACTTTATCGGTAATATGGCAGATAAGAATAATGACAGTATCAACGTGACATGGAAAGAACTGGAAGATGCCTGTGTACAGCAGTTAAAAGATGGTAAACCTGTATGGTTTGGATGTGATTCACAGGCATATGGAGATAGACAGACAGGTGTATGGGATCAGGATTCCTTTGCCTATGCATCTATGTTTGGCATTGATTTTGACATGGAAAAGAGTGAAAGACTGAAGTACAGAGTTTCTTATGCCACACATGCCATGATACTTACAGGAGTACATCTCGATGAAGAGGAAAATCCCGTAAGATGGAAAGCAGAAAACTCCTGGGGTAAAGAATTAGGAAAAGATGGCTATTTTGTACTGAGTGAGAAGTATTTCCGTGAATATGTATATGAAGCTATTATTCTGAAGAAGTATTTAACAAACGAACAGCTTGAAGTTCTTGCTAAAGAACCAGTAGAAATTCTTCCTTGGGAAAGTGATTGTTAAGAATGTAAGACATTGCACAATAGTGGCAGTGTCTTTTTATGTAATTTCTTTCAGAATATGCCTGATTGTGCATATTGTCGTTTTGACTTGAGGACAGGTGTACCTATGGGAGTATATTTCTGTGGTATACTAGATAACAGATTTGAAAGGAAGAGTATACTATGGGTAAATACTTTGGAACAGATGGTTTCCGTGGAGAAGCAGGTAATAACTTAACAGCAGATCATGCCTATAAAGTAGGTAGATTTCTAGGCTGGTATTATGGAGAATTAAGAAAGCAAAAGGGAGATAGTACTCCTGCAAGAATCGTTATTGGTAAAGACACAAGACGTTCCAGTTATATGTTTGAATACAGTCTTGTGGCAGGTTTGACTGCAAGTGGAGCAGATGCGTATCTTTTACATGTTACTACAACACCAAGTGTAGCGTATATTGCTCGTGTGGATGATTTTGATTGCGGTATTATGATTTCCGCAAGTCATAATCCTTATTATGACAATGGTATTAAACTGATTAATGCCAATGGTGAAAAGATGGATGAAGAAACCATTCATCTTGTTGAAGAATATCTGGATGGAAACCTGCATGTGTTTGATACAGATTATGCAGAACTTCCATTTGCTACAAGAGAACATGTGGGTTGTACAGTAGACTATGTGTCTGGAAGAAACAGATATATGGGGTATCTGATTTCTTTGGGTGTGTACTCTTTCAAGGGTATCAAAGTTGGTCTGGACTGTGCAAATGGTGCAAGCTGGACAATTGCCAAGAGTGTATTTGATGCCTTAGGTGCAGATACATATGTCATTAACAATAAACCTAACGGATTAAACATCAATCTGAATGCAGGTTCTACACACATTGAAGGATTACAGAAGTTTGTAGTGGAAAACAAACTGGATGTAGGTTTTGCCTTTGACGGTGATGCGGACAGATGCTTATGTGTAGATGAAAAAGGTAATGTTGTCACAGGTGACCACATTATGTACATCTACGGTACCTATTTAAAAGAAAAAGGTGAATTACTGACAAACACTGTCGTTACTACAGTGATGAGTAACTTTGGCTTATATAAAGCATTTGATGCTGTAAACATTGACTATGCAAAGACTGCAGTAGGTGATAAGTACGTTTATGAATACATGTCCAAAAACGGATGCCTTGTCGGCGGTGAACAGAGTGGACATATCATCTTCTCTCAGTATGCAAGTACAGGTGATGGTATCTTGACTAGTCTCAAGATGATGGAAGTTATGATCAGTTCTAAGAAGACATTGTCTGAACTGGCTGCTCCTGTAAAGATCTATCCTCAGGTATTAACAAATGTCAGAGTGACAGATAAGAAGGCTGCACAGGATGATGTGGATGTACAGGAGGCTGTACAGGAAGTCAGTGATCTTTTGGGAAATACTGGTAGAATTCTTGTCAGAGAATCTGGTACTGAACCATTAGTCAGAGTTATGGTGGAAGCTGAAAGCCACGAAATCTGTGAAGAATACGTAGAGAAAGTAGTACGTGTCATCAAGGAAAAAGGCTATTGTGCAGAATAAGGGGAATCGTCAAGATTTCTCTTTTTTTCTTTACGTTCTTAATAGTTTGTCTATGGAAGAGAAAATGGGAATGAGTATAATAAACACCATGGAGGCTGCACATGAAAAAAGTATTACAAATTGTATTCGTTGAAATCATTGCCCTGAGTGTCAGCAGTGTATTATGGACATTTAGAGTTTTTCCATATTTACAGCTGGATGAACTGATTTTTCAGATCAATTCTTCTATTGCAGGTACAGGTTCCGGTATTATCGGTAACTTTATTCTGACAAGCTTATTACCTTCTATTGTTTTTACCTTTCTTGTGGTGATCTTGTATAGAGGTATGCAGGAAAAATATAAGGCTCTTTATCGCAAATCTCTGCTTATTTTCTTAATTGCAAGTCTTGTTATAAGCGTAGGAAGCCTGGGAGCAAAGCTAAATATTGTTGCATATTTTACAGGAAATAAAGAAGCAGCTGAAAATGACAAAAAAGAGTTTATTGAAGAAAACTATACGGATCCAAAAGATGTGAATATTACTTTTCCAGCAAAGAAAAGAAATCTGATAGTACTGTATCTGGAATCCATGGAAATGACCTATGCGGATAAAGGCGATGGTGGAGCGGAGACAGATGATTATATTCCGGAGCTTGTTAAGATTGGTGAAGCTAATGAGGATTTCTCTGGAAGTGATTATGCACTGAATGGAGCACATTCTCTGTCAGGCACTACATGGACTATGGGTGCTTTATTTGCCACACAGTCAGGATTACCTTTAAAAGTATCTTTAAGTGGTGAAGCACTGGATGCACAGGATTCTTTCTTTCCTACAGTGACTACCCTGGGAGATATTCTTTATGCACATGGCTATCAGAATGTGTTCATGTGTGGTTCTGATGCGGCTTTTGGTGGAAGAAAGACATTCTTTCAGACTCATGGAAACTATGAAGTTCTGGATCTGAACTATATGAATGCCTATGAAAAGCTCCCCACAGAAAACTATCATGATGACTGGTGGGGATTTGAAGATGAATATCTGTTTGAGTTTGCAAAGGAAAAACTGACAGAACTTGGAAAAAGTGGGAAACCATTTAATCTCAATATGTTAACGGTAGATACACATTTTGAAGATGGGCATCCATGTGATAAATGTCAGGACAGATATTCCGAGCAGTATGCCAATGTCATTGCCTGCTCTTCAAGACAAGTAGAGTCTTTTCTGGAGTGGTGTAAACAGCAGTCATGGTATGACAATACCACTATCTTAATTACAGGAGATCATCCAACTATGGATTCTGATTTCCTGCTGGATATTGATGAAGATTATGACAGAAGAGTGTTTACTGCGTATATTAATTCTGCAAGAACCTATAATGGTGAAAAGAGACAGTATTCTTCCTTTGATACCTTTCCTACTTTATTAGCTTCCCTTGGAGCAAATATTGAAGGTGATAAACTGGGACTTGGTGTGAATCTGTACTCTTCCTCTTCTACATTGACGGAAGAAATGGGTGTGGAAGGCATCAATGATAAATTAATTGCAAAATCAGAATTCATGGAGAATCTATCCAGTCAGACTATTGAGGATGGAAGTAATGAGTAATAAAAAAAGTATTGTGTTCAGTGTGTTGATGGGAATGGCACTGGGAGTAGGGATGGCTCTTGTGATGTTGTGGAGCTGTAAAATCAATAATTTTGTCTACACCAATATCTCTTTTGTATGTTTATTGGTAATTGCCTGTGCATTACCGGAATGCACCAACAGATTACAGAAAAGAGGGTTTCTTTTACAATGGATGAAACCTGTGATGATAGGTTTATCTTTTATCATCTGTTTACTGTATTGTGTCACCGTAACAAAAGATGTAGGATATGTCAGTTCTGCATTTACAGATATGTGTGTTACTACAGCAATATTACATGTTGTAAGCATGGTGTTCTGTATATTAAGACTGCGTAATATAAAATGATGTGAAGCCTGTTTGCAGGCTTTTTCTATTTTGTATATTATTTTGGAATATTGTTTTGTATACTCAAAACAGAGGTGAATACATATGTCAAAATTTCCAGAAGGTTTTTTATGGGGCGGCGCAGTAGCTGCTCATCAGTTAGAAGGTGGCTGGAATCAGGGTGGTAAAGGTATCAGTATCAGTGATGTAATGGCAGCAGGAGATAACAAAACACATTCTCCAAGACGTATTACTGACGGGGTACTGGAAGGCGAAAATTATCCTAACCATGAAGCTATTGATTTCTATCATCATTTTAAAGAAGATATTGCTTTGTTTGCAGAGATGGGATTCAAGGCTTTTCGTACATCTATTGCATGGACAAGAATCTATCCAAACGGTGATGATGAAACACCTAATGAAGAAGGTTTAAAGTTCTACGATGATATGTTTGATACTATGCATCAGTATGGTATTGAACCTGTAGTTACATTGGCACACTTTGAAATGCCTTATGCTTTAAGTAAGAAATACAACGGTTTTATGGATAAACGTTGTATCGGCTTCTTTGAAAAGTATGCAAGAACCTGTTTTGAAAGATATAAAGGTAAAGTAAAGTACTGGATGACTTTCAATGAAATCAATAATCAGGCTGCTAATCCATGTCCTCATCATCTGATTCAGGAAGGTGGTATTCTGACAACAGAAGATAATCCTGATAATGAGAGAATGATGTTTCAGAGTGGTATCAATGAACTTGTCGCAAGTGCTCTGGCAGTAAAAGCAGGTCATGAAGTGGATCCTGAAAATAAAATTGGATGTATGATTGCATTTATTCCATTATATGCACATACATGTAATCCTTGTGATGCCATGGAAATGACAGGTGCCAACCATAAGAGATACTGGTTCATGGATGTACAGGCAAAGGGTATTGTTCCTAACTATATCTATAAGTTATGGGACAGAAAAGGCTATGCCATTGATTTCAGTGAAGAGGAAAAAGAAATCTTAAAGAACGGTACTGTAGATTATATCGGATGGTCTTACTATATGAGTAATACTGTGGAAAATAAGAATACAGAAGATGTTTCTTTTGACTTTGATGAAACAAAAGATACTGTAAAGAATGAATATCTGAAAGTCTCTGACTGGGGATGGCCAATCGATCCTCTGGGAATTCGTTATGGCTTAAACTATATCCAGGATCATTACAATAAACCACAGATGATCGTAGAAAACGGATTTGGTGCGTATGATAAGAAAGAAGAAGATGGATCTGTAGATGATTCTTATCGTATTGACTATCTGAAGAATCATATTCAGGCTATGAAAGACGCAATCAACTATGATGGCGTAGATTTAATGGGCTATACGATGTGGTCTCCTATTGATATTGTTTCCGCTTCCACAGGTGAAATGGATAAGCGTTATGGTTTTATCTATGTCAATAAAAACAATGCCGGAGAAGGAGATCTTTCAAGATCTCGTAAGAAGTCTTTCTTCTGGTATAAACATGTCATTGAGACAAACGGTGAAGAATTATAAGATAACTGAGGACCTGCATGCCAAGTCCTTTTTTCCTGGCATTTTATTCCGTGGTATACACGGTATACTTTGCAGTAGAGGTGAAATACGTATGTCAAAATTTCCGAAAGATTTTTTATGGGGTGGTGCAACAGCAGCCAACCAGTATGAAGGTGCCTGGAATGAAGGTGGTAAAGGCATCAACACAGCAGATACCATGATTGGTGGTACTGCCACAACACCAAGAAAGATTTCTTATCGTGTGAACTACTCCGACTTATAGAAGTCAGAGCTTCCTGCTTCAATCATTACTGCGTTGGCTACGATGACACGTAACTCAATGTCTTACACAATGTCCACAGGCGTATAAGTTTGGGCTATTCCATCCCTACTGTATATTTAGTTTTAAGCTACTGCTAATGATTCATTCAGCATACGTAATCCTTCATGCAAAATGTTAATAGCAGCGTTCTGATCACGGCTTATTGTAAGACCGCAATCACATTTCATCGTGCGGATTGCAAGATTTTTCATCTCAGGATGTACACTACCGCAACAATGACATATTTGAGATGAAGCAAACCACTTATCTACTTTCACAAAATATTTATTCCTTTCAGACAACTTATACTCAAGCATCGACAGAAACTTACCATATCCGTTATCCAGAGTAGCTTTGCCATTACCAAAACCTTTATTTGACATGGACTTCATATTCAGGGTTTCTACACATACAACATCATACTGATTGGCTATCTCAGTAGATATTTTATGTAAGTTATCAAGCCTCTGATTAGCTATGTGTCTATGGATTTTGTTTACTTTGTAAAGTTGCTTTCTGTAATTATTAGATTTAACTTCATGCTTTTTTGCACCCTGCATACGTGACAGTTTACGCTGTGCTTTAGCAAGTTTATCATGACTCTCACGGTAGTATTTATGATTAGTACCAACGTTACCATTGTTATCCACGTACAAACCGTCAGAAGCATAGTCCAAACCAATGGCATTGGTTATATTTGCCACATAAGAATTTACTGCATCAGCAAATTCAAACAAAACGGATATATAGAACTTTCCATCAGACTCCTTTGATACTGTAGCTGATTTGACAGCCCAGTTATTATCAGGCTTGCGATGGATAACAGCTTTTACATAGCCAATTTTAGGAAGTTTTATACTGTCATCAGTGACAGCGACTGTGCCGTGCTGATTGTTTGTAGTATACGACTTACGGCTGTGCTTAGCTGATTTGAATTTAGGAAATCTATTATTCTTCTTACGTGATTTGCTAAAACAGTTACGGAACGCTTCCTGCAAATCCAGCTGCTTGTTGGCAAGAGCAAGGCTATCCACTTCTTTGAGATATGGATAATCCTTTTTATACTTAGCAGGTGTTACAACAGCAAACTTGCCCGTAGACTTATAACTCTCAATCTTATCGGAAAGCATGAGATTGTAAACCTTACGACAACAGCCGAAGGTCTTGGCAAACTTAATACTTTGTTCAGTTGTAGGATATGCTCTGTACTTAATGGCTCTGTTTGTCATCTTTCTTACCTTGGGATTGTATATATTGTTGGATAATGTCTGCGGTAGCACCGCCTGTGGTCAGCAGACAAAAACTCTGTGACCAGAACATCTCTTTCCAGAGAGATTTGCGTATCTCTGGGAATTCTTTCTTAATAAGTCTGCTGCTTGCAGATTTATACGCATTGATGAATTTACTTATCTCCGTGTTAGGCTGCCCTTTGAACAGGATTTGGACATGATCATTGTCATGACTCCATTCCTCTAACGTGATATTGTACGTAGGAGCAATCTTCTCAAATATCTCTTTCAGACGGTTTGAGATTGTATCGTTTATTACCTTATTGCGATACTTTACACACATGATAAGATGATAATGCAACATGAATACTGAATGATTATTACTATCTAATCTCATGATATTTACCACCTCTATTGTATCTAAGACTGATTTATAATTGGATTATAAAATCATCAGACACAGAAGTCAAGAAACGCCGTGTTTATCGCAATTTGAATATTCCGGAGTGGCGGAGCCAGGCATTCCGCCCAACAGAGCCACACTGATTCCGGTGGCGAAAGCCAGGGTTTCCACAACTGAGAGCCACATGAAAAGAGGAACCTTCAAACATATGTGTGGGTAACAATAATAGAACAGTCATATGAGTATATGCCGCGAAAGCTACTTTATAAATGGGATATCTCCCTGCTACACTAGCACGCCCTTGTGTTGCCAAAAGGCTTTATTTTTACCAAGGGCAGATTTAGAGGGTGCAGGGAGATGGGCCCCGTTTGTCAAGCAGACCGTGGAATAACGAATATGACGGTTTTGCAAAATCATTTTTTGCAAAAAAAGAGCGATTTCAGCTACTCATAAGAGTTTTCGACATCGTTCCTTACAATATGGAGGGTGCTCTATTACTGGAATATGAAAGTGGCTCTCTGTACGGAATGGGCGGCTCTCAATTCCGGACAAAGTGGCTCTCTGCGAACGGAATACTCAGCAATTCATCCCACCACCTATAGAGATGAGGATTTCTTGCTCACGGCGTGTTAAAAATTCATTTTTGAATGTATTATTGTGAAAACATTTGCTGTCAAAAAGGGTGCCACACAACTTAATGCGTAGCACCCTTTTCTTAATCGTTATTTTTTCAACAGTCTTCTTTTTTGCTGTTTCCATTTTTATGAATTTAGGCGTGAAATGATTTCGTTTTTATTTTTTTGCGCAAATTCAGTCAGTTTATACGACATTATTCTTTGGTTAGCTATGAGAGGAGCCACAAATCCATTCTTTACCAGCGTTGCTAATCTATTGATAATTGTCTTATTTGTTACAGATAGTTCTTTGCTGATTTCTATAGGAGTGAATTCAATCTTATAGTTTTCCAATAAGAATTTTAGTAACATTTTTTCTTTAGCCTTTAAGTAGGATAGGCTTCCAGAAATATTGTCTTCTGTTGATGACATTTGCAAATCACGTACTTTATCCGAATACAGCTTTACCATTCTGAGAAAGTAATTAATCCAAATTTCAGGATGTGGCGGATTGTCTCTGCCAGAATAGTACAGTGAAGGCAATCCCATCTGAATTGAGTTGTAGTATTCATCTACATCATATGCAAAGTACTCTTCTAAAGAAACAATGCCATTAAATCCATAACCGTTCAAATCCATGATATACCCTGACAATAATCTTGCTGTTCTGCTGTTTCCGTCTTGAAAAGGGTGGATTGTTACCAGTTGATAATGAACGACTGCTGCAATAATTAAAGGGTGATCATCTGTAGTATTCACGTAAGTCACTAGTTCATCGAGCAAGCTGGGAATATCAGAATATTCTGGTGGAATATAATCGGGATTGCCGGTTTTGGAATCATACACAGCAAACAATACGCCTGGTGGCATAGGGCCTCTTAGCCCAATCTTTTCTTTTGATGCTCCTTTTTCTACTAGTTTTTGCACATCTAAAATTAGTTTCCTTGACAGCTTTTCTTTGTTTTCTGCTTTTTTTTCTAAGAAATTTAATGCAAGAAAGTAATTTCTGACCTCTTGTTCTGGTTTTAAATAATGCTTTCTTTCATCTTGTTCTATTACCTCATCTACCTGTCTTTCAGTTAATGGATTTCCTTCAATTTTATTCGAAGCATATGAACTTTTCTTTTTTGAGTTTTTGCGAAGTCTGTTTGTGGTGGTGCTGGGTAGTTTTACAGAAGAAACTTGGTATCTGTTCTGCTCAATCTCAGTAATATATCTGAGAATATCATTGTTCAATGTTACCTTTATCATATATAATCCCTTTTTATCTATCAGTATTATAGGTAAAACAGATAAGAAATTCCATTATTATTTCACTATAATTACACTAATTTCCGTTATCATTACACTATTCTCTAGTATTCATAGAAAAGGGTGCCACACAACTTGATGCGTAGCACCTGTTTATGAAATCCAATTACTTCAATGTGTTGACTTAATGACGTTGGAGTTTTGTGTTTCGCTAAATCTTATGTATTATTTTTGCTCTTTAAGTAATATCCACCAGCTTTATTAGAGCCACGATTTTCTACATAAGTAGTCAAATTTCTTTTCAACTCATTTTTTATCATGTTACTGTTAACGAAGGGCATATTTGCTTGAATTAATTCTGTTAATTTTATCGTGCTGATTCCAGGATTTAGTTTTAAAGTTTTTCATTTTTTCTAGTCCTAAATCACTTATTGGGTCACTTATTGGGTCACTTATTGGGTCATTTATCGAGTCATTTATCGAGTCATTTGTAGAATAATTAATGTAAGGAAAAAATATTATCTGTTCTCAGAAAAATTCCTTACTTTTTGTGTATATAGCTAGTGAGGAGGACATAGAATATGCCAATTGAAGAAACCAGGCATAAAGTCAATGTACAGTATAAAGACAGATTGTTTAAGTTCATTTTCCAGGAACCAGAA
>CAKVLT010000011.1 GCA_934757945.1 uncultured Bulleidia sp. | reverse complement strand
TTATTGATCTGTGCAAATAAAAATGCATCTTTCGCTGTAGGAACATACCCACATAAAACACCAGGCATACTATTACATGCAAGCATCATTCCTTGTCCTGAAGAGCATCCAGTCACAACAAAATCAACTGTATGACTATGTATCAGCATTCCAATCAGCAGCGCAATCTCAACATAAGTAAAATTTTCATTTTCATCTACAAAACATCCAAAATTAATAACTTCTGCATCTTTTGCATATTTCTTTGTATATGTATAAAGCATCTCATTTTTGGATGCTTGTGAACTTGCCTGTACAACCGCTATCTTCATTGCTATTCTCCTGTTTTTATTATTGTACTTCGTTTCATATTTTTAGCTTGATTTAATTCCCTTTAAAATGTCTTTTCATCAGAAAACTTATTTTAACAGATTACCTGTATGCTCTTTACCTCATCCAAAGGTTCTTCAATATCAATCTCTGGCCGAATACTTACAAAAAGCCATTGATTCATTATTTCTTACTGTTTTTTCAAAAGAGAATTATCATTACGGAAAAAGGCGGTAAACCTTTCAATCTAACGCCCCTTACCTGACCTATCTGCGTATATATTACATTCACAAAAATTGCAAGCCGTAGACAGATTGATGACCAACTTATCGCTGACCGGTTGAGCCACACAGTCGAAGAGAGCGCAAGACCTACGCGCACATCTACGAGGAATCCAGGAGTGATTTGAAGTCGGGATTGAATCAGATATTCTGATTTTGTGCATCATTTGTGCATCACGGAGCTCCTAAAGTATCAAAAAAGCCCTATTTTAAGGGCTTTTTTAGTTGAAAATGGAGCCGAGGGGGGGAAGCAGTCGAACTCAATGCCTCCCCCCCCTTTAACAAAAAGGGATTCGTCGGTCCAATACTCATCCAGCGAGAACCAGTCCCGCCACGTGATTTCCTGCTTGTCGTCCTCAGAGAACCACATGCTCACGACGAGCTTGTCATCGTACAGATAGACCTTGTCCACGAAATACTCGAAGACTTGGTCTCGAATCTCCGGGTCGTTCACGTCGGCATGCAGGAACTTGTCGAAGTACGCCTGAATGCTGTGCTTGTCCTCGCACAACGACGCGCGGACGTTTTTCGTCCCTATGGCATCGTTCAGGGCGCTCTTTTGCTCTTCGAGCTGCGTGAGACGTTCCGTCACCGTATCGCTGACCACGCCCTTCTCGATGACCTTCACGAGGTTCTCAAGGCTTTTCTCCACTTCCCTGCGCTTCGCTTCCAGCGCTTCGAGATACGCGGTGTCGTTGTGGCTCTTCTCGTAATACTCCGCCGCATCCAGAGCGAGCGCCGTCACGTTCTCCTCGTCGTCAACGATGTTGTGCAGGGCGAACAGCACCATGTCCTCTAAGTCCTGCTTGCGGGCCTTGTGCAGGTGCACTCTTTCCTGCGCTAGGCGGAGCAATAGTAGTAATACGTCCGTCCGGTCTTGCTCGTACCGGACACGCCCTGCATGGTGCTCCCGCACTCACCGCAATAGAGCTTGCCCGTAAGCCAATAGCGCGGAGCCTCGTTCTCGTCCATACCGTGCGCCCGCTGGGAACCCTTGCGCTTGTTCTCGGCAATGGTCTTCAGCGGCTTGCCCGATGCGTATTCCCCGAACGCCCACTGCACGAACGGCGCCGTGTTCGGGTCAGGGATGTACTTCTTCGTGGACCTGTCCACGTCGTAGCCGAACAGCTTGTGGCCGTTGTACAGGGCGTGCTGCGCGTTGTAGTCCATGCCGCGCTGGATGTTTTGCGACAGCTGGCGGCTGTAATACTCCGCCATGGCCTCCATCAATCCCTCGATGAGGACGGATTTTTGCGACTTCCGACAGCATCTGCTGGAACCCCGGTCGCGCGTCCGTGGTGCCGGATATTGCCGCGTCCTCATACTCCTGCACGATTTTGAAGCCGTGCGCATCCGCCCATTCGTGGGCAAGCTCGCGCTGCTGGTCGATGCTTGCGTCGTTCTGCGAGTGGGACGAAAAGCGATAGTACGCTATCGCTAAGTTGTTGTCGTTCGGCGCGAATCTCTTCTTACGTGCCATAGGTTCACCCCCTCCCGTTTTTTCTGCCTATTGTTTTCACGTTAGTTCCTCCTATATGATGAATTACGTAAATACGCATTTAATTATAAAGCCCGCCGCCAAAAGAGCGACGGGCGTTCTGCATCGTTTTATAGTCTGTCGCCATAGGGGAGCGACTTAATGAAATTCTCCATGAACTGCCAATCAGGTTTTCCATCTGCTTTTGATGGCAGCCTCAGCTTCAATGAAGGCAACGTTACATTTGCTTGTCGTCCATAGTTATAGCGATACTTGTTTGCCTTAATAACTGTCACAAGAAACAGCTTCGCCGGAATTGAAATAGCCTCCTTCAAATGAAGCAAATATAAATCTCGTCCACTGTAAAATGGCTGTGTTTGCAAAAACGTTGCCAATACACTGCCACCACCAGCAACAGTAATAGTGTTCTCCGGCTGCGGCTCAACACCTGAAACAGGCTTCACATAAGCCGAGACACCATTATTAGATTCAGTACGCGAAACAAAAGCGATTGCATCAGGGTCACTTTTAGTAGTCTCAACACAATTAACGAGTTCGAGATTCACACCATAAACTACGTTAAATAAATCGCTAACGCTAAACTCTTTCCATTTGCCAATTTCGAGTGTATTAACCCCGATGTTCATAACATTGCCTGTGGTCAATGGCTTGGTATGCAGCGAATCAATACAAGACATCATGTCTTTTATCGCTGGGACTTCTAATTGTCCAAGCGTTCTATCTGCTTGTCTACCATAGTTATACTTAAACGCATGACTCCTAATGCATGTTACGTAAAAGAGTTTTTCCACAAGAGTCATTTCCTTTTTAGGAATCAGCACTCCAATTTGATGCGCCACATAACAGTCTTCCGGCTGCAAATGCGCCATCAACACAGAACCCTTTAGGGGCACAGTAATACATCCTGCCGGATATAGTTTAATGCCGGACTCTCTTTTTACACGACCAACTATTCCATTATCTTTTTCCTGGGCGCTAACAAAATTAATTCCGTTTTCGTCAGGAATAAGCCATGAATATGCCAATGTTTTGGGATATTCAATATCAAACAATTCGTCAATCTTCATAGACTACCCCCGTCTTCACAAGATAGGCGAGGTAATCATTGACTGTCCGCTGGAAATCCTCTTCCGTAAGCGTCGTGTAGTCGGTCTCCATATACGCCTCGCACAGCCATTCGTCATCGCCAGCAACCATATGGCGAGCACTAAAACCGGGAATAACGTCACGATTCTTGTAAGTATCAATCCACTTCTTCTCAATCGTTGCCCATAGACTATTGCCGTTTTCGTCCATCTGCTCGACACGACCAAGGTTCTTGCGCTTCTTAAATCCATCGTCCTTGCAATAGGCAAAAAACGTCTCGCGATTGGCCGTTTTGTGTGGAGTGCCCACATCAAAAACCATGCAGCACGCACAAGCGCTTGCGCCCGGATAAAAAATATCATCGGGTAGCGAGAAGACCGCGTCCAACGTGTTGTTCTTGAGAATCGCGTTCTTCATTTACTTCATCAGAGTGCTGTTGCCGATTGCGCATGCCATGGGAAGCAAAACCGCAAGCTTGCCCTGCATATCATTTGTATTCATCTGGTCAAGAATGAACTTAACGAAATAAAGTCCCTTAGACGGGTCCTGCTTGCTTTTGCCCCATGTCTCGGAATCTTTCTTTGGCACCTGCTTCGCCATGGCGTTATAAGGCGGATTCATAAGCACAACATTGAACTTGACGCCATCTTTGATAAACCGTGGCACCTCATTAAAGCAACTGCCCTGAACAATGTTTGAATTTCCGTCGCTATGAATCAGCATGTTCGTCGTCGCAAGACCGTAGACAAGCTCGTCATATTCGACACCATAGATATGATTCTTCTTTACCTCATTCTCTTCCGCCTGTGTATGGCAATCAGCGAGTGCCTGCGTCATGGCACGAACAAGGAAAGAACCACTACCGCATGCCATATCAAGAACGACCGAGTTCTTGTTCACGTTGCAAATCTTTGCCATGAAATCAGTGATGTGGTCCGGCGTAAACGCCTGATTCTTGTCGGACTTCCCGACGTACTTATTGAACGTGATAAAGAACAGGTTGAGCAAGTCTTGCCCCACCGTACTCTTATCGTTTATGAACGGGAAAATCTTGTCCTTGATGAAATCAAGAATCGCACAAAGGTTCTCGCTATCCATATCACGGACATCTTGATTCTTGAGAACACGCTTATCAATCAGGGTCAGCTTCTCAGCCTTCTTCAACGACCCTTCAAGCAGGTCCTCCAAGATAGTGCGAATCCCGCCGATAATCTGGGCAGTCTTCATCTTTCGGTCATAGATAAGCCCATTTTTAATTGCCAGAAGGCAAGTGCCAACAAACTGAGAGCGGAGCTTCTCGCCGACACCGTGACGGTGCAACAGTTCGTTGAGCTGATACGTATTACGCATCACCTCTTCTTTGTTGTTGGTGTGCTTCGCATCAAACATTGACACGTATTCGGACATCGTGCGAATGGCTTCCTCTGTGTCGAGTTTTCTATCGTCCTCGACCTCAGACTTCCAAACAGTAATGCGGTCGTCAGTGGTATTGGCAACCATCGCGATAATCTTGTTGCCAGTAAGGCGCTTCTCGTATTCAACGTATGCCGCAATCTGCTCTTCGACCGTCGGCCACTTGTCAGCGTCGTTTTTCGTTTCAATAAGCAGCGAAACGCCATCCAACTCAAAACGGATATCGAGGAACTGCCAAGAGCCGCCACCCTTCTTCTTGTGAATCGGCTCAAAATCAAGGTTCTTTTCCTTGAACGCTTTCGGATAGCTAAACTCGCCATTTTCGATATTGGCGGTGTGGTATTCACGACCAACCGCATCAATAATGTCAATTCGCTCCATTTACTTCTCCACCTCCTCAAGATGCTCCTGAATCCACTCATGGATGATTGCGGCAATCGTCGTCTCGCTCTCCGCAGCCATCATCTTGAGCGTCTTCTTGTCGCTCACGGTGAGCGACAGCGAGAGGGTGGTGCGTTTCTCGTCCGCCGTCGTGTCGGCGACGACGGCCTTCTCTATCTTCTTCTGCTCGGCCTCGCGGTCGGCAGCGTATTTCTCGAACATGTTCCCCATGGCTCAGCCCCCTTTAATCATTTACATATTTGTACAAATATGCATCATCGAGACGCGTTTGTCCAGAGGGACAACGCCTCTAACCTGCGGTTATTCCTTCGGGAACCCGCAGCCTCGCGCACCGTGCCGCCCTGCGTGTCCAAATCGTAGAAGCTCACGGGGATGCCGGAGCGCTCGAAGGAGAAGGCAATCTCGTCGGCGACCAAGGACTTGCCAACGCCGCCCTTCTGATTGCATACCAGAATCGTCTTCATATCCTCACCTCGCTATATATTTAATCAATTACGTATTTACATATTTAATTATATGAGCCGACAAATACGTGTTCAACCGCCACTTTCTGGGCTTTATCTGGACTTTTGCAGGTCTCCAAACGGGCTTCACGCCCTCGCTTCGCTCCGTCCGTTCCGCCACGTTTTCCGAATCCGACTCATAAATGAGCGGGCGGCGAAAAACCCGATTTTCCGCTCCTTGCGCGTACGTCCATCAACGGCCCTTCCGAAGGTCTCTTCGTGGCCCGCGAGCGGGGACCCGAAAAAAGCCCGAGGGGTACATGAGTACCCCAACGGGCTTAAAACGTCTTTAAACGCAAAATACGGCGTTTCACATCAACGAAAACGGAAAGGGGACACCATCAGGCGTCCCCCAACCTATACACAAGCGCAAACTCATTCTTGTAAAAGAAGAGTTCGACGCTTCCTACTCTGATGGAGCTGACGGGAATTGAACCCGTGTCCAAGAATTGCCCCACATTTCCGATTCTACAGTTTAGCAAGCAGATTGATTACTGTAACAGACATGTCTGCGAGCTCACCATCCGTTACAGGTGCCTGTATCAGTTGTCGGGATTGGATTCACAGACTTTACCTCTCCGTATTCATTTATTTACACACTGACTATCAAATGAAGAAAGATAGGAGTGGGCGCTGCAAACGCTCGTAGCGTAACTTAGGCAGCGAATGCGTAACTATTGTTGTTAGCGTTTAATTTAGTTTTGATGATTAGGTCATCACTCCACTGCACAGAAATCAAGCATAAGACCTGTCGAAACCATTACAGCCCCTTGTTTTGTTACGCATGGAGAATATAGCATATTTACTGCATATATTCCAGTAATTCCTTTTCTATGACTTCAAAGGCTTCTCGTGTTTTTTCTTTATGAAACGCAAATCTATGTAACATACCTTCCACATAGCCTGTCTGTTTTAAAATATGCAGTGACTCTTTGAAGTTGATGTCAAAGACTAATGCGGCACCTGCTATCCAGCTGTCTGCAGGTGTTTTCACTTCTGTTCTTAAAATCGTTTTGTGTTGTAAACAGGTATTCAGAATGTCTTCTGATACATCGGAATCTTCCAGTTCCTGCTGTGAGAAATAGGCAAGATTTTCCAGTGTATCACACGCTCTGACTCTGAAAATGTCCATCTTATCTGCATCTCTGATAATCCTGCAATGCAATAAAGTTCTTTCATCTTTTACAGCAGGATCAATCATGTATTTATTGTGCTGTTCTACGGCTGTAAGTACAATATCCTGTAACTTCCTAGAATACACGCATTGTACTAACAATCCCTTCTGCAGTTCCTCCACACCCAGATGAGCATGGTCCACTGTCAGATTATCTCTGAAATCATGGTATCTTATGATCTGTTCAAATCTGCCAATATCATGAAATAACCCGATAATACTTGCCAGTTCCACATCCTCCTCAGAAAGATGTAAAGCTATGGCAATCTGTCTTGCAAGTTTCTGCACTTGAAAAGTATGATAAATCTTTAAGTGTACCTGTCCATCCTGTGAATTGTAATGTGATACATATTGCCGAAATAAAGACAATGCTTTTTGCTCTTCGAGATTCATGGAAATCACCCTCTTACTTTCATAGCTTTGGCAATTTCTCTGCTCATATCTCTTTGTTTTTCTGTCTGTCTCTTATCGTAAAGATCTTTACCTCTGGCTAAAGCGATTTCCAGTTTGGCTCTTCCATCCTTCAAATACATTCTTGTAGGTACCAGGGTGTATCCTTTCAATCTGACTTTAGAATCCAGTTTACGTATTTCTTCTTTATGTAATAACAGTTTTCTGTCTCTTTCCTCATCTACATTGGAAAAAGTTCCCAAAGCATAATGAGAAATATGCATTCCTTTAATATACGCTTCTCCTTTGTAAATGGAAATATAGGCGTCTTTAAACTGTACCTTTCCCATACGTATGGATTTTATTTCCGTCCCTGTTAATACAAGACCACATTCATAACTTTCTTCTAAAAAGTAATCATGTCTGGCTTTTCTATTTACGGCGACGTCCTTTACTTTGTTGTTTGCCATGGTGGTATTTACCTCTTTGTTCTGTAAAAGATGGAGAAGATTTTCTATATCCCTTTTTCTTCGTGGTATCTTTCCATTCTTTCTTCTTTTTCTTTTCTCTGGTAGCTATGGAGAAATCTATCTGTCTTGTCACCCTGCTGGCACTGTCGACTCTTACCTGAACAGTCTGTCCGATACGGTATACTTTATGACTTCTTTCACCACGCAGTTCCATGTGTACTTCATCATAACTGTAATAGTCATCCAGTAAAGTAGTGATATGTACAAGACCTTCAATGGTATCAGGCAGTTCTACATAGAAACCATACCCCATCACACTGGTGATGATACCTTCAAAGACATCTCCTACATATTTTTCCATATACTGGGCTTTCTTCATATCTTCCACAGCATATTCTGCAGTCTGACTTGCTCGTTCTCTGATGGATGACTGTTCACTGTAATCTGCCACCTTACCAAGATCCTTGGTCATATCTTTCTTATCTGCAGATGTAGCAAAGACATATTTCTTTAACATTCTGTGTACAATCAGATCCGGATATCTTCTTATCGGAGATGTAAAGTGCAGATATTCTTTTTCCGCAAGACCAAAATGTCCTATACAGTTAGCATCATATCTTGCCTTCTGCATACAACGTAACAGCATCATGGAAAGTACAGGATATTCCGGTACATCTTTAATGCTTTCCAGATATTGCTGAATTTCTTTAGGTGTAACCGTAGAGCTTTTCATGCTGAACGGATGTTGCAGTAGTCTGGAAGCTACTACAAAACTCTTCAGTTTTTTAGCCTGCGGCTCTTCATGAATACGATACACACAAGGCAGCTCTTTTGTATGTAATACGTTTGCAACACACACATTAGCCGCAATCATACAGTCTTCAATCATTCTTTCCGCATGACCTCTTTGTCTTAAGGAAATAGATACAGGGTTTCCCTTTTTATCCACTTTGATTTCTGCTTCTTCCGTATCAAAATCAATTGCACCTTTTCCATAACGATAAGAACGTATCGCATCAGCACAATCTCTTAAATCAAAACACAAAGAGCCAAGATGGCTGTAGGTTTTCTGTAAATCTGTATTTCCATCCAGAATCTTATTCACATTACCATAGGTCATTCTTTCTGTGGAACAAATCACACTTGGATACACTGTATACTCTGCAATACTTCCATCTTTATTGACGGACATTTCACAGGTTAAGGTAAATCTGTCTACCTTTGGATTCAGGGAACATATGCCATTAGATAATTTATGTGGCAACATTGGTACCACTCTGTCCACTACATAGGTAGAACATCCTCTGGCATAGGCTTCCTTATCCAATGGAGATCCTTCTGTGACATAATTAGATACATCGGCAATGGACACTTTCAGGTTCCATCCGTTATCTGTAGCTTTAACACTTACTGCATCATCAAAGTCCTTGGAATCATCACCGTCAATCGTTACGGTAATATCCTTTCTTAAATCCTTACGATCTTTGATTTCTTCTTCTGCCACTTCCGTTGGCACTGCATCCAGACAATCCAGAACTTCATCCGGAAATTCAGGGACAATATCGTTTTCCAGTAAAACAGATAAAATATCTACACCTGGATCATCTTTATGCCCAATGACTCTTTCGATAGTCACATGAATGTCCTGACCTTCAGAAGAGATGATTTTACACAGTACTTTTGTACCTTCTGCCATAGAAAAATTACCTAACTTTTCTACAATCAGACGTTTATCTTTCAGCTTTTCATCTTCAGCCACCAGTTTAAATGTCTTTGCACCATGAAACTTTGGTGCATACAGCGCAATAATATGCTCATGTGCCCTTTCCTTAACGGCAATCACTTTTCCGTAAGGTTCATATGGTTCTCCAGAGTAAATGACAATATCTCCATGGAGCGCACCATGGGTATCCTGTACTGGAATACGCAAAGACTCAAATGGTTCTCTGTCAATAAAGCCCATGCCTTTCTTATTAATAGATATTTTTGCTTCATAGTATCCTCTTTGTTTCTGAGTGGACCATGTACCGTTATCATTTCTGAAAATCTGATACTTGTCTTCCATCTCTTCCAGAGTCTTCTGTAGCAGGATAAAATCTTGACTGCCGGTCAGGTTTAATGCCTGACGAATACTGTCGGTTGTACAACTTCTTTTTTTATGTTGCTCAATACAGGCAACTATTTTTTCACTTAAATTTTCCATATTCTTAATAAAAAACGTTGGCAAAATGCCAACGCAGACTGTTTATACCAGACGGATCAAAATAACCAATGCAAAGAATATAACACCAAGAACGAGTGTCATAGTAGAAATAACCTTTTCTGACCCTCTTTCTTTGACATTTGCGAATAAGTTTAATCCACCATTACCGGTAAAAGCACCTGAAATACCATCAGACTTACCACTTTGTAATAATGTTAGAATGACAATCAGTGCTGAAACAATCATTAATAACGCGTTAAGCATTCCAAAAAGCTCCTTTCGCTATATACGTGAAGTATTATAGCATACTCCTTTGTTAATTACACCCATCTTCTTCCACCTTCACAGCACAGCCTTCCTTATTGCCTTTATCGATATTTTCTTTCGTTGTCGTGAAATAAGCTGTAAGTTTTTCATGAAGAACATCCTGGCGTTGTTGAGTCCAATAGTCATCCACTGCTATTTCATCACTGTCCAGATCACAGCTTGTATCATCGTATCCGATAATTTCTCCATCCTTTAAAAACAATGTTAAAGGCATATAGATAACATAGTCTCCATCATTGTTGTATCTGGAAATATCCGGATTTTTATCATGAATTTTTTCAGCAACTTCCTGATACCATTCTGTACCCTTATCGTTGCGAATATTGTAGTATTTGACAGTGACTCCTGTTTCCTCTGCGACAGCATTCAGATAGGTTATATATCTTTGACACCATGGGCATTCCGGAAAGCTAAAATACAAGACCCCAGTACCATGATCCAGCATAGTATCTACCTTAGAAGAATCTATAATTTCAAATGCATTTTCTTCCTTCAGTTCTGTATAGTCCTGTAAAGTTTCCACAGTTTCACTCGCTGGTGAGGACGTGATTTCGGTCTGTGCAGTCTGATCAGAGCAACCAATCATCAGTACACTGCACAGGCATAACAACCATTTTTTCATATTATTCATTTCCTTTTTCCAAATTTACACGCATCAACATATAACAAATACATAAGATGGGTAATGTCCATAATATACCATGAATATCCATTGTACGGTTAGAATACACACCACCAATACCTGCCCCAAGCGCAAAAAACAGAATAACCAGGAAATAGTCACTTGCCTCAACAAGGTCTTCAGAATTTCTGTGAAGGATATACTTTGTCAGCCACGAAGCACCTGCTCGCATATTTCCGATACACATGGTACTGGCATAGGCTTTCCCATTTACCTTTCTGAAAGCCTGTACCTGCATTGCACAGGAGAAAGACACAAGAGATGTGGAAAGTACATTGTTGTGCACAAAACCTGCAACCCCCAACACTAGCATCTCCAGCAGAAGAACACTCTGTCTCCAGTGGTGATGTACAAGATCCGGATGCTTTTCTCTGATGATGTCTGCAAGAATAACTCCTAACAGAAAGGAAATTAGAGGAATCAGATAATGCATTCCCTTGGAAATATTCCCTTCCATAAGATTTGTAGACATCAACACAATATTTCCGGTCTGTGCATTCGCGAATACATGATCTCTTACGACATATGTATACGCATCCTGAAAACCTCCTGAAAATGCCAGCAGTAAACTGACAAGTAAGGCTTCAGACATCTGTTTTGTTTTTACTAATCTGTTCATAAAAATAGTTATACTCTAGTCTATATTAATTTTCAAATTTGTAAGCGCTATGAATTTGAAATAATTACACCTGCCAAAATAGCAGCTCCACCAAAAGCCTGTACAAGACTGATAGATTCTTTTAAAAGCAGACAGGACAGAACTACACCAATGACCGGCATAAGATTAGCAAGACTTGCCGCAGTGGCACAGGATACCTTTCTCAGACCATAAGTATACAGCACATATGCCGCAACAGAACAGCATGTTCCAAGAAAGAGTACGGCAAGCTCAGCTGTCAGAGTTATCGGGCCAACTGTATGAGAATCCATAAGAGCAAATGGCACAAGAAACACTACACCATACAATGTCTGATAATAGGTAATTGTTACTGCAGAATACTTAGTGTTAAATCGTGGAACCATGTAGTTATACAGTCCCCACAAAACACCATCAAACACAAGAATGACGTTACCAGGCAAGTTACTGTCCCCTGACACATTACTTAAGACAACTACGCCACATAAAGCAAGGCACATGCCTGCAACCATCCTCTTTGTCAGTTTCTCTTTAAAAAATAAAAAACCAATCAGAATACTGATAACTGGATAACTGCCTGTAATTAATGCTGCATAACTGCTGCTTGTCCAGCCAAGTGCTATATTTTCAAGCATGTAATATAAGGAAATACCGACAAGGGCACTTAAGGCAATCCAGAAATGATCCTTTTTTTCAACCTGTTCTTTTCCCACAAAAAAACGTATCAGAAATAGTAGCAGCCAGGCTAATAAAAATCTTAAAAAGCAAGTAAATACAGGAGTGAAACTAATATAGGCAAATTTGGTACCTATAAAAGAAGACCCCCAGAATGTAATCGCTGCTATAGTTGCTAGAATATATGACATACCTGTATTGTACAAAAAGCAAGACGCTTTATAAACACAAAAAAGAGGATACCGAAGTATCCTCTATAGAGTTAATTGGAATTATTCACCCTGGGAAAGAGCTTTAACGTTGTAGAAACCTTTTCTACCACGGAATTCAGCTACATCACCGAGTTCTTCTTCAATTCTCATTAACTGGTTGTACTTAGCAATACGGTCTGTACGGCTCATAGAACCTGTCTTGATCTGGCCAGCATTTACACCAACTACAAGATCAGCAATTGTGCTGTCTTCAGATTCACCGGAACGGTGGGAAACTACAGCTGTATACTTAGCTTCTTTAGCCATTTCGATAGCATCTAATGTTTCTGTTAATGTACCAATCTGGTTAACCTTGATTAATACAGAGTTAGCAACACCAAGTTCAATACCCTTCTTAATGAATGTTGTATTTGTAACGAATAAGTCGTCACCAACTAACTGAACTTTGTCGCCTAAACGATCTGTAAGCTTCTTCCAGCCTTCCCAGTCGTTTTCTGCAAGACCATCTTCGATGGAGATTAATGGATATTTCTTTGTCCAGTCTTCGATCATGTCGATCATTTCATCGGATGTCTTGGAACCCTGTCCAGACTTGGAAAGTTCATACATACCTGTTTCAGCATTGTAGAATTCACTGGAAGCTAAGTCCATAGCGAAGCAGATATCTTCACCTAATTTGAAACCAGCAGCTTCAACAGCTTCCTTCATTAATTCCAGAGGTCCTTCGTTCTTGAGTTCTTCTAATGGTCCGTTACCTGTTGCTAAGGAAGATGGTGCATATCCACCTTCATCACCAACACCTGTGTCATAACCATACTTCTTTAAAACTTTCTTTAAAGCATGGAATGTCTGAGCGCCCATACGAACTGCTTCGTGTAAGCTCTTAGCACCAACAGGCATTAACATGTATTCCTGGCAGTCAACTGTAGAGTCTGCATGGGAACCACCATTTAATACGTTCATCATAGGAACAGGTAATACTTTACCGTTTGTACCACCGATGTACTGGTATAATGGAAGACCGCAAGAATCAGCAGCAGCTCTTGCAGCAGCTAAGGAAACAGCTAAAGTAGCATTAGCACCTAAGTTGCTCTTGAATTCTGTACCATCAAGATCGATCATTGTCTTATCGATTAATGTCTGATCAAATACGTTTAAGCCGATAACAGCTGGTGCAATCTTTTCGTTGACATTAGCTGTAGCCTTTAATGTACCTTTACCATCAAATCTGTCTTTGTCACCATCACGAAGTTCGAGAGCTTCTCTTTCACCTGTAGATGCACCGGATGGAACGATTGCACGTCCCCAAGCACCGGATTCTGTTGTGATTTCACATTCCACTGTTGGATTACCACGGGAGTCTAATACTTCACGTGCGTGTACTTCAGCAATTGGGTCAATAAAATTAGGCATTGTTTTCTATCCTCCTGATAAATTACCTATATGTTTCCAGAGATATATCTCTTAAAAACCTTATTTTGTAGCGTCGATGAGTTCTTTGAAAGAATCAACTTTCAAAGAAGCACCACCGATTAAAGCACCATCGATGTCTTCGCAAGCCATGTATTCTTTAATGTTTGTTGGTTTAACAGATCCACCATACTGAATACGAACTGCTTCTGCTGTAGGAGCATCATATAGTTCTTTAACTGTTTCACGAACAAGTTTGCAGCAAGCTTCAGCTGTGTTAACATCTGCGCTCTTACCTGTTCCGATAGCCCAGATTGGTTCATAAGCAATAACCATCTTGCTAACTTCTTCAGATGTCAGACCTTCAAGAGATTCCTTGATTTCTGTCTTAACAACTTCTGCAGTCTTACCTGCATCATATTCAGCTTCTGTTTCACCAACACATAAGATAGGTGTGATGTCAGATGCGAATAATCTCTTTGCTTTTGCTGCACAGTGAGCACTTGTTTCAGCATAGTAAGTTCTTCTTTCGGAGTGACCGATAATGCAGTATGTAATACCGATTTCTTTTAACATTGGTACACTTACTTCACCAGTATACGCACCGGAATCTACTTCGTTGCAGTTTTCTGCAGCGATAGCAATCTTACCTGCGTTCTTGACACAAACATCAAGATCTACATATGGAGCACCGATACCATAATCAGCTGCTTCATCACCTGTAACATATCCTTCGATACCCTTGAAGAATTCAAGAGCTTCAGAAGGAGTCTTATTCATTTTCCAGTTACCAAAAATAATAGGTTTTCTTGTCATACGTTTCTTATTTTTCCGGAATGATAGCTACACCCGGTAATTCCTTTCCTTCCATAAATTCCAGAGAAGCACCACCACCTGTGGAAATGTGGCTGAACTTATCAGCGAAACCTAAGTTCTTAGCTGCAGAAGCGGAGTCACCACCACCGATAATTGTTGTTGCATCTTCCAGTTTTGCAATAGATTCACATACTGCAATTGTTCCCTTTGCATATTCAGGCTTTTCGAATACGCCCATAGGACCGTTCCAGAATACCGTCTTTGCACCTTCGAGCTGTTTCTGGAATAATTCAACAGTTTCAGGACCAATATCTAATCCCTGGAAACCATCATCTACACAACCAGACTTAACTGTCTTGATTTCTGTAGCGTTGTCAAATGCATTTGCTTCAACTGTATCTACAGGAAGGAATAATTTTCCTTCACCCTTAGCTAAGAATTCTTTTGCAAGATCTTCTTTGTCAGCTTCTAATAAAGAATCACCAATCTTTCCACCAACAGCAGCAGAGAATGTATAGGACATACCACCACCGATTAATACTTTATCAGCAATCTTTAACAGGTTTTCAATAACACCAATCTTATCGGATACTTTAGCACCACCTAAGATAGCTACGAATGGTCTTGCAGGTTCATTTAATGCTTTACCTAAAACATTTAATTCCTTTTCAACTAAGAAACCAACAGCAGCACATCCTTCTGGTAAGTTGCTTGGAATACCTACTGTAGAAGCATGAGCTCTGTGAACAGAACCGAATGCATCTTCTACGAATAAATCGCCTAAACCAGCCCAGTACTTGCCTAATTCAGGATCATTCTTTGTTTCACCCTTTTCATAACGAGTGTTCTGCATCAGAACGATGGAACCATCTTCCTGTGCTTTGACTGCTTCTTCAAGTTCAGCACCGCGTGTTGCGTTAACGAACTTAACAGGAGCACTCTGTAATGAAGCTAAGCAATCAGCAACGATGCTCATATCGTTCTTGGCTTTGTCTTCATCAGTCTTGATCTTACCTAAATGGCTCAAAAGTAATACTTTTGCTCCATTTTCTGTTAAATAGTTAATTGTTGGTAATGCAGCACGAACACGGTTGTCGTCTGTAATTACTCCATTCTTGTGTGGTACGTTGAAGTCTACACGAACGATAACGTGCTTACCCTTAACGTCCAAATCCTTTACGGTAACCTTAGACATTGGTTAAATTTCCTCCTTATTTTTTTACATTATACCACCCTCAGAATGTAGTGGTAAACGTTATATATGCTATTTTCTTCACAAAATAAAATGTAAGCGTTTAAAAATAGCAAAGGGCCGGTTTCCCAGCCCCTTTATTATGCTTAATTGTCAGGCCAGTTGCAAATGCAATAATACAATTCTTCGTAAACGTCAGCACTCTTTTCCCAGCTGGCATCATATGTCATTGCATTCTTAACCAAACCTTTCCATCCTTCTTTATTGTTATAGTACTGCTCACATGCATAACGCAGTGTGTAGACCATATCATCAGCATTTGCTGCATAGAAGGAGAAACCATTACCTTCACCTGTATACTGGTTAAAAGGCTGCACAGTATCTTTTAAACCACCTGTTTCACGAACAAGAGGTAAAGCACCGTAATGTAAAGCAATCAACTGCCCAAGTCCACATGGCTCATATAAGGAAGGCATCAGGAATAAATCAGATCCGGCATACACTCTGTGAGCAAGTTCTTCATTATAGCCGCAATAATATACTGCTCTTCCCTTATATGCACTTTCCATCCACTTGAAAGCATTCTCTGCATCGGATTCACCTGTACCCAAAACCACAAACTGAACATTCATGCCCATGATTTCAGAAATACGATCTGTAATCAGATATACACCTTTCTGATTTGTCAGTCTTGATACAAGACCAATCAATAAGGTGTCAGGTTTAACTTCCAGACCAAGTTCCTGCTGTAATGCTTTTTTGTTTGCTTTCTTACCTGAAGCATAAGACTTCAGGTCATAATTCTTTGCAAGAAGCTTATCTGTCTTTGGATTCCAGAGATCATAGTCAATACCATTGATAATACCCCACAGATCTTCTCTGCGATATCTCAGGATGGAATCCATTCTTTCTCCATAAGTCTGTGTCAGAATTTCATTGGCATAGGTAGGAGAAACGGTTGTTACTTTATCTGCATAAACGATACCGGCTTTCATAAAAGAGATACCGGAATCAAACTTGATGGATCCGTTGTCAAAATAACTGTAATCCAGTCCCAGACAGCTTGGCAACATATCTACACCAAAGTTGCCCTGGAAAGCCAGATTATGAATTGTGTATACATGTTTAATATTCTGATAGCGATAATCATCTCCGTAACAAGCATGTGCCATTAAAGGAATCATACCTGTCTGCCAGTCATTGGAATGGATGATATTTGGCCACCAGTCAATGAAGTAAATCATATCCAGTACAGCTCTTTGGAAGAAAGCAAATCTTTCCCCATCATCTTCATAGCCATACAGACCATCTCTTTCAAAATAATGCTGATGTTCAATAAAGTAATATACAACACCATCCACAGTAGCTGTATAATACGTAGCCGGCTGATCAATCCATCCAGAATGGATCTGGATAGTGCCCAGTCTTTCCAGCTGATCATAGTATTTATCAATAATCTTCTTATACAGAGGTAATACAACTCTGCAGTCATGACCACGTTTTGCCAGAGCATTTGGTAAAGAACCAATGACATCAGCCAGACCACCTGTTTTAATAAACGGTAAGCCTTCCCCTGCTACAAATAATATAGATCTTCCCATTATGTTCTCCTATCGTCAGATACGGTCTCTGCGTTTTACATATACAACATCATCATCTGTACCCTTAAGAGCTTTTACATGATGAATAATGGCATACTTGTCAACAACCACATGATCCAGTTTTGCGCCTTCACCGATAAATGCTCCAGGAAGTACAATGGAATCTTTCACAACTGCGCCCTTTTGAATAGTAACATTACGTCCGATGATAGAGCCATCTACCTCACCGGAAATCAGACATCCATTGGCAACCACGCTCTTCTTTACATTAGATCCTTCTGCATAAACTGTAGGGCAGGAGTCATTTGTCTGTGTATAGATTGGCCATCCTGGTTTGAACAGGCCCTTGGAAACTGTTCTGTCTCTGAGTTCCATACTCCATCTGTAATATTCTTCCAGAGAGTTAATACAACCGACAAATCCTCTTACACCATAGCCACGAATATCCAGTTCTTCGACGGAGTCCTTCAGGATATCCTTGAACCAGTATAAGCTGGATACTTCTGCAGCTTTCTTAGTCAGTTTGATAAACAGTTCTTTGGAAAGAACAAATGTTTCCATAGAAATAGTCTTTGACTTTGCATTACCACGGTTCTTGTCAATACCGACAATACGTTTATCCTTATCCAGAGTTAATGTATCACATCCAAGATAAGCACGTTTAGCATCATTTGTATTTGTATACAGGCATGTAATATCCGCACCACTGGAAATATGCTGGTTCAGCACTTCGTTAAAGTCCAGACTGTATGTGAAATAACTTGGTGCAAGAATGACATATGGATTGTTGTCTTCTTCAATATACTGCATATTGAGAATGTAGTTAGCTACGTCATGGTTATATACTTCGGAAGAGAAGGATTTTTCACCATACAGAATACGCAAGCTACCACGTTTGGAGTTGATATTATAATGAGCACCTGTACCAAGATGTTCAATCAGGTTACGTGGCTTTTCCTTGCAGTATACCTGAATATTATCAATACCTGAGTTAGTCATATTACTGAGGATAAAGTCGATCACACGATAACGACCCATGAAGGCAATCGCAGGAACAGGGCGGTAATCACCAAGTCCTTCTACAGTAGCTGTACTGCCTTCGAAATAAATAATACCTAATGCGTTCATTTCTTCTATCTCCTTATCACTCTACATATTTTTTAGCGACTAATTCAATATGTTCGCTGTCTGCACTTCCTACAGTTGCGCCAGGTGCGATTTCCACATCATCAGCAACGATACAGCGTGTGACTTTTGCACCTTCGCCAATCTTAGCTCCAGGCTGGATGACAGAATCTATGACTTTTGCGCCTTTGCCTACTTCACAGTTTGTACCAAGAACGGAATTCTTAACAGTCCCCAGAATAACAGACCCCTGTGTGATGTATGCATTTTCAATCTTTGCTTCTTCACCGATATATTGTGGAAGAGCATTGACATCTTCTGTATAAATCTTCCATGTCTTGTCTCCAAGATCCAGTTCATTGTTCTTCTTTAACAGATCCATGTTGGATTCCCATAAAGAATCTACTGTACCTACGTCTTTCCAGTATCCCTTGAAGCGATATGCAGCAAGTCTTCTGTTATCATTCAGATATGCAGGAATGATATCTTTACCAAAGTCATGAGAAGAGTTTTCGTTCTTATCATCGGCAAGTAAATACTTTCTTAATGTCTTATAGTTGAAGATATAAATACCCATAGAAGCAAGATTGCTCTTTGGATGTGCCGGTTTTTCTTCGAACTCTTCAATCATATCTTCAGAGTCACAATTCATGATACCGAAACGTGTTGCTTCTTTTAAAGACACCTGTAAAACAGCAATCGTCGCATCTGCCTGTTTTTCCTGATGATACTTCAGCATTTTTTCATAGTCCATCTTATAGATGTGGTCACCGGATAAAATCAGAACATATTCCGGTGCAATCTGATCCAGGAAGTCGATGTTCTGTGTAATAGCATCTGCAGTACCTTTAAAGACTTCAAGCCCCTTCTGGTCTCTTTCTCTAGGTGTTAATACATATACACCACCATCATTTGTATCCAGTCCCCAGAATTGATCTTTTGCGACATAGGCGTTTAACAATACAGATTCATACTGTGTTAAAACACCTACTGTGGAAATACCGGAGTTTGCACAGTTACTGAGAGGGAAATCGATAATACGATATTTACCTCCGAAATGCACAGCCGGTTTTGCGACTTTTTTAGTTAAATCCAAAAGGCGGGAACCTCTTCCACCTGCCAGGATCATAGCTGCCATTGTGTTAGCTCTCATTATTATTGCCTCCTAATTAAGCACCTTTTTGTTATCGCTTACATTATACAACAGAGTACGATTATATGGTACAAAGAAACTCTCAATTTCCAGAAATTGCCCCTGAATATTACGTACGCTTTTCAGAAAATAAAAACATATTTTCATTTATTCTCAGTATATATCCCCATTTAAATATTCCACAGCGTAGACAGTATAAAGACTTACAGAAGTCAGAAGACTGTCTTCGTCAATAGCAAAACAGGCATTATGATGTGCCACTGTTGTTTCAGGAATGTCTGCATTTCCAGATCCCACATAGGCATAACATCCGCTGACTTTCAGAATAAATTCAGCAAAATCATCCCCTGCAAGAGAAGGCTCTCTTTCTGTAATCAGTGACTTTTCTTTAAAAATCCTTTTACAAACCGCCTGTACTTCCTCTGATGGAACTTCATCATTTATTAACGGAGAAGTAAAATCTTTCCATTCAATATCTGCAGTACCACCATAGCTTTGTGCTGTGAGTGTACATATCTTTTCAATTTCCTGTTTTATCTTTTTTCTTACTTCAGGTGTCAGGGCACGCAAAGTTCCTTCCAGCTCTGCGGAATCTGCCACCACATTGTAGGCAGTCCCTGCGCTCATTTTACCTATACCTATCAATACAGGAGCCATCGGACTGGTTAATCTTGTAATAACAGATTGAAGGCTGACAACAATCTGACTGGCAATATACAAGGCATCTACACCTCTTTCAGGTGTCGACACGTGCGCAGACTTGCCACGGACATGTACCTTAAACCAGCCTACACTGGCATTGTTTGGACCTTTCATCACCACAGAACCACTAGAAATATTGGAACTCATGTCAACTACCCACGACCTAAAGGTAGTGGATTTCCGCCTATGACAAACGAAAGGGTTTATGAAAATGTCTTCTTAAGTGCACAATATACTCATGATCCTTTTTTACCTGTGTCATGAGTGTTGTTTCCAGTGGTTTCATACAATATTCCTTTCTCAGATATTTGGTATCTGCCAGTTAATCGGTGTTTTACCGTGTTCCTGTAAAAAGGCATTGGCTTTTATAAAGTGATTACACCCAAAAAATCCATGATAGGCACTCAGGGGTGAAGGATGAGCACATTGCAGAACCAGATGTCTGGAGATATCAATATCCTTTGCTTTTCTTCTTGCATTGCCTCCCCATAACAGAAATACAACCGGGTCCTTTTTTGCATTAATCTGAGCAATCACATGATCTGTAAATTCCTCCCAGCCTTTTCCCTGATGAGCAAGAGGATGCGAATCTTCCACAGTCAATATCGTATTCAGAAGAAACACGCCCTGTTTTGCCCATGGCATAAGATAGCCGTTATTTGGAATATAGCATCCAAATTCTGTCTGTAATTCCTTATAAATATTACAGAGAGAAGGTGGAATTCTTACACCGGGATTCACAGAGAAACACATGCCATGTGCCTGTCCTTTTTGATGATACGGATCCTGTCCTAAAATCACTACCTTAACATCTTTATATGCACATGCCTCAAAGGCTGAAAATACCTGAAGCTTTGGAGGATACACTGCTTTTGTGGCATATGCCTCATGAATAAACGATGCTAATTGTTGAAAATATGGCTTTTGCCATTCCTGCTGTAACCAGGGATACCAGTCATTATGCACCATACTGTTTCCTCTTCTTTCTGCGGTGAACTACAAATACTGTCACAAGTCCTGTTACCAGTATAACTCCTCCGCCAACACCTAACAGATACCCTTTTGTCCCATGGAATACATAAGGGTCAGTATAGATATCCAGCTGATCCTGAATCTGTTCAAAAGAGCGTGGACCGTCATTCAATAAAATCTGTATAAACTCTTTCCTATCATATTCTGAGCCCATAAACAGTTTAACTTCTTCTTCCATATTGCAGAATCTCATCATACCGTATCCATAAGAGCTGTATACGTAAGGATACGTCAGAGCCAGTTCATAATAGTAATCTGCACTGTCTCCGTTAAGATTCAGAGATTCCATAAAATCTAAGACGTCATCTTCATCCCAGCCTTTATAGTTGACTCCGATTTCAATCGCTGCAATCAGGGCGTAGGATATTTTTGTATTAGCCTGCTCATACGCAGCATCTTCTGCATTCAGAATAAAATCATATGCCAATAATTCTGCAAATTGTGCCCAGCCTTCTTCATATCCTGTATAACTTAATACTGTTCGTATTGGGTGAGGTGAAGTACTGTAATAGTAGACATTCTGATACAGATGTCCCGGAAATCCTTCATGTGCCAGAGTGCCATACAGATCCACATTATTTTCCACTGTATCTGGATTCACTTTGATTACATTATCCTGATAATTATCAATTCTTGGCAGCAAATAATATGCAGCTGTATTTCCTGCCACAACACTTGGATCAATATAATCCACTTTATAGGTATACCCGCCAATCTGAGGCAAATCACTTTGTCTGACATGCTTTTCCAGATACTGCAGGATGATTTCAGGATCAGACAAAGAGATATCCACATTTTCATCACTCATATTGTCCATCAGTACAGATAATTGTTCTTTAATAAATTTACTTAATTCTTTCAGCTGTTTTTCAGGAGAATGAGAAGTACTTGTAGTTTGCTGCAATACTGCTTCATAATACTGTTTTCCTTCATCACTTAAATAATCTGATCCTTGAAATCCTTTCCCTTTAAATCCCTGCAATGTGGTATAAATCCTTTCACATTCAGGTAGAAATGATTCCAGAATATAGGTACTCACCTGCATCTGCAAGTCTGCTTTTTCCTCATCTGTCAATACATCTGCAGCACGAACATCAGCTTCAAAATCTTTAATGATTGGATTATCTTCCTTTTTACTGCAGACATCCTGTATTTCCTGTAAAGACTCTTCCAGTTCCAGATCATTCATGAAATATCCCTGTTCCACCTGCTTTTCAGTAAGTTCCAGAGCCTGTTCCAGATAACTGACGGAAGTGTTCAGCAAAGTGACATAATCAAAATAATCCTCCCGGGTATAAAACGGAAACTCCACAAGATTCTGCATAATTCCCTGAACAGTATTGTTGCTGGGGGTAAACAGCCAGTAATAATGTGCATAGGTATCACTTTCAATGGTAGCCTCATAACTGTCCTTTACTGCAAGATAATCCTGGTATTGCGTTGCTGTAAAGGAAGATGGATCAAAACTCAGCAGTTTTTTTACAGCTTCCTTAAATTCTTCATTTTCTTCTTCCAGATCTATCGTTCCGAAAGTTACTTCAGGTTTTTCCATACCGTAAGATGTATAATCCTGGATTTTAAAATGCATGGTTACGTAATCCTCTTCCATCAGCTGTCTAAACTGTTCATCCAGAAAAGCATCAAATTCTGCATTTCTTTCTTCTGCCTGAACAGTGCATGGAACGTAGGCAATCATTAACATAATGCAAAGTGATTTGATTATTGTCTTTTTCATACGTATCTCCTAAAAAAGAACTACATTTTCTCTGTAGTTCTTTTATTTTACCTTACAGCAACGATAACTGACAATCCCGGAACATATACCTCGTGTCTTGGTTCATTGCTTGTATTCCCATTTTCATCAAAGATAGTCATCCATTCTTCATTATAATAATATGTCCTGTAATCGTAGGTAGGATTGAAAATAACGCGTATATGGGATAAATTTGTTGTCTTATCTTCATGGTCAATATCCATCACTACCACACTGTTATCCACAATAGAAACATGTACGCATTGCTGAATATCCTGCTGTGTATGTACATGAAATCCCTTTAAAAGTTTTCTGATACTGATGGCTTTACGTGTATACTCCACAACCCCACTGTTCATGATAGCCCTTTCCCAGTTCATCTGATTGATGTCATCACCGGCATTATAGGAATTACAGTTATCATTCTTTGTACCACAGAATTCCTGTCCTGCATGCAGAAAAGGCACACCAATTGAAAACAACACTGTGGCATTTAACATCTTCATTCTTCTAAGACGTATATCCCTTGGCTCTTCATGGCAACAGGAACGCATCTTATCCCATGCAGTACCATTATCATGTGTTTCCACAGAGTTAATGGTTTTATTGGCATCACTGAAACGGAAGAAATACGGATCACCGAGTACATTCCCTGTTACAGCAGAGCACATGGCAAAGGCTTTGTCCAAAGCACCGGTGATATAGCCTTTTTCATATCTGGCATCATCACTTGTACGGCCTTTGACAATATCTCTGAAATAATCATTAAAGTGACCAACATCTTCCATTAAGTTCTGATTAACAATACAGGCTTTCTTCTTAGAATCCAGAAGAGTAGGCATATCCCAGCCTTCTCCATAGAAAATGGCATCTTTTTTAATCTTTCTGACTTCTTCTTTTACCCGGTTGATCGTCTCTACATCCAGAATACCCATCAGATCAAATCTGAATCCATCAATATCATACAGTCTGACAAGTTTTTTGCAGACATCCACAATATATTTTCTGACCATAGGTTGTGCAGAAGAAAAGTCATTACCACAATAGGTGCCATTAGAAAGACCGGCACGCTCGTTGTATCTGAACCAGTAATATGGAACAGTATTATGGAATGGATTTCTTTCGGAATCATAGACATGATTGAACACTACATCTAAAGTGACACGCATATCGTTCTTATGGAATACAGAAACAAGTTTCTTAAATTCCTTCATTCTTGCATATGGATCTTCCGGATTACTGCTGTAACTTCCCTCCAGTGTCAGATACTGAGCAGGATCATACCCCCAGTTATAGTTTCTTTTCGGGTGTAATTCATCTACTGTTGCAAAATCCATAACAGGCTGTAACTGTACATGAGTAACTCCAAGGTTTGCAAGATAGGACATGCCTGTCCAGAAACCTTTATAGGAAGTCTGTTCCTGAGCAAGAGCCGCAAATGTTCCGTGAGGAATTGAACCGCATTGTTCAAATGAAGTCATATCTCTGACTGAACATTCATAAATAACAGACTCTACAGGCTGTTTGATGTGTGTGCGTAAAGATTCTTCAGGTATAGTCTTCAGTACTTTTTCATCAATAACAGCACTGTAACGACTGTTGGCATTGGAACTTACGCCATAAGGATCAACAGTTTCTATAATCTGACCGTTTCTTGCCACAAGATAGGCATATAAAGCATGTGAAAGGTCTCCTTTTATACTGGATGTATATACACCTTTCTTTTGACGTTGCATAGGATAGATATGTGTCTCTCCACGATCCATCACTTTAACACTGACACCTGTTGCAGTAGGAGCCCACAGAGTAAACTTTGTGTTTTCTTTGGAATATTGTGCTCCAAAAATTACATCATCCACATAAAATTCTCTGGAAAATCTTTCTGTCTGACAGATTAGTCTCATCTCCAGTGGAACACATAATCCATGACTTTCATGTACTGTATATTCCAAACCAAAAGGGAGGTCCTCCTCGATGGTCAGGCAATACACACTGGTTGCGGTGGCATCATCCACACTGACAACTTTCAGATCTACATAATGACCCTGAGGTGATGTGAGATAGAAATACTCACTCCTTCCCTGATAGAAATTCCGATGTATTAGAATCGTGATCTTTCTATACTCATCCATGTAGGCATGCATTGCTGGCATCTAAGTTCCTCCCTTTATATGTTTTGTTTATTGATTAAAATTTGAATGGTGTTAATCCCCAGATTTCCTTGGCATAATCATCAATTGTTCTGTCACTGGAGAAGTATCCGCTCTTAGCGATGTTTACAAGACACATCTTAGCCCATTCATGACGGTCATTGTATCTTCTTTCAATTTCTTCCTGTGCCTTAACATAACTGTCAAAATCAGCCAGAACAAAGAATTCATCATTCTTGGAAATCAGTTCATCATAGATTCCACGGAAGTCTTCAACATCACCTGTCCAGAAACCGTTAATGAATGTGTCCATAACATCACGAATTCTTTCATCATTACGGTAATAATCGAATGCGTTGTAGTTATAACGTAATTCATTTAACTCTTCTACAGTATGACCGAAGATAACGTCATTATCTCTTCCAACCAGAGCATCAATTTCCACATTAGCACCATCCAGTGTACCCAGTGTAACAGCACCGTTCATCATGAACTTCATATTACCAGTACCACTTGCCTCTTTACCTGCCGTGGAAATCTGCTCGGAGACATCACTGCCCGGCACAAGAATTTCACTCATTGTAACACAGTAGTTAGGCAGGAAAACAACCTTTAACATAGAGTTAGTTTCAGGGTCGTTATTAATCTTATAAGATACACAGTTAATCAGTTTGATAACATTCTTTGCAAATGTATATGCACTTGCTGCCTTTGCTCCAAACAGGAAGGTATGTGGTGTAATCTTGAAGTTCTTATCACTCTTTAATCTCTGATATAAATAGATGACGTACATGATATCCAGTAACTGACGCTTATATGCATGTAATCTCTTTACCTGAGAGTCAATAATACTGTCAGGATCAATTTCCACACCTGTCAGATTCTTAACATACTTAGCAAGCTGTACTTTACGTGCTTTCTTTACTTCCAGGAATTTATCCTGAACTTTTTCATCATCCACAAACTTCATTAAGTCTTCAAACTTAGTGTAGTCTGTTTCATAGCCTGTACCGATAGTTTCATCTAAAAGAGCTTTTAATTCAGGGTTGGCATACAGCATCCATCTTCTTGGTGTAATACCGTTTGTCTTATTCTGCAGTTTGTTTGGATACAGACGAACATAATCACGGAAAACATCATCTCTTAAAATTTCAGTATGTAACTTAGCTACACCGTTTACTGCATGAGAACCGATAATAGCCAGATTTGCCATGTGTAATGTTCCATCTTTCAGAGGTCTTGTACGATCTACAATAGCAGGATCTTCCGGACATTCAGCATATGCCCATTCACAGTATCTTCTGTCGATTTCCTGAATGATCATACTGATACGTGGAAGTAATTCCTGTACATAACGGAACGGCCATTTTTCAAGAGCTTCGGACATAACTGTATGGTTTGTATAAGAAACTGTTTCTTTAACAATATTCCACGCATCAATCCAGGAGTATTCATAATCATCCATTAAGACTCTCATCAATTCAGGAATAGCCAGAACAGGGTGTGTATCATTCAACTGAATAGCAACATATTTTCCTAATTCTTTCAAATCTTTATGATTCTTCAGATAGGAGTCCACGATACTGTTAATACCTGCACACACGAAGAAATACTCCTGCTTCAGACGTAAAATCTTACCTTCTTCTGTAGAGTCATCAGGATATACATTTAATGTGATGGCATCTACATCGGAAAGATACTTTCTGTAGTCTTCATTTTCAGGAATATCATCAGATGGTTCTGCAGACCACAGACGTAGTGTGTTTGTTGTCTTTGTATTTGCACCAATCATTGGCATATCATATGGAACAGCAAGTACATGTGTACAGTTGACATGTTCAAAATGCATATTTCCCACTTCATTATAGTTGACTCTCATTTCACCATAGAATTTTACATCTACAGTATGTTTTGGCTTACGGATTTCCCACGGGTTACCAATACGTAACCACATATCAGGAACTTCAATCTGTTCCCCGCGATCATTGATAACCTGACGGAATAATCCATTACGATAACGGATACAGTTCCCATTTACAAGATAGTTATCAGAAGCACTGGAATCCATGAAACAGGCTGCAAGTCTTCCAAGACCACCGTTACCTAAACCTGGATCAGTTTCCTGGTTTTCGATATCTTCATAGTTAATACCAAGATCTTTTAAACCTTCTACAACAATGTCATAAATACCAAGATTCTTCAGATTAGTTCTTAACATTCTTCCCATTAAGAATTCCATGGAAAAGTAATATACCTGTTTAGCATTCTGCCTAGTACTTGCTACTTTTGTGTCTTTCCAGTTCACACTTGCATAGTCACGAACCATGTTACCAAGAGTCATATACTTCTCAGTAATGTGAGTATCCTGAACTTCACATCCATAAGATTCTACAAGTCTTCTACTGAATTCTTCTTTAAACTCTTCTTTATTCTTAAACATTTTAAGCTCCCTTTCATAATGATTATTTCTAAAACTGCTTGACTATTATACCAAATAGGTGTCATAAAAAACCAGAATCACAAAAAAACTATGGCATAAAAGTATATTTCAAGCTGTTTTCCACCACATTGAAACCGAATTTGTTTCATTTTGTATGAAAATCAACCTGGTCTGTTGTATTTATGACTTATGTTAATGGTATATACTGTCTGTTAATGCTTTCAAATAAATCCGGACAGGCTCCTTCAGAAAAAAGAACCTATGAAATCATTCATAGATTCTTAATACATATGTTATGCAAATAATGGTTTCAGTGCTTCAGCAAGAGCATCTTTTTCTTCTGTTGCCTCAGCAAGATCTTTGCCTTTAGTTGTAAAGTATGTCTTAATCTTTGGCTCTGTACCACTAGGTCTGACAATAACTACTGCTCCGTCATCCAGGTCATAACGTAAAACATTTGCTGTTGGCAAACCAGTAGATGCAGTATCTTCATAGTCTGTCACCTTAACAACAGCATGTCCTGCAAATTCTTTTGGAGCATCTTTTCTCAAACTCTCCATAATACCAGACATCTTGTCCATACCGGATAATCCAGGGAATTCAAAAGAATCCACCTTGTTGAGATATCTGCCATACTGTGCATAGATTTCTTCAAGACGCTGTTTGATACTGGAACCTATAGAACGATAATACGCTGCCATTTCACAGATCAGCATAGAACCGATAATTGCATCTTTATCACGAACATATGGTCCTGCAAGATATCCGTAAGATTCTTCAAAACCGAAGATAAATCTGTCTACTTCACCATCTGCTTCCAGTTTGGCAATCTGATCACCAATCCACTTAAACCCTGTCAGTGTGTGTCTGAGTTCTACACCATAATGTTCTGCAACTGCTTCTGCAAGTGGTGTGGAAACAATAGACTCCACTGCAACAGGATTCTTTGGCATTGTACCCTTTTCAATTCTTCCCTGACAGATATAGTCAAGTAAAAGAACACCCATTTCATTACCTGAAACAAGTTCATAGGTTCCATCAGGACATTTCATGGCAATACCTACTCTGTCTGCATCAGGGTCTGTTGCAAGCATCAGATCAGCACTTGTTTTTTCAGCAAGTTCCAGTCCTTTCTGCAGTGCTTCAAAGATTTCAGGGTTAGGATAAGAACATGTTGTGAAATATCCATTAGGATATTCCTGTTCAGGAACGATAGTGATATCAGAGATACCCATATCTGTAAGAACCTTTGTTACAGGGACAAGACCTGTACCGTTTAATGGAGAATATACAAGCTTTAATCCGGCTGTCTTACATAATCCCGGTCTTACCTGTCTTGCTTCGATTGCTTCATATAAAGCCTTCTTGCAGTCTTCACCAACAAACTGAATCAGACCTTTTTC
Source organism: uncultured Bulleidia sp. (assembly GCA_934757945.1). Classification (GTDB taxonomy): domain Bacteria; phylum Bacillota_I; class Bacilli_A; order Erysipelotrichales; family Erysipelotrichaceae; genus Bulleidia. Next base: position 13,380 of record CAKVLT010000011.1, on the reverse strand, counting down.
TACACCTTCGGCAAAAGAAATATATTTTGCACCATGCAGTACATCCGTTTTCTGAATTTCATCATATACAATGGCTGCGGCATCATCTGTCATCTGACATCCATCAGGTCCATAAGCTTTATATCCATTATATTTAGCAGGATTATGAGATGCCGTCACCATGATACCAGCGTTGCAGTTGTAATATCTTGTTGCAAAAGATAATGCCGGAACAGGCATAAGTTCATCATAAATACGCACATGAATACCATTGGCTGCCAATACACTTGCTGCATCCTTTGCAAAAGTCCATCCTTTTAAACGTGAGTCATAGGAAATAGCCACTGTTTGTGTGCCACCCTGTGTCTTTACCCAGTTGGCAACACCCTGTGTTGCCTGTCTGACAACCCAGATATTCATACGATTTGTACCGGCGCCTAAAGTGCCACGTAAACCTGCTGTACCAAACTTTAAGGATACAGCAAAACGTTCCTTGATAGCATCTTCATCATCTGCGATATCACGCAATTCCTTACCAAGGTCAAAATCAAGCAGGTCTTCATTTACCCAACGAGTATATTCCTCTTTATACATATGTAATTATTATCCTCTCTTCAGAACTGTTACAAATATCAGGGCGTTCTAACCCCTGGTTAAGAAAAAAAACGGGAAGCACTCAGTTCTTCCCGTTTTGACTTATGAAATTAAGCAATTACTTTCTGAGCACGTAAAACGTCTTCAATTGTCTTAACTGCAACTTCTTCGTCTTCACCATCACAGCTGATAGTAATTTCAGACTGTGTAGGAATACCTAAAGACATAACGCCCATGATGGACTTCATGTTTACTGTACGGCCTTTATAAGCTACTTTTACTTCACTCTTGAATTTGCTTGCAGCGTTAACAGCTACAGTAGCTGGACGAGCGTGAAGTCCTACTGGATCAATTACTGTTACTGAAATTTGTTTCATATCAATCATTCCTCCTAATATTTTTAATGACTGTTTTTATTTTACCCCACCTATACTGAGTTTACAAGCGGTTACAAAATCTTTCTTTTATTTCATGGCATCCCAGTTATATCTGCCATACAACTTCAATTCTTCGCTGATTTTCTCAGCCAAAGAGGATGTAAAGACAGCAGGTTTACATCTCCATGTCCAGTTATCTGTATCTGCTCCAGGAGTATTGATTCTTGCGGAATCATCTGCTTTTAAAAGATCCTGAGCCTGGACAATTGCCACATCACATGGGGAGCCATAAGCACATTTTATCATGCCTTCACTCAGCTTTTCCACAGAAACTCCAAGATATGCAGCTGCTCTTTTGGCACGTAGAGGTTCTTCTTTAATCCATCCTTTTACTGTATGGTTATCATGGGTGCCGGTATATACTATTGCATTTCTATCACTGTAGTGATATGGCATGTAGTATCCATCCGGATCATTTGGGTCAAAGGCAAATTCCAATATTTTCATGCCGGGATATCCGGATTCTTTAACAAACTGTTTAAAGTCTTCGGTCAGTTCTCCAAGATCTTCTACAATCATTGCTTTATCACCATACTGCTTTTTAAAAGCTTCAAATGGTTCCAAACCGGCAGATTTACAGTAAATACCTTGCTGTCCTTCCTGATCTTCTACAGGAATCTTATAGTAATCGAAATATCCTCTGAAATGATCAATTCTCACAACATCATAAAAACGATACTGATGAGCAAGGCGCTGTGTCCACCATGCATAGCCATCTTGCTTTAAAGCATCCCAGTCAAACAGAGGATTTCCCCATCTTTGTCCTGGCATACCTGCTACATAAGACAGCGTATTATCTTCATTCATGAGAAAATATTTTTTACTGACCCATGTATCTAAAGAATCCTGACCAGAGTAGAATGGAAGATCCCCTATAAGCAAAATACCTTTTTTATTGGCATATTCTTTTAAAGAGAGCATTTGCTGGTAGAAGAAATATTGCATTCTTAACTGCATGGATATACTGTCATGGAGTTCCGCACTGATATCTGAATTTTTAGCAGTTTCAAAATCCTGATATTCCTGAGGCCAGTCCACCCAGCTTTTGCCTTTCTGCTGTTCTTTGACAGCCATAAACAATGCATAATTACTCAGCCAGAAACCTTCTTCTTTAATAAAGTCAAAATATGTGTCCTTATCTATCTGAGTAACTCTTGAGCAGGCCTTCTTAAGGATTTTAAATCGCTCATTGTATAGCTTTCCATAATCTATTTTTGTCATCTCTTTAGTTTCAGAATATGTCTGAAGATCTTTTTTTGTCAGATATCCCTGTTCTTCTAAATCCTCCAGATCAATCAGATAGGGATTTCCCGCATAGACACTGGACAGCTGATAGGGTGAATTACTATACCCCGTTGGTCCAAGAGGCAGAATCTGCCAGTATGTAAATCCTGCTTCAGACAGGAAATTAATAAACTCTCTTGCGCTTTTTCCTAATGTTCCAATACCATATCTGGATGGTAAAGAGAAAATAGGCATTAACACGCCTGCACCACGTTTCATATTGTTCAACTCCTATTTATGATATGGTTCATTATGCATAATCCTGAATGCTCTGTAAATCTGCTCCAGTACAATGACTCTGCATAACTGATGAGGGAAGGTATTGTCAGATATCTTCCATCGCATATTTGCTCTTTGAATCAATTCCTGAGAAACCCCCAGGGATCCTCCGATAACAAAAGTAATCTTATTATGAGAATATGTATACAGATCCTGAATGGTTTTGGATAACTGCACAGAATCACATGTCCTTCCTTTCAAATCCAGTAAAATAACATATTCTTCCGGCCTGATCTGCCCCAGCATTCTCTGTCCTTCAATCTGTTTTACTTTTTCATCATCTGAAGCACTGTTATTCTCAGGAGCCTTTTCATCCTGAACTTCAATAATCTGTATTTTGTCATATGGCTGAATTCTTGAGCTGTATTCCTGGACTCCCTCTTTCATCCATTTCATACGCATTTTCCCACAGCAAACTAATTTGATCATTCTGCAATCACACTCACTGTCAATTCTTTTCCATCACGAAGAATAGTTAAAGTACATTCCTGAGAAGGCTCTAAGTCATATTGGATTTCTCTTAAGTCCTTACCATCTTTAACTGCAGTTGTGTTGATTGCAGTAATCACATCATTCACCTGCAGAATATCCTTTGCATTTCCGAATACCCCGGTCACAAGAATACCGCTGGATAAGTCTAAAGAAAGATTATGTTCATTTTTCTGATATGGTTTAAGGCCATCGATATCTCTGTATTGAATATTGAGCATACCTCTGGTTACTTTACCTGCATCTACAATTTCATCGTAAGCAGCAATTGCATCATTAATACCAGTACTTTCTGTATACATCTGCTGCTCGTTGGTAATAATACCCACAACTTCACCGGCAACGTTCACAAGTGGTCCGCCTTTACAATGTTGAACAGAAGTGTCACTTTTCAGTATCTGCACCGTATGTGTATTCACACTCTGTGATTGGACAATCCCCATACTGGATTCCGTCTCCAGAGTAACGCCATTGCGGCCCCCCATAGCAATCACAACTTCACCTTCCATTACCTCATCGCTATCCGCATGCTTTAATGCACTTGCCGTAAACCCACTTTGTATTTCTACTACAGCAATTCCTGTTATGTCATCTTTGCCAAGCACTTTTCCTTCGGCAACTGCACCGGAATCAAAAGTAACGCTGACTGTTTCTGCATCCTGTACTACATCAGTACTTGTCAAAATATGTATGACTGTATCCACACATGAAAATACACAGCCTGCGCCATCTTCCACCTGCACAATACTGCCTCGTATAGAAGAAATCATTTTAGACAGATCACTGGTATAATTAGTGATTTCATATTCAATCTGATTCGTATCAGATGTTACTGCATTTTTGGAAATATCATGTATGCGCACTGTCAGAAAAACATTCCATGCCAATAGCACAGCACACACTGCCGTAAGAACTTTCTTCATCGTTTTCCCCTTTTGTAGTAATTTCAAATTGTCCCAGTGCTGAAATGATTAATTCCTGACTGAGATCCGTATGTTTCTTTAACATGTCACAACTTATCTGCAAAGCCTGCTGGCGTGTATTTCCTTCCTGGGAAATATGTGCCAGAAAAATAGATTTTGTCTTGTTTGTTACGATTTTATCTAAAATACCCGCACAGTCTTCATTACATAAATGTCCTGAATCACTGATGATTCTTGATTTGATAAACTGCGGTCTTCTGGTATGCATAAGCATATCCACATCATGATTACTTTCCAGAATGATATACTCTGCACCTTTTAATAAAGGAATATATTTTTCAGAGACATAGCCTGTATCTGTAATATACACACATTTTTCCATGCCATTATCAAAAATATATCCTGTTGTATGCAATGCATCGTGGCTTAACGCAATTGGTGTAATACGTAAAGTTTCCACAGTGAACGGCTTTAAGGGTTGTACTGATAATGCCTCAATATCCGGAATATCCACAGGAGAATAGATTGTCAGATCACTGAAATGTCGTATCTGTGACACATGATCTGAATGATCATGTGTTATTAACAGTGCATCTATTTCCTCTTTGGAAACATGTATTTTTTCAAAAGAAGAAAACAAATATTTTTTTGTGGTACCACAGTCAATCATGACACAAGTGGTGCCATCTCTGATAATACAGCAGTTACCTTTAGAACCACTGGCCAAAACATCAATTCTCATTTTAATACCCCGAACAATCCAGATATCCACTGCAAGGGTCTGTATTGTTATATGGTCCTCCTACACCTACATAAAAATGAATATGCGGTCCTGAAGCATTCCCGCTCATACCTATTTGTCCTATTACTTCACCTTTTGCAACTACTGTACCTACCGGTTTAGGACTAGGTGAATTCATATGAGCATAATATGTATAAAGACCATTATTATGATTAATAACAACATAGTTACCGCTTAAATAATGATAACCGTTTTCTTCAATGACGCCATTGTCTGCGGCAAGCACTTCACCATAGGAATTATATACATTAATAATGTCAATAGCCTGATGATTTGCGTAACACATCCATCTGCAGCTGATAGCCACATTGGTAGTAGGCCACTGGAATACACCTGTTCCAACATCAGATTGCTGAAAAGTACCTACATTTACTATTTCGTCCGTTGGCTCCTGTACAGTAACTGAAGAGAGTAATGTACCTTTCATCAGAACACCATTAGTCCATGTTTCTTGATATAAAGCATTTCTGACACCGTTACTTCCTGTCTGGATGACTTCCTGTTCTCCTTTAAGTAGAGAATCATCTGTATGATATTGGACATCAGGATAGATCTGTTCTTCTCTTAACGCTTCTTTTGTAACATTAATGGTTATAGGTGAATTGAAGTAGGTAACACACAGCTGATCACCTTTTTCAAGAACCTGATGTACATCAGAAATCCTATCTGCATTAATATTCATAATCTGCTGTGCAGTCAGACCATGGTTTTTTGCACCTACACCTTCCACCGTGTCAAATTCCTCTACAGTGTAATATTCTTTTTCAGTGTCTTTACCATATTCGAGATATTCCAGAACCTGCTCCTCAGTTGTATAAATCTGATCACTTGGCGCATAGCCTGTACCTACTGTAATAGTCTGATTAATAGATACACCTGTATCTCTTCTTCCATAGCCGGTTAAAGGCTGTGTGGATTTTCCATTGGTCAGAAGATTTAATGACTCCTGAGAAATGAAAAAGCCCAAAAACTTATTCATGGCTGAATGATACAGTGCTTCATCAGAAACATAGATTCTGTCAAAAACATCAGTACCATCAGCAAAAGAAATCTCATAAGCTTTTAAAGAAAACAGATCATTTTCGCTTAAATAATTGAAAATATCCTCATCACAGTCAGTATAGGAAAAATAGGATTGTTCATTGGTTACATACACATCTTTACCTAAATAAACGGAAGAATTTGGAAAATCTTCTTTATATTGTTCGGTATATACATCTTTCAGAAAGCTGTCAAGTTTTGATTTTGAACTCAGAACCCCCACGTAAACATCCTCGTTATATACTTTAAAGATAGTGTGAGAAGTCTCAGAAACTTTAGTCACTTCCTGGTGAAATAACCCCTCTGTTTTTCCATCAGAAATTGAAGCAGAACTGAAATATGGAAAAATCATAGGCAAGACTACCACTATGACTACACTGGCAAGAAAACATAAGAACAAAGTCAGAAACTTTTTCATTCCGGAATCTCCCTGTTATTTTCCAAGTTATATAAACAGTTCGTATCACCCTTGAAGGCAAGAGTGATTTTTCTTGTTGCACCGTTTCTGTGCTTGGCTATATTAATTTCCAATGTTTCGGTCCCGTTCTTTTCAGCTTCTTCTTTAGCGGCCTCATTATAGTAAGCATCTCTGTATAACATCATTACCACGTCGGCATCCTGCTCAATGGCACCAGATTCACGTAAATCAGATAACATCGGACGTTTATTTTCTCTCTGTTCTACTGATCTGGATAACTGAGACAGTGCGATAACCGGAACATTTAATTCACGTGCGATATTTTTCAGACCTCTTGAAATATCTGAAACTTCCTGCTGACGGCTTTCACCCGAACTCTTTCTATCTCCTGTAATCAACTGAATATAGTCAATCAGAATCATAGATAATCCGTGTTCTGCCTGCAGTCTTCTTGCCTTTGCAGCAATGTCGCTGACTTTGGACATGGAGTTATCATCTATAAAGATTTTACATGCTCGCAAATCCCCTGCTGCTGCATTGACATCATTCCATTCAGAATCCGTCAGTCTTCCAGTTTTTAGTTTGTCAGAAATAACCTGTGATTTCGCACTTAAAAAACGCATTGCCAGAGATTCAGCACCCATTTCTAAAGAGAAAATAGCTACAGCTTCTTCCGGCTGAAACAGTGCTATGTTCATAGCCAGGTTTAAAGAAACAGCTGTTTTTCCCATAGAAGGACGTGCAGCGACAATAACAAGATCTCCTCTTTGGAATCCATGCAGTGTTCTATCCAGTTCCTGAAATCCCGTTTTCAAACCGGTGACATCGGAACGATTTTCTGCCATCTTATGAATATTCTCCAATACGGAATTCATAAGTTCCGGTGTTCCTTTAAACTCTCCGGCACGTCTGTTATGCGATACTTCCAAAACATGTTTTTCAGCTGCATCAAGATATTCATCTACACTTGGCTGACCTTCAAGGCCTTCTTCTGCAATTCTCTGGGAAACCTCAATCATTTTACGCATCAATGCTTTATCTCGAATGAGATTTACATAATGTTTAGTGTTATAGCTTGTGACTGAAGCGTCTAACAGTTTTGTCAGATATTCCTGCTTGCCTACTCTATCTAACAAATTCTTATCCTGAAGACGTGTAGATACACTTGTAATATCTACAACTGTACCTTCTTGAAATAATTCGCGGCAAACAACAAAAATATCTTTGTTAGCTTCAGAAAAGAAATCATCTGGTTGTAATCCTTCTTCAATAGCTAATCGTGCAGAACCAGGATACACCATCATAGTACCCAGCAGGCTGGCTTCTGCTTCTAAAGCGGAAGGAAGCTCTTTAGGCATTATTGTTCACTCCCAAATACATGTACATTAATTGTACCAACTACACCTTTGTGTAATTCAACTCTGACTTTTGTTACCCCTAGAGACTGAATAGGGTTTGTGTCCAGAATTTTACGTTTATCTACACTCACACCTTGTCTTCTGAGCTGTTCAACTATCTGTTTTGTACTGATGGATCCGAAAACCCTTCCTCTAGCACCGGATTTTACCTGAAATCTCAATTCCATTTTTTCTAATTTCTTAGCCAGTTCTTCAGCTTCTTCTTTCTGGTGCTCTTCCTCTAAAGCTTCCTCTTTCTTTTGCTTAGCAAGTATTTCTCTGCTGGCATCGGTAGATGGAACTGCTACCCCTCTTGCAATAAGAAAATTTCTTGCATATCCGTCAGAGACTTCAACAATTTCCCCTTTTTTTCCTACTTTTTTTACATCTTGTTTAAGAATCACTTTCATTGGTATCTTCCTCTTTTCTATATTCTTCAATAGCATTTATTAATTCTGCTTTTACTGTTTTTAAATTTGTTTTAGATCTTTGCATTGCAGCAGCTGTCATATGTCCACCACCATGCATCTTTTCCATAATAGCCTGTACATTGATAGCACCGGAACTTCTGGCAGATATACAGGTTTCATTGGTATCAGAATTTGCAAGGACAAAAGCCGCCTGAACACCTTGAATATCTAATAATGTGTCTGCAACCTGTGACATCAGTGATCTTGTCATTGTGCCACCTTCATATGGTGCAATAATTATTCCTCCGGAATACTGCTCTGCGCCAGCTACAACTTTGCTTTTCAAATTGAATTCATCATACGTATCTTTCAGAAAATCATTAGCCATCTGAGGATCTGCTCCATATTGACGCAGCACACTGCAAGCATCATAGGTTCTGCTTCCGGTACGTACATGGAAATGATCCGTATCAATAGTCATGCCTGTCAGCATGATTGTTGCAACAAGCTCGGAAATATCCACCTGGTTAGAAATGTAAGGAATCATTTCTGTCACAAGTTCACAGGCACTGGATGCACCAGCTTCAATATAAATCAAAACAGGTTTTACTCCAATATCTGTACTTCTTCTGTGGTGATCAATAACCACCACTTTTTTAGCATTCTCTTCTACCTTTGCTCCATTAGACTGCAGAATATTATGATGATCGGTCATAATCACTAGTGTAGAAGGGCGTAATTGGTTTAATGCTTCAGATTCAGTTACAAATGTTACTTCCTCACTTAGTTCTTTTTTGTATTGATCCATAGCTGCAGCAAGTTTTTCTTCTATACCACCGCTTTTTGCAATAATGCAAACCGGTTTATGGAGAGCATGTACCATTTTAGCTAGACATAATGCACTGCCTATACAGTCAAAATCTGCATTTTTATGTCCTGCAATAATAACATTACTGGAAGAGTAGATTAATTCTCTTAAAGAATGTGCCATAACTCTTACTCGCACTCGGCTTCTCTTTTCAGCTGCTTCTGTGCTTCCACCAAAATATTTTACATCTTCACCCTTCACCTGAACAGCAACCTGATCGCCACCTCTGGTCTGTGCAAGATCAAGAAGATTCGTAACCATATCATCCATTTCATCCAGATCGCTTGTTCCTCTTGCAAAAGCAAGTGACAGAGTAATTGAAACATCTTTAGATTGAGCAGCTTTTCTGACTTTGCTTAACAGTGAGAAACGGTCTTTGACCAGATCGGCAAAAATCTTTTCGTTCAGTACTAATAAATATCTGGAATTATTTAAGCGTTTAACCAGTATTCCGTGTTCTCTGCAATATTCTGTAACAGGTGTACGTACTGCCGCATTAATCATACTGGATTCTGATTCATCCACATATTGAACACTTTCTTCATAGTTATCGAAATTGGCTAACCCAATAACCATTTTTTCATGAAGATAGGTTTCTTTATAAGTATATTCGTTTGTTATGTCTCGAAAAAATAAAACAGGTTCATCACTTTTTCTTCTGACTTCATACACACAGTCATCAAGGGATACCTGTACAGTATCACTATCACCGGACAAAATAACACCCGTTTCTGGAAGCCATGCTGTGAGTCTTTCGCCAATGCGTGTAATACCTCTTACTTTAAATAAGTCACTCATCCAGGTAATCATATAATCATCATCATAAATGACAATTCCTACACCACCGGTCAGATACGCTTCTTCCGCAGAAGCTCCTAAAATATTCTTTACACCAATAGACTGATTTTCAGCAGATTCTTCAAAAGAATCAAAAAGATAGTATATCAAAGCACCTTCCGAAAATACAATTGCGATGGGTAATACAACATTCCATTTTAAAATAAATGCAACAAAAATCAAAACTAAGCATTGTAATAATAATGCAAGAATAATAAACCTTTTTAAATGTAATAATTTTTCACGCATATTATTTCTCCTCTAACAAACGATGATGGAAGTCTGTTGTGATATACATGAATCCTAAAAAAGCAATGAACATATTCAATCCTATACACAGAAAAAATATAGGCAAAATAATCCATTTCCCGACAGACGGAAACTTGATACGCAAAAAAGAATAAACTCCTATCATGCCAAATACAGCAAGAAAGAACAGACAGGCCATTCCAATACCTTGAACTGCCATCTGTATTGTATCATTTGCTAAAGGTTTTTGAATGGTATACATATATCCAAACATACCCGCCAGAGCAATGTATCCACTGATCTTATGAGGAAAGTATTGCTCAATGGATTTTGCAGGAGGCAAAGCATAGTGAAATCTTTTGAGAAGAAGTCTTGAAACAAGGTGAATAACCAAACCATCCAGTAATCCAAACAGAATTGTTGAAACAATCATGATTTCCTTAAGAAAATTATCTACATTCACCATAGCATCCAGATTTATCCCACTCTGGGCATTCATGTTGGAAAACATCTCTTTATATAAAGTCAACTCCTCTCCAAGGTCGTATCCGAAGAAAGAAGCAAACACAAGCATCGTTAATACGGCAACAAATGCACTGAATACCATAGTGGTAATTAGAAGGCGATCCGTTTCAACTTTTGTATAGATTCCATTTCCATAATAAGCACCAATACATGATTCCGCAGCAACATAAAATATTGTCTGAGGTGTACCTAATACTACACATAGCAAAATACTGCTTGCTATAACAGCTGCACTGGATTTTAATCCATATCTGGCACTGTAAAAAACCATAGGAAGTGGCAATATAAACAGAAATGTTGTTTCTATAATGCCCGCTGTCTGTCTGTTTATTAATAGCAGTGCGCCAATGATTGCAAGCATCATGGCGCCATCTGTCAATCTTCTAACGTTGTTGTTCATAAAATATCCTTTGCAATTTATAAAAAAGTATACCACATAAAAAAAGGACTACCAAACGGTAATCCTTTATTGACTTGATTAGTCCTGTACGTAAGGCAACAGAGCCATCTGACGTGCACGCTTAATAGCTGCTGCCAACTGGCGTTGATACTTAGCGCGAGTTCCAGTTACACGACGTGGTGTAATCTTTCCATTTGCAGAAATGAATTTCTTCAGGAGCTCAACATCCTTGTAGTCAATGTATTTAACGTTATTTTTTGTGAAATAACATACTTTTCTGCGGCCCATTCTCTGTTTTCTGAATGCCATGATTAGCTTCTCCTTTAATTAGAATGGCAGATCATCACTTGAAATTTCAAATGAATCATCTGTTCCTAGATCATCAAATGAATTTTTAGGTTCAATTGATTGTGAAGATGGATTAACAGCAGGGCTTGTGTAAGAAGGAGTTCTATTAGAATCATACCCTTCTCTAGCCTGTCTGCTCTCCAGAAGTTGTACATTATCACATACTACTTCAGTAACATATACTCGTTTTCCATCTTTATCGTCATACGTTCTAGTCTGAAGTCTTCCTTCAACCCCAACCAAATTTCCTTTCTTTGCATAACTGCTCAGGAAATCAGCTGTTTGTCTCCAGGCAACACAATTTATAAAATCAGCCTGTTGCTGATTATTTTCACCACGTGAAAATCTTCTGTTACAAGCAACTGTAAATTGTGCCACTGACAGACCTGAAGCAGTCTTACGAACTTCAACATCTTTTGTCAGTCTTCCTACTAAAACAACACTGTTAATCATTATTTAGCCTCCTCAGCAATAATGTCACGTGTGATCATGAAACGAACAACATTTGCATTGATACGCATTAAACGGTCAAATTCCTTGACGCAAGCATTGTCAGCTTCAAAAGCTACTACTACATAATAGCCCTTTGTCATATCATCAATCTTGTAGGCAAAATCTTTCATTCCCCATTCATCAGTTTTGTTGATTTTACCACCTTCACGAGTAATGATTCCGTTTAAATCATTAATCAGTGCAGATCTCTTTTCTTCTTCAACTGATGCATTGATGATGTACATAACTTCATACTTTCTCATTTGTACACCTCCTTTTGGACTTATGGCCATATTTATATATGGCAAGGGAGTGGCTAACCCACTCGCCGAATTACTATAGCAAAAAAAATGAATTATGTCTATAAAATATAGACCAAAACACAGTCAATATCATCTTAAAACCATTGGTGATAATTTATCATTTCTCATAAACAAAACAAGAAGATCACTTTTTTCATTATCTAACAAAAGATAATCAATAATCTTGTCTATGTCTACTTGCAACACTCCAATGGTGTGTTCTGGGTGAATCTTAAATCTAATCACTCCACAATTTCTTATAAGACCATATTTTGTTTTAGAAGCATCACCAAGATAATCCGGAAGAGCTATAAAATTGTATATAGAAACATCTTGAATATTTTTTTGATTATAAATGACATTAATTACATCTTGATAAAAAAACTGTTTATAAATATCTCGATTAGCAGGGAGCAAATAAGATCCTGAGTTGAAGTTCCAGCCATAATACTTTGCATCAATAATAGCACAACAATTTTTAGGTCTGCCAAATAGGGGTTTTGTTAAGACTCTCTCACAGATAATATCAGGGATATTTATTCTGTCTTGTGAAGAAAAAATAAAATCACGTCTCATAATATCTTTATGTCGGTCATTAGGATTTTGTTTACCTATCGCCTCCCAGTTATAAATTGAACAATTCACAGATCTAAGATTTACCATTGAAGGTAAAAACATACTTTTAAAAAAATATGAATCATCTTTACGAAATAATTGATTTTTAAAATATTTTGACAACATCCATTCAAAAATTTTCTCAAAACTAAAATAAGCAACAATTTTTAAAACAGAATAAAAAGAAGAGGATTTTGTTTCATTAGATATCCATTCTTTCAACGACACCGAACAATCAGAATTTATATATTTTCTTGCGCTATGAACTTCTTTTATATAAAGGTCAAAAAATTTGGCATATTTTAAAACTAAATTGTTTATAGAATCCCTTGAATACTCATAAATCCTTACTGACTTAGGTACAACTAAAAATATCTCATCATGAAATTCAAAGAAACCCACAAAATTTACATATATATCATTATTAGAATTTTTTGAGTATCTAATAAGATTTGGAAAAGTAAGTACATACTCCTTTAGAAAATAAAATTTATGTTGGTTAAGTAAAGCTCCATCATTAACAATCTGTATATTCATAATAACCTCACTATTGCGCCTTTTGAAATATCCGCTCACAGGTAATATACAAATTTTTATTTGATATTTTCTTAATATCAAAAAAAAGTGAATGTCCTAAGACATTCACTGATATAACCTGGCAGCGAGATCGATTCACCCGGAAGGGCTATTT
>CAKVLT010000010.1 GCA_934757945.1 uncultured Bulleidia sp. | reverse complement strand
GTCTTATACCATAGAGGCGAAGTGGACACGCCTGTAAGAATAAGGATTGCTTAAAATTAAGTACGAAAGGTTCTATCTAATGATAGAATATCAAACTTCTTAAAAATAGATAACCTTGTTATCTACATAAAGCCTATAAGTCTTTAGCTTATAGGTGGTTCACTTAGTCTTCATCTTTAACAGGAGTGAAGATATGGAAATTATATAAATAGATGATATAGACAATGGAACTTAAAGTCCATGTAATCGGGTATAGCCAGTTGGCCAAACGAATATCGTGAATAAACTGGCCTATAGTTAACAGTACTGTGACACGAACTGCACACCAGCAGACTAACATTACAATGACAGGTACTACAGGTCTTCCTTCACCTCGCATAATTGCAGAGACTACATGAGAGAACCCTACAAGACAGAAGAATAATGCACAGGTTTTGGCACGCTGTACGCCATAGGCAACTACTTCAGGATTACTGTTAAAGGCTTCTATAAAGACAGGGGCAAAGAAGAATATAATCACTCCAATGGTTTCTATGATGGTTAATGAAGTGGCAATACCAAACAGAATCCCTTTTCTTGCACGTTCATATTTTCTTGCACCAATATTCTGGGAGATAAAGGTGGTCATTGCCATGGAGAAAGAAGTAACCGGTAAAAACATGAAGCCTTCTACTTTGGAATATGCGCCAATACCTGCGACTGCAAAAGCACCAAAGGAGTTGATATAGGATTGAATCAGTACATTGGCAATATCAATGACACTTCCCTGCAGACCTGTTGGTAATCCGTATTCGATGATTTCCTTCAGTTCATGCTTATGAAAACGAATGTTTCTGAAATTGAGATGAATCATGGAGTCTTCTTTAACTAGCTGTGCCCAGCACAATACCATGGACAGGATTTCAGAGATGACAGTGGCAATGGCAGCGCCTTCTACTCCCATTTTAAATATGGTAATAAACACAATATCCAGTACCACATTGATAACAGAGCTTGCAATCAGGTAATACAGAGGATGTGTGGAATCTCCTCCTGCACGCAAGATACCGACTAACATGTTGTACATAACGATGGCACTGCTTCCCAGGAAGTAAATTCTTAAATATGCATTACTTAATGGTAATACATCTGACGGGGTGCCCATGGCTTTTAATAATGGATTACATAAAAAGAAACCGGAGACAGTCATCAGAATGCTTAATACAATACCTAAAGCTACGGTAGTATGTACAACTCTTCTGGTTTTCTCTTCGTTATTGGCACCGATTTCTCTTGCGACAATGACAGAAGCACCTGTGGCAAAACCGGTGAAGAAACCGATGAACAGAAAGGTGAGAGAACCTACACCGGTGACTGCGGCAAGGGCAGTTTCTCCAAGGAAATTGCCTACAATCAATGCGTCTGCTGTGTTATAGAGCTGCTGGAACAGATATCCTACAAGGATAGGAAAAGTATAGGCCAGTATTTGTTTTTTCAGATTTCCGCTGGTCATTAATGTAATAGAACTTGTTTTCTTCATATGCCGTCTATTCTATCATGTTTAGGACGGACTTTCCTGTTTATTGTAAAAGAAAAGGGAAAGGAGGATCTTTCCCTGAAGAACAGATTATTTAAAATAGTGATCGTATAGCCAGTGGCCTAATCCATCATGATCAACATCGTATTCTGTAACAGCCTGAGAGACTGCTTTGGATTTGTCTGCACCGTTTAAAAGGCATACGCCATAGCCTGCTGTGTCTAGCAGACCGATATCATTTTCCTGATCTCCAAATGCCAGTACTTCTTCTAAAGGGATGTTGTATCTTTCGGCATAGGCTTTTAAGGCAACGCCTTTATTGATATGCGGATCCTGGAATTCGAATGTACAGTGATCTTCATCTCTGTATGTCTGTACCCATTCCCAGGTGTCTTTCTGGTTTTCCTGAATAGCTTTTAAAATAGCCTCTCTGTCTGAATCTTTGAACTGTATTTCTATTTTCCCAGTTGGAAATTCTGACAGGTAGTCAATATCTCCTGTAGTGACATGGGAGCCGTTTCTTTTAATGGAGTCTTTCATGAAATCATCAATTCTGAGACATCTGATTTCCTGATAAGCATTGACATAAATGATGGCATTAAAATCAAATGGCTTCAGGAAAGTGAGAATTTCTTTAATGTCCTTTGAAGGCAATAAGTAATACTTATCAATTTTTTTAGCTCTGGCATCGTAGAGTTCTCCTCCATTCATGCCGATGGCAAAATCAAAATCAAAACCAAGATCCCATTCTTTTGCTTTATCCAGAACTACGTGGTCCAAAGGTCTTCCTGAAGCAGGACCGAATAAAACTCCCTGCTGATGAAGTTTTTGGATGCCTGATTTTGTAAGTGGGGCCAGGTCACCACCTTTTTGACATAACGTACCATCGATGTCAGAAGCACATACTTTAAATTTCTGCATACTTTGTGTATTCCTTTACGCGTATTTCTATTCTACACGATATTTGTCAAATTACTGTTAAATGTGCATGGAAATTGACTATAATAATACGGGTGCAAGGAGAAGTGAAAATGGTAATTGATCAGATTGATACAGAATTATTAGAACTGGCAAAACAGTCAGACATAGAACTGAAAGACAGATATAAGGAAATAGAAGATGTATGTTTCTATAATTCCAACAGAATTTTATCTGCTTTTATTGAAAATAATGTGTCGTATTCCGATTTTGCGGATATTAACGGCTATGGCAACTACGATGAAGGAAGAGATAAACTGGAAAAGATTTTCTCTACGGTACTGGGGTGTGAAGATGCACTGGTAAGACCACATATTATGAGTGGTACAAATGCATTGTATCTTACATTCTCTGCTTTATTAAAACATGGGGATACCATGATTTCTCTGACAGGAACACCATATGATTCCCTGCAGGAAATGATTGGATTATGTGGTAATTCCTCTCAGTCTTTAAAAGCATGTGGTGTGAAATACGAACAGATTGATCTCATTGATAATGAATTTGATGAAGATGCCATTGTGGAAAGACTGAAGAGAAAGGATGTCAAACTGGTAGAAATCCAGAGATCCAGAGGATATTCCTCCAGAAAATCTCTGACACTTGACAGAATTGGTCACGTCATCCAGAAAATCAGAGAAGTGAATACCGAAGTAATCATCATGGTGGATAACTGCTATGGGGAACTTGTAGAAAAACAGGAACCGGGTCATGTCGGAGCGGATGTTGTAGTAGGTTCTTTAATGAAAAACCTTGGTGGAGGTATTGCCTCTACAGGTGGCTATGTTGCAGGCAGAGCTGATCTGATTGAGATGGTAGCAGACAGACTGACATCTCCTGGAATCGGAAAGGATCTGGGTGCTAACTTTAATCAGAATAATGCTTTCTTTAAAGGTATCTTTATGGCACCAAGTGCTACAAAGAGTGCTCTTGAGACAGCTGTATTTGCCTCATGGATGCTTGAAAAGCTGGGGTATAAGAATGTGTCTCCTGCATGGAATGATCCAAGAACAGATATCATTCAGACAGTGGAGCTTGAAACTGAAGACAACCTGGTAAAGTTTACACAGGGTATTCAGGAAGCTTCTCCAATTGATTCCTATGTAAAGGTGTTACCAGCACCAATGCCAGGCTATCCGTTTGATGAAGTTATGGCATGTGGAAGTTTTACGCAGGGAAGCACGATTGAACTCAGTGCCGATGCTCCGGTAGTGGAACCTTATACGCTGTATATGCAGGGCGGTTTATCTCTGGAATATGGTAAACTCTCCATTTTGCTGGCTTTAAGTAAAATTAAGAATAAATAAGGTGAAAAGGTATATATAGGGCTTACGTTAAAATCTGATGATAGCTGATAATGCCTGAAAAATAAAAACGACCAGAAACAAAACAATCCATAGTGGGCTTGTAATACTCTGGTCGTTTTCTTTATGCGTTTTGTATGCTTTGCAAAGCCACATAAAAAACCGACTAATTTTTAAATTTTCTCTGAAATTTCAGTCATTTTTTACAAATACATATAGTGTAGGAGGTTTTAATTATGAACCATAAAAGTTTAAATTCTACTGACACTATGTATAACAGTGTCACGCAATCCCTTACAGGCAATGCTAAGTATAAGGACACATTGTTCAAGTACATCTTCAATGATCCTCAGTTTGCTTTACCATTAGTCAATGCCTTAATGAATACTTCTTATACGGATCCCTCAGATATCCATATCACTACATTGGAAGATGTACTGCATATAGGTATGAAGAATGATGTATCGTTACTGATTGATTCTAAGATGGTACTGTTTGAACAGCAGTCTACCCCAAACAGGAATATGCCATACAGACAGTTTCAGTATGTATATCATCTGTATAAAAACCTGGAAGTTGAAAATGGATGGAATAAGTACAGTACTGCAGGTATGCGTATCCCAAGACCATTCTTTATTACCTTCTATAATGGGACAATAGAAGAGCCACAGGTACAGATACTGAAACTGTCAGATCTGTATGCACAAGAAGAGAAGATAGATGCACATAGTCTTCTTGGTAAGCTAAAAGAAAGTCTGGAAGTAAAAGTGCTGGTAGTAAATATCAATAAGGGAAAGAATACAGAATTGATGGAAGAGTGTGCACCGTTAAGAGAATACACAGCATGTATAGAAACAGTCAGGGAAGAGAAAAGAAAAGGGAAAAGTACCAGAGAAGGAATTGTGTATATGCTGAACACCATGCCAAAAACAGACAGTATTTATGCTAAAATACAGTTAAGAAGAGCAGAGGTGGAAACGATGCTGGAAACAGAGTTTGATATTAAAGAATACGGTGAAACATTAAAGAATGAAGGTAAAGAAGAAGGGTTGAAAGAAGGAAAGGAAATCGGCAAACAGGAAGGCTTGGAAGAAGGACAGAAAATAGGCGAGCAGAAAAAAGCAGTGGTGACCTGTAAAAAAATGCTTGTAGATCATTTACCTGTAGAAATCATTCAGAAGTACACTTCACTAAGTGAAGAAGAAATCCAGAAGATTCAGGAAACACTCCAGTTAAAATAAATGATAATGCGATGAATGAATAGAACTGTGAAGTATATATGCTTTACTGGGTGCTGTGACAGGAACACATGCATTGAATATCTATATAATGCAACATAAAAAAGTGCAGTAAATTTGAAATGTCCTGCACTTTTTAAAATTGTATAAAACCGATATTTTGTACTAACAGCTTCCTTTTTGACCGCCATCTATGCGGATAATAGTGTTATTGATGTAGTTGGCTTCATCGGAAACAAGAAACTTAACAAGATGGGCAACTTCTTCAGGCTCACCATATCTTTCTACAAGTATTTTTTCACATTCCTGCTTTAAGAATTCTTCATCATATCCATCCAGTTCAGTTTCTGTACCAATAAATCCAGGAGCAATACAGTTAACGTGGACATAAGGGGCATATTGCATGGCAAGGTCATGTGTCAGAGCGTTTAATGCTGCTTTGGAAACGTCATAGTCGATACTCATAGGATAATAGGTATTCATACCGTTGGTGCTGGAAATATTAATAATACGACCGTACTCTTGTGTAATCATCGGTTTTCCAGCTCTTTTTGCACAGTTATAGGCACCTATAACATTGACATCCAGAGTTCTTCTGAATTCTTCAGCAGTTTTTAAATGAAACAGATTGGATAAGTCTATGGCCGCATTGTTTACAAGGATATCCACAACACCAAGGGTTTCTTCGATAGTTTTGAAGAGTGTATCTACTTCCTCTTCTTTAGATACATCCCCCTGCAGTGCCATACAGTTGACGTGGTAAGTGTCCTGTATGGTTCTGCACAGGTTTTCTGCAGCGTCCTGAGAGTGCAGGTAATTGATGATGACATCATAATTTTCTGCGGCAAGTTCTGATGCAATGGCTTTTCCTATGCCTTTGGCACTGCCTGTGATGAGTGCAATCTTTCTTTCTTTGTTCATGATATAAAAAAGAGCTTAGAATTAAGCTCTTGAGGAATACTTGCCATCAGATGTGGAAACAAGTACCTTTTCTCCTTCTTCAATAAACTGAGGAACTCTGATTGTAAGACCTGTATCAGTAGTTGCATCTTTAGTCTGAGAAGATGGTGCACCTTTGATTGCAGGTGTTGTTTCAGCAATAGTTAATTCCACTTTATCAGGAAGTGCGATATCTAATACCTGTCCTTCGAAAATCTGTAACATAACGTCCATACCTTCAATCAGGAAGTATTTGTTGAAACCAATATGTTCTTCGCTTAATTCGAATGTTTCGAATGTTGTCATATCCATGAAGTAATAGACATCACCTGCAGAGTAAGAATACTGAGCAGCTTTCTTTTCAATCATTGCAGCTTCGAATTTTGTACTTGCGTTGAAGTTTCTTTCCTGTGTGGAACCTGTCTTCAGGTTCTTCATTTTTGTTTTGAGGATTGCTGCACCTTTACCAGGTTTTACATGCATGAAATCGATAACTACCCATGGGTCACCATCAACCATGACAGTTAATCCAGTTTTAAAATCTCCAGCTTCAATTGCCATTTTATATACCTACCTTTACGTTTATTACTAATCTATTGTAATGTGAACTTGCGTTTTTAGCAATATTAGAATAGGGACTTTGCTTCTTCTTTATGTGTGTTAATATATCTGCTCCATTTGATATATCCGTATGTTGTATTGGTAAAGTAACCGATCTTTAATACTAACAGTACATACTGTCCGGAAAGAATGTTGATAACAGCTTCCAGTGCTGCACAGATATACCATGCGACCCACTGTTCTCTCATTCTGAAGAAAATGAACAGACCGTTGGCTACACCGACTGCACTTGCACAGGCATCAATATAGATAATGGCTGTTTCAAGCTGTTTATTACCATTCAGGAAGTCTGTCTGGATATTTAATCCGCTTAATAAGTAACCGACGATAAATGTCCATGCGATAATTGCAAGGATTACAAGTACTTCCTGATAGCCTTTCAGTCTTCTGACGGCAGTTAATTCTTCACTGTCATCATCTTTATGTTTGGACCAGTTGATATAACTCAGGATATCGATTGGTAACCAGAAGAATAAGGTTGTGGCAATGGTTGCCCATCTGTACATCAGTACCATACATGTGGCAATTTCAGTAATTTCTACAGCCACGGATACAAGGAAGTTGTATCTGGACTGTTTGGAAATTAACAGTTCACAGAGAATATTCAGGAATGTATCCAGCAGGTACAGTAACATGATGATAATACCGTTAACACCATTGGCACTTTCTTCAGGGAAGATAACTGCTACGATGGTTGCCAGTGTCATAATGGTTAAGAACCAGCTTTTTTCATAGGTTGTAAATGCTTTGGAGAAAACCAGCATGATACCTACTGCAAGAGCTAAGATAAATAGAGCGGTACCAAAGTTAAAGATGCTCATGGTTTCGTTAGCTACAAGAGCATGATAAGTAGCTGTAATTTCCTGCTGTGTTGGATTTTCATGGTCAAAGAACAGAGTTTTGCCGTTTTCAGTTGTATATTCGTAAGCAGTAATACTGTCCTGATTCAGATTTTCAAATTCTTCGTAGGAGTAGGATTTTACCAGATACCCTTCATCATTGGCATAGGTTACATCACATACAGTAGAATCTTCATCGTATTCATCATCAGCGGTTTCTCTTTCCATTTCTGTAGTTCCCTGATAGGTAATATCGCCGAAACTTTCATGGATTTTGGCAGTCCCAAAGATAATGGAGGAGATGGAACCGATGAATAATGCACAAAGAACGCCTATAAATATTTTTCTTAAAGTGTGGTTAGGCTCCACATAAGATTTAATCTTTTCAATCATTCTGAAATCACCCTACGGAATTTTATACTTTCATGGTTTTATATACAAGAATTTTGTTGTGACAGATAAAATGTAAGGGCTTTTATTTTTCGAAAGATGGATAAAATAAAAATCCTGTATGTACAGGATTTTTACAAGTGAGCGCTAAGGGACTCGAACCCATGACCCCTTCCACGTCAAGGAAGTGCTCTCCCAACTGAGCTAAGCACTCATGAGAATAAAAAACTTGAACATACTGTTCAAGTGAGTGGGAGTAAAGGGACTCGAACCCTTACGCCTCTCGGCATTAGATCCTAAATCTAACGTGTCTGCCAATTTCACCATACTCCCAGATGCCTGACTATCTTAGCAAAGAAACTCAAAGTTGTAAACAACAAAAATGGAAATAAAAAGGAAGGACAAAAGCCCTTCTTGTATAGCTTAACAGACAAAATTTAAGTAGTAAGGTAACTGTTTACGCCACCATGGCCAGTCATGTGCCACATCACTTCCCCAGAAGTCTACCCATGCAGGGATGTTTTTGTATTCAAACAGCTCTTTCATTCTTGCAGAGTCTTCCTGCATTGGATGTTCCCATGCGCCTCGTCCACAGCAGACAATGATATCTCTGTGTCTTAACATTTCTGCGCGTGGATCATCATAATGCATGCCATCCATGTAATCTACAGGAGAGTTGGCATATACCAGATCGTCAAAATAATCAGGGAAGAAGAATCTTGCATTGTATGCACCGGATAAAGCGATACATCCAGAGAAGATTTCAGGTTTTCTTAACAGAAAGTTTAAAGAATGGGTTCCACCCATGGAACATCCGGTAGTTAAGATGCCATCTGCTCTTTGCCCGCCGTTAGATTGCTGGTTGATATCAAAGATACGCGGACACAGTTCTTCACAGATATAGCGTACATATGCTTCCTGAGATTCAATGCGGGCTCTGTTGTCCCAGCTTTTGCTGGACCAGGAATTGACATCATTGGAGTCACAGCAGAACATCTGAATACGTCCGTCTTCAATATAGGCGGCTGCAGCATCAATCATGCCGTTATTTTCATAATCGTAGAATCTTCCATCCTGAGAAGGAAAGACGATGACAGGTTTTCCGGCATGACCATAGACTTTGTATTCCATGTCTCTTCCTAGATTATAGGAGTACTCTTTATAATAGGCTGTTTTCATTTCTTTTTATTCCCTTTCTTTGCGTAGACAAAGGACACAAATTCTTTAACGTCTTTCATTGTCTTGAAACGGGCAATAAACATATCTTCTCCCATGGCACTGCTGAGAATCTGAGGCATACGTTCATGCATGACGATGTTATTGCCGTATTTGGAGAAGATGGCAGCATCGTTGTTCTTATAGGTGTATTTATCTCTTTTGCCCACATAGACACAATGGAAAGGTCTGTCAGTTTCATATAAACCATGATTGTACATGGCCATGTTGGCATAGATGTTATAGACACTGATGTTGTTGGCAAAATTCATCATGTCTGTGGTGTATCCTCCAGGTGGTCTCATATTGACTTCAAGACCCACAAGATCTCCTTTATGACCAAGGCCTTCTTTATCCTGGGTAAGGCGGAAATATTCTGTGTGGAAGAAACGACCTTTGATATTAAAGGCTTTGATGACTTTCGTTCCCATCTCATCCAGATCTGCAGGGATTTTTTTCTCTGACCAGTACACACTTTCATCTGAACTGTTGACCACATCCATGATTGGTTCAGGAAAAACATGGCTTGTCTTGAAGATGATGTTGTTATTCTGATCGGTGATGCCGTCAAACGAAACGATATATCCCGGAACAAATTCTTCCATGATGTATTGTGCAGGAAGTTTTTGTCTGTAGAAATCTTTTAACTGAGATTCGTTGCTTATTTTCCATGTGGCATTGGCACCGACACCATCATCAGGTTTGACAATAACCGGATATCCGACTTCCTGAATGAATTTTTGTCCTTCTTCCAGTGTGGTGGCTAAATGATAACGTGCCACAGGGACACCTGCTTTTTCATAGTAGGCTTTCATGTTGGATTTTAATTTGTATCTTAATACATCTGAAGATTTATCTCCTGTGTTGATGTTGAAATCTTCACGGAGTCTGGCGTCCTGTTCCAGCCAGAATTCATTGTTGCTTTCCAACCAGTCAATTTTGCCGTGTTTATGAGCAAACCAGGCAACGGCTCTGTACATTTCATCATAATTCATCATGGAATTGACCTGGTAGTATTCATCCATGGAATCTTTAAGTTCCTGACTTAAAGACTCATACGGGTCTTCACCGATGCATAAAGAAGTGCCACCAATCTGTTTCCATGCTTTTGGAAACTGATAGTAGGTTTTAGGAAAGTTTGGTGAGATAAAAACAAAGTTTGGCATAGTTAACACCCCTTTCGTAACTATATAAAGGCATTATACTCTTCAATCTTTATTTTCAAAAATAAATTCTGTGTACTAGAATAAAAGAAAAACAGGGGGATAAAGACTCTATGACAAAACTGGATGAGGCAAGAATGGAAATAGATTTGTGCGATGAACAGATTGCCCAGTTGTTTGAAAGAAGATTTACAGCGGTACAGCAGGTAATTGCGTATAAAATAGAAAATCATTTACCTATTCTTGACAGTGGAAGGGAAGAAATCATTAAGAAAAAGAACAGAGACAGGATTCAGAATGAGAGTCTGAAGCCGTATTATGCTGCATGGTATGAAGAACTGCTGAAACTGTCCAAAGAGTATCAGAAAGAGATACTGGATAAGCAATAAAGTTGATTTTTCTGTGAATCTTAATCAATTTCACATAGTATTACGATAATTTTCGTGTACAATCTTTGGTGAATTGTGAAAGAATTGTGAAAAACAGTTCGGAAAGGATTCGGATGAAAGAAAAATTAACGCATATAAAAGACAGATTACAGCCTGTCTTCCATACATTGAAAATCTTATTTAAAGAACGAGAAAGTAAATATCAGTTTTCTGCACCGGTTGCCATAGCCATACAGATTCTGTTTTCCTGTCTTGTGTGCTTTGTGATAGAAGTACTGGCCAGACATTCTCTGATACAGGGGATACAGTTTGTTGATACGCATACCTGTGCATTTGTATATAACTGTGTATTGATATTTGTGACAACCTTACCTGTATTTCTTGTGAGAAAGAGGATGTTTGTAAGGGTGTTGGTATTTGGTATGTGGTTAGTGGCGGGTATCTGCAACAGCGTAGTACTTGCAAACAGAGTGACACCTTTAACCGGACCTGATCTGAAGAATGCAGCAGAAGGTATGGGAGTTATCAATAAATACTTCAGTGGTTTTGAAATCATCCTGGTGGTTGCTTTGATTATTGCAGGGCTTCTGGTAATGGTGATGTACCTGTTTAAATCCCCAAGATTTAAAGGGAAGATTCATTACATGCTGAATCTGGTATGTATCGTGGCTTGTTGCTTTGGATTCTATGGTTTAACAGAGTATTGCCTGAATGCACGCATTTTATCTTCCTACTTTGGAAATATTGCCTTTGCTTATCAGGATTATGGATTCCCATATTGCGTATCTGTCACTTTATTTGATACGGGTATCAATGAACCAAATAACTATTCTTCTGAAATGATTCAGAATATTATTCAGCAGAATGGTACTGTCAGTGAAGAAAATGTTTCTGAAGACAGAATGCCAAATATTATTGCCGTACAGCTGGAATCTTTTTTCGATCCTGAAAGAGTCAGTTATTTACAGTTTTCCGAAGATCCTATTCCAAATTTCAGAAGACTGTGTCAGGAATATTCCAGTGGTTTATATACAGTACCTACAGTTGGAGCAGGTACTGCCAATACTGAGTTTGAAACTTTGACGGGTATGTCCTTAAGATTTTTTGGACCTGGAGAGTATCCTTTCAAGAGTATTTTGAAAGATGAACCATGTGAATCTGCTGCGTTTGATCTGAAGTCTCTTGGATATGGTACGTATGCGATACATAACAATGAAGCAAATTTTTATTCCCGTAAAAGGGTGTATAAGAATA
Source organism: uncultured Bulleidia sp. (assembly GCA_934757945.1). Taxonomy (GTDB): domain Bacteria; phylum Bacillota_I; class Bacilli_A; order Erysipelotrichales; family Erysipelotrichaceae; genus Bulleidia. The sequence goes on along the minus strand of CAKVLT010000010.1, from coordinate 32,530 downwards.
TTGGCTTTGATGTGTTTACTTCTGAAGAATATATGCATACACAGGATGATGTGAATTATAACGGATGGATGAGGGATGAAAATCTTATACAGCCTATCCTGGATTCTTTGAATGATACGGAAGGCAAAGATTTTGTGTTTACAGTCACTGTACAGTGTCATGGTGCCTATCCTACAGAACCTGTGCTGGAAGATCCAAAGATTACAGTTACAGGTGGAGCAAGTGATGCAGTAAACAATGCATGGGAATACTATGCCAATGAAATGTATGAAGAAGATCAGTTTGTGCAGGATCTGATTGATACATTGTCCGCAAGAGATGAGCCTACAATTGTTTTATTCTATGGTGACCATTTACCTACAATGGGATTAAATGATGAAGATCTGACTGCTGGAAATACATATCAGACAAACTATCTTATCTGGAATAACTATGGACTTGAAAAACAGGATAAGGATATCACCAGTTATCAGGCACTTGCTGAAGTAATGAACCGGGTGGGGATTCATACCGGAACGATGTTCAGATTTCAGCAGGCAAATACAGGTACGGAAGTTAACTTCCTTGCCAATATGCAGGCATTGCAGTATGACCTGTTATATGGCAAGAAGTATGCCTATGGTAATGATGAAGAAATGCCATTTATACCAAATGAAGAATACAGACTGGGTGTGAAAGATGCTGAAATACAGGGGGTGCTGAAAGTCAGCAACACTTCGTATTATATAAACGGACAGAATTTTACACAGTCTTCCAGAGTACTTGTGGATGGAGAAATGGTAACGACCATCTATGTCGACAGTAAAACATTACTGATAGAAGATGCACTGGTGGAACCTGACAGTGAATTTGTGGTAGCTACGCAGTCTAATTCCAGTACGCACAGAATATTGTCAAAATCTGCTGTATATCCGGAACCTGAAGAAGTACCATTACCGACAGAAGATCCTGAACATAAGGATGAACTGCTGGCAATCGGGGGAAAATAATAGCTTTAGACCTGTCAGTCATGACGGGTCTTTTATCTATGGGCATTATGTTTGCAAGGAATATGGAAGCTTATTACAATTAGTGACGAATTAAAGGAGAAACTATGGATTCACGATTACTGGAAATATTGAGTGACGCATTTGGAAAAATAGTCATGGCCGGTATAAAAGTGACGATTCCTCTGACAATCGTATCTTTTACTACAGGGCTTATCATTGCAGTTATCTGTGCATTAATACAGTATGCACAGGTGCCTGTTTTAAAAAGAATCGTCAGAGTATACATTTGGCTGATCAGAGGGACACCATTACTGGTACAGTTATTTATTATCTTTTACGGATTGCCTACGCTTGGAATACGTATTGATCCTTTATACGCCGCAACCATAGGCTTCTCTTTGTGTGAAGGTGCCTATATGGCAGAAACTTTACGTGGTGCTCTGGAGGCAGTTCCTAAAGGACAGACAGAAGCAGGATATTGTACAGGAATGAACTTTGTACAGATTATGGTACATATTGTTCTGCCTCAGGCTTTCAGAACAGCTTTTCCAGGATTGAGCAATTCTCTGATTTCTCTTGTGAAAGATACTTCTCTTGCGGCAAATATCACTGTAGTGGAAATGTTTATGACAACACAGAGAATTGCAGGAAGAACCTATAAATTTCTGGCATTGTATATTGAAGTGGCTGTGGTATATCTGCTGTTTTGCAGTGTGATTACATGGCTGCAGGGAAAGATTGAAAAACGTCTGAACCGTTATGAAGCAAAGGAGGCTAAGTAATATGTCTGTATTGGAAATCACCGGCATTCACAAAGCCTTTGGAAATCTGGAAGTTTTAAAGGGTGTGGATCTGAAAGTGGAAAAAGGTGATGTGGTGGCGATACTGGGACCAAGTGGCTCAGGCAAGACCACATTACTGAGATGCATAAATTTTCTGGAAAAAGCAGATGAGGGAAGTATTACTTTTGATGGTAAAACGCATGACTTCAAGACTATTTCAAAAAAAGAAATTGCAGAGATTCGTTTGCATACAGGATTTGTCTTTCAAAACTATAATCTGTTTGCGAATAAGACAGCTTTACAGAATGTCACACAGGGATTGATTACCGTAAGAAAAATGCCAAAGGAAGAAGCAAATAAGATTGGTATGGAAATGCTGGAAAAGGTAGGAATGGCAGATAGAGCAGACTATTATCCTTCTCAGCTGTCCGGAGGACAGCAACAGCGTGTTGCAATTGCAAGAGCGCTGGCACCTGATCCTGAAATTATTTATTTTGATGAACCAACCAGTGCTCTGGATCCAGAGCTTATCGGAGAAGTGCTGAATGTCATGAAAGATCTTGCAAAGGAAGGCAGAACGATGATTGTGGTAACACATGAAATGTCTTTTGCACGTGATGTCAGTAACCATACGATCTTCATGGAAAACGGGGTTATCTGTGAAGAAGGAGAATCCAAAGAATTCTTCAGAAATCCGAAGAAGGAACGTACAAGAGAATTTTTAAGACTGGAAGAAAAGATATAAAGGGAGGAACGAACGTGAAAAAAGTATCTAAAGCAGTATTAAGTGCAGCATTACTTGCCACTCTTGCAGGGTGCTCATCTAAGTCAGAAGATACATCTTTAAAAGATGTGCAGGCATCCGGAGAATTAAAAATTGGTCTGGAAGGAGACTGGCAACCGTTTTCCTATCATGATAAAGATGACAATCTTGTAGGATATGATGTGGAAGTTGCTACAAAAGTGGCTGAAAAGCTAGGCGTAAAAGCAGTCATTACAGAAGGCCCATGGGATGGTCTGTTAACAGGTCTTGATACAGGTGTCTATGATGTAGTTGTCAATGGTGTGGATGTTACACCTGAACGTTCTGAAACATTTGATTTTACAGATGCTTATGCATATGATCATATCGATCTTGTAGTAAAAAAAGAGAATACTGCAATTACTTCCTTTGAAGATTTGAAGGGTAAAAAGAGTGCTAACTCCACAGGCTCCACTTATGCGGAAATGGGTGAAGAGTATGGCGCAACTGTAAGTAATGTACCTACACTTGCGGAAACCATGGAACTTGTATTAAATGGCACAGTAGACGCAACTATCAATGCAGATACTTCTATTCAGGACTATCTGAATACAACAGGTGAAAAGGGATTGAAGATTGTTGCACAGGATGATGAAGCTACAGAGTATGCCATTCCTGTGAAAAAGGGAAATACCTCTTTGAAAGAAGCTATCAATGATGCGTTGAAAGAATTAAGAGAAGAAGGTACACTGAAAGAACTTTCCCTCAAGTACTTTGGTGCAGATCTGACTGAAAAATAATGGAAGAAGATAGAACCGGTGAAACAGAACCGGTTTTATTTTTGCCTGGAAGAATGAAAATGGCGCTAAAATCTTATATTTTGCAAACAAATGTACTCGAAATAATGACAGTTTTTGAAAATGTTTCAAAATGAAAACTTTTCATGGAAAAAATGTAAATGTAGTTGAAAGAAATGCTTGTACCTGTTTTTTGAAGCTCCTATAATGACTGTACTCCAAAAAGAGAGAGAGGGATTAGTGTATGAAATTAGAAAAAGTATTGAAAGGAGGATTAGCTGCAGTCATGGCTATGTCACTTGCAGCTTGTTCCTCAAAATCAGGTGATGATGCAAAAGGTACTGCATCCACAACAGGTGAAGCATTTAAATTAGGTGGTTCCGGACCTACTACAGGTGATGCTGCAGTATACGGACTTGCTGTACAGCATGGTGCAGAACTTGCTGTAAAGGAAATCAATGCAGAAGGAAAGGTTCAGCTTGAACTGAACTACCAGGATGACCAGGCAGATGGTGAAAAAGCAGTTACTGCTTTCAACAATCTTGTTGACTGGGGTATGCAGGTATCTATCGGTGCTACAACATCCGGTGCAGGACAGGCAGTTTCCGCAGAATATAAAACAGAAGATATTTTTGCTCTGACACCTTCCGGATCTTCCCCTGCAGTTATTTATCAGGATTCTGACAATGAAAAAGATCCTTATGGTAATGTCTTCCAGATGTGCTTTACAGATCCTAACCAGGGTGCTGCTTCTGCAGAGTACATTTCCGAACATAAAGTCGGTACAAAAGTAGGCGTTATTTACAGAAACGATGACTCTTACTCCAGTGGTATTTATAAGAAGTTCAAGGCAGAAGCTGACAAGCTTGGTCTGGCTGTTGTTGCAGAACAGACATTTACAAATGGTAATGCAGATTTCTCCACACAGGTTTCCAAGTGTAAAGAAGCCGGTGCAGATGTGGTTTTCCTCCCAATTTATTATCAGCCGGCTTCTCAGATTCTTGCTGAAGCTAAGAAGCAGGAATATGATGTGAAGTTTTTCGGATGCGATGGTATGGATGGTATCCTTTCCATGGAAGGTTTCGATACTTCCTTAGCTGAAGGTCTCTACATGTTAACACCATTCTCCACTGATGCTAAAGATGAAAAGACACAGAACTTTGTAAAGAACTATCAGGAAGCTTATGGTGAAACACCAATTCAGTTTGCCGCAGATGCATATGACTGTGTATATGCTATTGCTCAGGCACTGGAAGCTTCAGGCGTATCTCCTAGTGATTCCACATCTGATATTACCGCAGCTCTTGTAGAACAGTTTACTTCCATGACATTCAATGGTTTAACAGGTACTGATGTTACATGGAATGAAAGTGGTGAAGTAACTAAGGCTCCTAAGGCTGTTGTTATACAGGATGGTGCTTACGTCAGCGCTGAATAAAATATTTTGACGCACGAAGGCTGTTAACTGCGTGGATGCTGACAGCCTTCTTTGTTGTTATATAAGGAGGACATGAACTATGGCGTTTTTATCCTATCTCATCAGTGGCCTTGGCCTTGGAAGTGTCTATGCTATTATCGCATTAGGCTATTCCATGGTGTATGGTATTGCAAAAATGCTGAACTTTGCTCATGGAGATATCATTATGGTTGGTGCATTTGTCACCTATTATGCCATGAGCAGTTACGGTATGCCTGTACTTGTGGCAGTACTTGTTTCTACAATTGTGTGCACTGTACTGGGTGTGGTTATCGAAAGACTTGCCTATAAACCATTACGTGAAGCTTCTTCATTATCTGTATTGATCACTGCTATCGGTGTGTCTTATTTCCTGCAGAATGCTGCCATGCTGATGTTTGGTACAGATACAAAGATATTTCCGAATGTATTAAGCGGTTCTTTGAAGATTGGCGGATTAAGTATTCCGTATCTGACTTTAATTACGATTTTTACATGTATTGCCATCATGGTGGTACTTACAATGTTTATTAATAAAACAAAGACAGGACGTGCTATGAGAGCCTGTTCTGAAGACAAAGGCGCCTCTGCTTTAATGGGCATTAATGTGAACAGAATTATTTCTGTTACCTTTGCTATTGGCTCAGGCCTTGCAGCTATTGCGGCTGTCTTATTGTGTGCTACCTATCCATCTGTGTATCCAACACTAGGCTCTTTACCTGGTATTAAGGCATTTACTGCTGCAGTACTTGGTGGTATCGGCAGTATTCCAGGAGCTTTTCTTGGTGGACTTGTTTTAGGTGTTATTGAAATCATGGCACGTGCCTATATTTCTACACAGTTATCCGATGCCATTGTATTTATGGTACTGATTGTTGTATTACTGATAAGACCTACAGGATTATTGGGCAAGAAAGTGAAAGTAAAGGTATAGGTGAAGTTTATGAAGTTGATAAAATCTTTATTCGGACCAAAGTTAAGAGGTCGTACACTGTCCTTTGCGTTAGTGTTGGTTGCCTATGTGGTTGTCAGTATTTTACAGTCTGCAGGCAGTATTCCACGTATGATTTCCAGTTTGCTGGTACCGGTTTGCTGTTATGTAATTGCCGCAATTGGCTTAAATATGAATGTGGGTATTTCAGGAGAACTGAATCTTGGTCAGGCTGGATTTATGTCTGTAGGTGGATTCAGTGCAGCAATTGTGAATGCAGTGCTTTTAAATACTGTTTCCAATGATATTGCAAGACTTATTCTGTGTCTTATTGCCGGTGCCTTGATTGCGGGCTTTATCGGATGGCTGATTTCCATTCCTGTATTAAAACTGGAAGGGGACTATCTTGCTATTGTGACTCTGGCATTTGGTCAGATTATCATGTCTTTAATCAATAACCTGTATGTTGGTGTTGACAGTGCCGGTGTACATTTTTCCTTTATCAATAACACCATGCAGTTAGCAGAAGGCGGTAAAGTTATTATTTCCGGTCCTATGGGTGTGACAGGAAATACTACAGTTTCCACCTTTACCATCGGTGTGATTCTTGTGGTGTTATCTCTTGCTGTTGTGTATAACCTTATTTACAGTAAGGAAGGAAGAGCTATTCAGGCATGTCGTGATAATAAGATTGCGGCGGAAACCGTAGGTATCCATGTATCACATGCCAAGACACTTGCCTTTGTGGTTTCCAGTGCTCTTGGAGGTCTTGCAGGTGCGTTATATATGATGAACTATGCTTCTGTTGCGGCCACAAAGTTTGATTTTAATACTTCTATTTTAATTCTTGTCTATGTGGTACTTGGCGGTCTTGGAAATATGACAGGAACGATTGTAGCTACTTCTGTTCTTGTATTATTACCGGAAATGCTGAGATTTTTATCCGGTTACAGAATGCTGGTGTATGCAGTGGTTCTGATTGTGATGATGCTTGTGACAAACAATACATCCATTAAGATCTTCTTTGCTAAACTAAAGAGAAGACAGAAGGGGGCTGGTGCACATGAGTGAAACACGTGAAAAGATCCTGGAAGTCAGAGACCTTGGTATTGATTTTGGTGGTCTGACTGCTGTAAATAATCTGGATATGGATATTTACAGAGGGGAAATCTATGGACTGATTGGTCCTAACGGTGCAGGTAAGACAACTGTATTCAACATGCTGACCAAAGTCTATCAGCCAACAAGAGGTACAATCAAAATTGATGGTACGGATATGGCAAAGTTGAATCCCGTACAGGCTAATAAAGCCGGTGTGGCGCGTACTTTTCAGAATATCCGTCTGTTTGCCAATATGTCTGTTCTTGATAATGTAAAAACCGGCATGCATGCGACCACAAAATATTCTTTGCTTTCTGCTGTTTTAAGACTTCCTTCCTACTATGCACAGGAAAAGCAAGCCACACAGAAAGCTATGGATCTGTTAAAGATTTTTGGCCTGGATACTTTTGCGGATACCATTGCCAGTAATCTTCCATATGGTGCGCAAAGAAGACTCGAGATTGCAAGAGCTCTTGCAACTAACCCGAAATTATTATTGCTGGATGAACCTGCTGCAGGTATGAACCCACAGGAAACAGAAGAACTCATGGCCATGATTCGTAAGATTCGTGATACTTTCCCTATCTCTATTTTACTGATTGAACATGATATGAAACTGGTTATGGGTATCTGTGAAAGAATTACTGTATTGAACTTTGGTCAGGTACTGGCACAGGGACTTCCATCTGAAATTCAGTCCAATAAAGAAGTCATTAAGGCATACATAGGAGAGTGAGGTACGAACTATGCTGGAAATAAAAAATCTGGTTGTGCGCTATGGCATGATTGAAGCTATCAAGGGTATCTCCTTCCATGTCAATGACGGAGAAATCGTCACATTGATTGGTTCTAACGGTGCAGGAAAAACAACAACCATGCATGCTATCAGTGGGCTGATCAAACCATCCGAAGGTTCAATTACCTTAAATGGAACAGATCTTATCAAGACACCTTCTCATAAGATAGTCACACTTGGTTTAGCACAGGTGCCTGAAGGAAGAAGAGTATTTGCAGAACAGTCTGTAAAGGAAAATCTTCTGTTGGGTGCTTACTACAGAAAAGATAAAGCGGAAATAGAAAAAGACCTGAAATATGTCTATGATCTGTTTCCTCGTCTTCGTGAAAGAGAAAATCAGCCTGCAGGTACATTATCCGGAGGGGAACAGCAGATGCTTGCCATGGGCAGAGCTTTAATGGCCAGACCTAAGATTTTATTGCTGGATGAACCTTCCATGGGCTTATCTCCTTTACTTGTTAAAGAAATTTTCAGAATTATTGAGGAAATTAACAGAAAAGGTACTACAATCTTATTAGTAGAACAGAACGCTAAGATGGCATTGGCAATAGCTGACCGTGCCTATGTTCTTGAAACCGGTAAAATTACATTGGAAGGAACAGGCGAAGAGCTGTCTGCCAGCGAGCAGGTCAGAAAAGCCTATTTAGGAGGTTGATTGTTATGTATGTAAAAGACCATATGACGTATGACCCGATTACTGTAGATCCTGAAGTATCTTTATCCAGAGCTTTGGAAATTATGGGCAAAAATCATTTTCACCGTTTGCCTGTTACCAAAGATGGTAAACTTGCAGGATTGCTGACAGAAGGTTTGATTAATGAAAATTCTGGAAAGGGATCCACATCTTTATCCATTTATGAACTCAATTATCTGTTATCCAGAACGTATGCCAAAGATATCATGATTAAGGATGTAAAGACTGTTTCTCCTGAGGCATGGATTGAAGAAGCTGCGGAAATCATGCTGGACAATGGTATCAATGTATTGCCTGTCATTGATGAAAACAAACGAGTGATAGGCGTTATTACAGAGAAGGATTTGTTTAAGGCATTCCTTTCTCTGACAGGGTATCGACATCAGGGTACACGTTTTGTTATCAAGGTGGAAGATGTTCCTGGGGAATTTGAAAAAGTATGTCATCTGTTTGCTGCAGAAGATGCCAATATTGAAAATGTAGGTGTCTACAAATCCATAGAAAGACAGTCTGAAGTAGTTATTCGTGCTACAGGGGAAGTATCTGTGGAAAAGATGACAGATGTTTTGAAAAATGCAGGCTTTGAAGTTGTCAATGTATGGCAGACAAAAGCCAAAGACGCTGTAAACTAGTTTGAAAAAGCTCGAGTATTCATTTCTCGGGCTTTTTAAATGCTTACTTTACGCAGTGTTCTGGCAATGACTTTTGTCTTTTGGTGGTAGGCCTGGTCGAGAAAGGCAAGATAACTTCCTGGAGTAATCATACCTGTTGGAGACACGAGTTTAAAGTCTTTGGTATGGATTAAAGAATCTGCCAGAAGAACACAATTGGTGGTGGCTACAAAATAGGTTTTGAATTTGCCGCTTGTAAATTTGTATAACTTACAATGTGTGGCTTTATAGACTCTTGAAGCGTAATCTTCAGATTTGTGATCTGTTTCATAGGCACAATGCCATGGGACAGTTCTTTCTTTCAGTTTCTGAAGGTTGGCTTCAAAACGTTTTCTGTCTTCCTCACAAAGCTGTAAACCATAACTGATAATCATCTTTTCATCTTTTTCTGAAGATATGTTTAAGAATTCCTGTTCATCTGCTTCAATCAGTACACCATCTCCAAGAGATCCTCCGAGTGTTCTGTGTAAGGGGTCATGACATCCATAGGAATAGATGGTGCCCTGATAGCTGATATCCATATGTCCAAGAGATTCAAATCCCTTTCCGCGTATATACAGGTGGATCCATAAATCAGCGTTTGTATTTTCATCAGAAGATTCTGTATGTAAGGCATTTAAGGAAACGTAGGTATGTATAGGATACAGGGCACTTAAGAATAAAGGGGCTGAAACAGAAAAATGACAGTGCCTGCCTATATAGGAATCAGGATATTGCAAGCTGTATGTATCAAAGAAATTACGTAACCCTTCAAACAGAAAGAAACCTCCTGTAAAGAAAGATAGTAATGGAAAGTTCTGAAACAGAAGGGAAATACCCAGAAATAAGGAAAAACATCCCTGCAGGAATCTGAATCCTGCTCCTGCCTGCTTATCTGTTTTTAAGACATAGACATCAATAAAGGATAACAGTGTTCTGCACAATAACCAGAAACCCAGTAACAGGTAGATATATTTCATAAAATGCTGGGGTCTGGAAATCATCATTCCTGCAAGAAAGACATTTAAAAGAATCATGGGGATATCTGTAGTATCAACAGGTTTGTAATTAAAACACAGACTGAGGGTCCAGAAGACGGGCTCACTTAAGGCAAACAGCAATATTCCAAAGTACAGGATTACCCATGGAATACTGTTTTTTATTAAAAATAGGACGCCCAGTACAATTTCTATACAGGCTGTAATGTATTTCTCTGTCTGTTTTTGCATATGTTTAGTATACTTAAAGAAGAATTCAGTGACCATAGACAATGACATGGTATTTGTAATCATTTTTAAGAGGAGAACGTGTATAGATGAACAGAAAACATAAAAGGCGAAAACTCAGGCCGGCAGGAGTATTGGTGATTCTGCTGTCTTTTCTGGTACTTGTTTGTATCGGACTGGGGACGTATCTTTTCTTACATCCGATAAAACTTAAAGAAACTTCACTGGTAGTTCCGTATCAGGAAAGATTTGATCCGCTGGACAATATAGAATTTGTGCTGCTTGGAAATAAAGAAGATATTCAGATAGAATCTGATGTAGATGCGCAAACGCTGGGAAATTATACATGTACATATATTTACAAAGGTAAGAAAGTTATGGCAAAGGTGGAAGTGAAGGACATACAGCCACCTGTAATGCATGTAAAGGAAATGATCAGTACGGATACGGTGGAAGAGGTTTCTGCAGAGATGTTTGTAGAAAGTGTGGAAGATCAGACAGAGGTGACAGTTTCATTTAAGCATCTTCCGGATAAAGAAGAAGGAGTTCAGAAAGTCCTCCTTGTCGCAACAGACAAAAGTGGAAATGTAACTGAAAAAGAAGCCAGTCTTCAAAGAGTAAAGGATACAATGCCGCCTGTTATTACCGTACAGGGAGGTCTTACTTACGTAGTGGGACAGCAGATATCCACAGAAGGGTTTGCAGGTATCACTGATGACGTGGACCCTTCACCTGTAATGGATATAGATATGTCGCAAGTGAATACCAGTGTGCCAGGTGTATATACAGTTGTTATTACGGGGAAAGATCGCTCAGGTAATGAGACAAAAGAAGAAGTGGCTGTTACTGTAGAAGGCGCGGATTCTCCAGATGCAAAAATTGTGTATCTGACATTTGATGATGGGCCTAGTGAAAATACTGCAAAAGTACTGGATGTCTTACAGCAGTATGGCATCAAAGCTACCTTTTTTGTAACAGGAAATAATGCAGGATACAGAGAGAATATAGTACGGGCATATCAGGAAGGACATGCTATAGGGTTACATTCCTATACACATCAGTATGCCTCTGTATATTCTTCAGTGGATGCGTATTTTCAGGATCTTTCCCAGGTGAAAGATATGGTGGAACAGCTGACAGGGAAAAGATCTGATCTGATCCGCTTTCCGGGTGGTTCCAGTAATACCGTCAGTGCAAGCTACACGCCTGGTATTATGAGTCAGCTGGTTCATCTTGTAAGGAATAAAGGGTATCAGTATTTTGACTGGAACTGCAGTTCTTCTGATGCAGCAGGAGATAATGTACCTGTACAGCAGATTATAGACTATGCCACAAGCTGCACTTCACAATATGTGGTAGTACTGTTCCATGATTCACAAGGGAAGGGTACTACACCTGAAGCTTTACCTTCAGTAATTGAACATTACAGAAGCCAGGGATATATCTTTATGCCATTGGATGTGAACAGCTATGGAGCACATCACGGCGTAAACAATTAATAAAGACCGGGAAATCCCGGTCTTTTCATATCTGAAGGCTGGTCCATTTGCCTTTCTTGAAACGAATGGATAAGAGAATAAATCTTGAAAACTGGTCAGAAAGGATACCAATCCAGATGCCGGCAATACCTAAAGGAATGATGCTTGTCAGTAACCATGTGACGGCAGTTCTGATAAATGTGACGGAAAGCAGGGAGGAGAAAAGTGTGTATTTGACATCTCCTGCACCTCTTAAACTTCCTCCGAAGATAACCTGAGAAATCTGGAACAGGACAATGACCATGATATATCTGGAAATGGTAATACCAATCTGCAGTGTTTCCTGGTCTTTGAAGAAGAAACCAAATAATGTCTTTCCGAACAGAAATAATATCGCTGCCAGTATACAGGAGATACCAAAGCCGATTCTTTGACAGATGGAACCGTATTTTTTGGCTTTATCTGGTTGTCTTTCACCAAGGCTTCTTCCGATTAAGGCTACAGCAGCTACCTGCATTCCATCTCCAAAGGAGAATCCTAAAGATAAGAAGTTCATGCCAACATTATGTGCTGCAAAGGCTTCTGTGCCAAGACGTGCAGCAATGACGGCTGTGTAGATGAATCCGACCCTCATGGCTAAATTTTCCAGAAGGAAATTGATACTTAAGGAAAGTATGGATTTCAGAGCAGAAAAAGCAGGTCTGATTTTCTCTTTAAAGATGTATGGCAAAGAGACAAAACTGTTCTTTTTGAATAAGGATCTGAAACTCATAAGACAGGCAACGACTGTACCAAGTACTGTAGCAAGAGCTGCACCTCTTAGTTCCAGTCTTGGAAAACCGCAGTTTCCTGAAATCAGTAAATAGTTAAAGGTAATATTGACAATGGAAGAGACAACATTGGTAGTCATGGCAATCTTTGTGTTGCCGCTTCCTCTTTGTGCTGCGTTGATGACAAGAGAAAGTACAGAGAAAATCATACCTCCCTGAATGATGTGGAAATATTCCACGGCCGGGACATGGGTATCTTTGTTGGAGCCACACCAGTCAATGATAAGATCTCCTCCGACAACGGTCACAAAGGATATGATGGCACAGGAGATAATGGTGAACAGTAAAGCGGTCAACAGTATTTCGTTGGCATTACGTTTGTCATTTTGGCCTCTTCTTCTTGCGACAAGTGCCGAAACGGCAATATTGGTGGAAAAAAACAGTGCCAGAGCTAAGAACTTTGGCTGTGTGGTAAGACCTACTGCTGCTACTGCATAGGTGCCCAGGCCTGAAACCATATAGGTATCAATCATACTTGCAAGTGATACAAAAAAACTTTCCAGTACTGCAGGCCAGGCAATACGGAGAGCTTCTTTTACCAGACTTTGTTTTTCAGACATATCTACTCCCCTTTATTGTATTGGTTATTATTATATCCTTTTTCTGGTTTTAGGGAGGGAAGTTGCTCAAAATGGAAAAAAGTTACGGATTTTCCGTAACTTAAAGTGTGGATATTTTCTGCATGATGCCTGCCAGCATGGAGTGTGGCAGAATTTTGGACATACCTCTTTCCAGTGTGGAAACAATGTCCGGTGTGCAGATACCATTTTTCTTGCGTAATGCACTTTTAACAACACGGTCACTGGTTGTGGTAATGACTTTGTGTTTATAGTACGTAGTTGTATTGGCGATGGAGATAAACTGTGTGTCTGTTACCCAGTATGGACATACGCAGACTACATGAACGCCTTTTGGTTGTAATTCTTTCTGCAATGCCAGAGAAAAGTTTGTGACAAATGCTTTGGAAGCACTGTAAATGGCAAAGTTGGGCATTGGCTGAAAAGAGGCAATAGAACTGATCTGATAGATGGTACTTCCTCTGGATAGGAACGGAATAGAAATCTTTGTGACATCAATCAGAGCTTTGCAGTTCAGGTCCATCATGGAATGAATGGAAGACAGTGTCTGTGTTTCAAAGGTGCCTGTTTTTCCCATTCCTGCAGCATTGACAAGAATTTTGATATCTGGAAGTTCTGCGTGATATGCGTCTTCCAGCTGATAGATATCTTCAGTTTTGGTTAAATCTAAAGAAAGCACTTTTACAGGAATATCTGTAGTTTCCTGTAATTGTTCCAGAAGTTCTTTTCTTCTGGCAATGACCCAGATTTCTTCTACTGTATGCAAAGCGGAAATCTGTTTGACAAATTCTTTCCCCAGTCCGCTAGAGGCGCCGGTAATCACGGCAATTTTCTTATTTTTTTCCATATTTGTTTTCACCTGATTGTATGCTGTATTTCTTTTCAATAATCATAACATAACAGATAGAGGAAATGGTATAGATGGCCAGGGCTGTTAATGCGACAAATACAGAACGAGTTTCAGGATCTGGTAATAATAACAGTGCTCCATCCAGACAGATAAGCAAACCTGTTATAAGCCATAACTTTCCTACGGCATGGTTATAGGCAATGACATCCTTCACTTTGAAGTGTACAGTCAGATTTCCAAATCCTCTTGGCTTTTCTTTTTTGCAGACAAGATCAAAGATGCCGATACAGATACCGATAATACCAGTTAGGATGACAATGGTGCCTGCATAGAACAGTTCACTCATTCTACGGCCTCCAGATGGGCATTTTTGACATAATCCAGATCTTTAATATCCTGTATCAGTACATCGATGGGTTCCTGCATATCAGAGATGTTCAGGGATAACAGTACATTGGCGCTGTTGGAAACAGGAACAGCCTGAGAAATGGTGAGGATAGATGCCTGATGAGAACTGATGCGTGATAAAACAGAAGATAAAGCACCGCTTTCATCTCTGAGAATGACGGATACGATGGCTTTACGCATGGAATGCTCTCCTTCATAAGCAAACACATAATCCTTATATTTATAATAGGTATTTCTGGAAATGCCTACTCTGTGGACAGCTTCTGTAACAGTTGTTACTTCTTTTGTTTTTATCATATCTCTTGCCTGTATGACTTTTTCGAAGAAATCGGGCAATATATTTTTATGGACAATCATGAATGATCCTGACATGGGTAATACCTCCTGATTACCTAAAGAATACTCACTTTTACAAATTTGTACAAATGATTTTTTGATATTGAGCAGCATGTGCTAGAATAAGGAAAAGAAAAGGATGAATAAGCGTATGTTTCGTAAATCAATAGTAGGTACTTTAGCAGCAGGTGCTCTGATTGCTGCAGCAGTCATTGTTTTGAAAGTAGTAGAGAGTAAAAAGGAATCTGCAGAAAAAGATACTCCTGAAGAAGATAACGAAATCCACTTCATCGAAATTAACGGTGATGATAAAGAAGAGGAACCTGAGGAACCTCATAAACCTGTTTTTATTAAAATAGAAGAAGATGAAGAAGAACCAAAGGAAGAGCAAACCTCTCTTGAAGAAAAGCCTCAGGAACCTGTATTCATTAAAATAGAAGATGCTGAAGAAGCGAAGGTGGAAGAAACACCTGAACAACAGCATCCATCTTCTCCTGTTTCTTCTATACATATAGAAGGTGATGATGAAGAAGATGAAGAAGATGGTATTCAGATACAGTCTTTTCCGAAAGATCCTGCGGAAGTAAGAGAAGATGTGAAAGAAGTACTGGAACTGTATCCGTTTCTTTCTGCTGAATTTGTTGAAGATGTTCTGGAAAAGAACGAAAAACTGATGAAAGAGTATCCTGAAGATACACTGGTGTGTGTAATACATAAGATGACATTTGCAGATCTTCGTACATTACTGGAATTTGAAATGATTATGACAGATGCTGGATATATCTGTACTCAGATTGACAAAGAGGCTCTGGAGGTATCCAGACGATTCTTCTCTGAAGATGGTGCAGTTATTTCGGATATTCTGAATGTGGCAAATCAGGTAAATGCTTTACATGGCACCTATGAAGGATATGTTTTAGAATGATGTGAAAGACTTCTGTGTGAAGTCTTTCTTTATTTTTGCTAAGACAATGGTATAATGCCTAGCGTTAGGAAAATAAGGATATGAAAGCTGTATTTATTGATTACACAGGAACTTTATTAAAATACGAAAACTCTGATCTGGACGAGTTTTACAAAAGATTCAGTGCTTCAACAAACTTTAAAACTATAGAAGAAGCTAAGCAATGGTGGGAGACCACTTTGAGAGCTTTGGAAAAAGAAAAAGCTGGAGAAGCGTTTATTAAAGAAGATGATCTGATTGAGGAAGCTTTGAAGCTTGCACAGCAATCTCATCGTCTGAAGGAAGAAATTCAGCCGCTGCATCAGCTTCATCAGAATTATTGGATGTATGGAGAATTCTTCAGAGATGCTGTAACATTTTTAAGCAATAATACTTTGCCGGTATATATTATTACCAATGTTGGAAAAGAGTATGTGCGTATCAATCTGCACAGACAGAATTTCCATGTTAACGATGTGTTCTCCAGTGAGGATGCAAAATGTTATAAGCCGGCTACAGGTATCTTTGAATATGCTCTGGAAAAGACAGGGTTTAAACCGGAAGAGGTCCTGGTAGTGGGAGATGGCGAAGTGGATATTCTTGGTGCAATGCGACTGAATATGCCTTGCGTTCTTGTAGACCGTAAAGGAATTTACAGAAAGAGTGAGTATCGTCGTGTGCGTAATGTGGATGATATACGCATGTTAGTGGAGCAGTAAATATATGAGTATAGTGGATGTAAAAAATCTATCTTTTGCATATGAAGAAGGGACGGACACAATTAAAGGTGTGTCCTTTTCTTGCGAAGAGGGCAGCTACACAACAATTATCGGACAGAATGGTTCTGGTAAATCAACAGTAGCTAAACTGCTTGCAGGACTTCTGGAAGCAAAATCAGGTGAGATTTTTATTGATGGATTACCGTTGAATTTGGAGAATCTGAATGCAATACGTAATCGTATCGGCATTGTTTTCCAGAATCCGGATAATCAGTTTATAGGATCTACGGTAAGAGATGATATTGCCTTTGGGCTGGAAAACCATTGTGTACCACAGGAAGAGATGGATGGCATTATCGATACGTATGCAGAACTTGCAAATATGACAAAGTATCTTGATCATGAACCAACCAAATTGTCCGGTGGACAGAAACAGCGTGTAGCTATTGCCGGTGTACTGGCAATGAAGCCAAAAGTGCTGATCTTTGATGAAGCTACTTCTATGCTGGATCCTCAGGGTAAGCATGAAATTAAACAGGTAATCAATGAATTACATAAGCATTCCAACATTACCATTTTATCTATCACGCATGATATTGATGAAGTGGCAGGTTCTGATCATGTAGTGGCAATGTATCAGGGCGAAGTGGTACGTGAAGGCACACCGGAAGAAATCTTTGCTCATGAAGAAGAACTGAAGAAGATCCAGCTGGATATTCCTTATGCAAGAAAGTTTGCAAAAGAACTGGCAAAACACGGTGTTAAAACTTCAGATGCTATGACAATAGAAGGGCTGGTGAAACAACTATGCCAATAAAATTTGAACATGTGACACATATTTACGGGAAAGGAACTCCAAGTGAATATGTAGGCTTAAATGGAATAGATGTCTCTTTCACAGAAGGAAAGATGACAGCAATCATCGGTAAAACAGGTTCAGGCAAAAGTACACTGGTACAGCATTTAAATGCACTGCTATTACCAAGTGAAGGTACTGTCTATGTACTTGATCGTGAAATTCACAGCGATGCCAAACCAAAGGGGCTGAAGTCCTTAAGAGGAGATGTGGGACTGGTGTTCCAGTATCCGGAATATCAGCTGTTTGAAGAAACAGTATTAAAGGATGTTTCATTTGGACCTAAGAACTTCGGTGTCAGCGAAGAAGATGCCATTGCCAAAGCAAAACATGCTTTAAAACTGGTAGGTTTTGATGAATCTTTGTTTGAAAGATCTCCATTGGAACTGTCTGGCGGGCAGAAAAGAAGAGTGGCGATTGCCGGTATTCTGGCAATGAATCCTAAAGTACTTGTACTGGATGAACCTACCGCCGGCCTTGATCCGTTAGGTACGGTACGTATGATGCAGCTGTTTAAAAAGCTGAATGTGGAACAGGGAATTACTGTGCTGATTGTTACACATGATATGGAACAGGTATACGCCTATTGTGATGATGTATGTGTGATTCAGGATGGTAAGTGTTATTTACATAAAGAAGTACATGAATTCTTTGAATCCGGTACGTATTGTAAAGAGCTGGATATTTTACCTCCGGCATATGTACGCATGAAGGATGCTTTGAAAGAAGCAGGCTTTGATGTTAAGGGTGCTGAAGATATGCAGTCTCTGGCTTCTGTTATAGCAAAGCAGGTGAAACGTCATGGGTAATATTACATTAGGAAGATACATTGCTCTGGATTCTCCAATCCATAAAATGGATCCAAGAGCCAAAATCGGGGCAATGTTAATGATGCTGATAGCTATTTTCTTTCCTGCAGGATGGATTGGGTATGGCGTACTGTTTCTGGCTGTTTCTGTTGTGGTATTAACAGCTAAATTGTCTTTTAAATATATCTGGAAATCTATGAAACCAATGCTGTTTATGATGGTTTTCCTGTTAGTTGTCAACTCATTTGTGTTACGTGACGGTATCTGCCTTATCCATATCGGAGGATGGGGATTATATACAGGGGCTATTAATCAGACAGCGTATATCGCTGTAAGGCTATTACTGATGGTGATGATTACTACCTGTCTGACTGCTACTACAAAACCGTTAGATATGACACTTGGAATTGAAGATCTTTTAAAACCGTTTCAGGCTATGCATGTGCCATCACATGAAATAGCTATGCTGATATCCATTGCCTTAAGATTTATTCCTGATCTTATTGAAGAAACACAGCGTATCATGAAAGCACAGGCAAGCCGTGGTGTGGATATGAAGGAAGGTACTTTCAAAGAGAAAGTGAATGCCATCTTATCGCTGATTGTTCCATTATTTGTCTCTGCTTTCCAAAGAGCAGAAGATCTAGCCAATGCCATGGAAGCAAGAGGCTATGCTCCAAGTGCCCCAAGAACAAGATACAAGGTGCTGAAGATGCAGAAAAATGATTATCTTCTGCTATGTGGAGCACTGGCACTGATTGTGTGCATGATTGTTTTATCTATATGTCTTTAATCCGCTATTGCTGTAAAGTCAGCTACATAGGTGCCCGTTACAGCGGGTGGCAGTCTCAGAAAGACGGTTCAGGGATTCAGGATCAGGTGGAAAGTGCTTTACACCATATATGTCCTGAAAAAGTATTTGTGGTAGCCTCTGGAAGAACCGATGCAAAAGTGAATGCGAGACAGCAGGTATTTCATTTTGATACTTCCAGAGATATGGCAGACAAAAAATGGATTCCCGCTATCAATACATTTTTGCCGGAGGATATTCATGTGACAGAAGTACACAGAGTACCTTTTACCTTTCATGCAAGACATACGGTACGATGGAAAAAATATACCTATCGTATTCATACAGGTATGTATGATGTTTTCAGCAAAGATGTGGCATATCAGTGTCCGATTCCACTGGATTTTGCAAAAATGAAAGAAGCTTCGAAATATTTTGTGGGAACACATGATTTTACTACATTTAATTCTTCTGGTTTAAAAGAATATCCGGATCAGGTACGTACTATATTCTCTGTAGACTGTGTACAGAACGGACAGGATATTTCTCTGACATTTAAGGGGAAAGGGTTTCTCAGATACATGGTCAGAATGATGAGTGCCGCTTTGATAGAAGTAGGTAAAGGAAAAATGCAGCCGGAGGAAATTTCTGTGTTACTGGAGAAAAAATGTAAAACAGCAGCACACAGAAATGCCGATGCCCATGGGCTTACATTGGAAGAAGTGAAATACTTTGAGGTGCTTGCTCTGAGTGAAAACGCCATGATACGTGAGTACATGCATTCAGATGTTCTTCCTGAGGGTAAGACTATAGAAACTTTGGAAAAAGAGTATGATACACATGCGGATACAGTGTATTATGTCATGACTACACGTCATGAACAAACACCTCTTGCAAGGATCATCGTTACTGAAAAAGGGTATGCCATAGAGTACATGCATGAAGATGGTAAGGGGCTGTTTGAGGAATTACAGGAAGCATTTCTCAAAAGAATTCATGAAAAAGGGTATGACAGAGAAGGTTCTTAAATGGATCTTCTTTTTGTATAATAAAGTTATGGTCTATATAGTTTGTGCATTATACGCAGAAAGTAAATCTTTGATACAAAGGTTTCATCTGAAAAGAAAAGAGACAGTAAAAGGAGTGGAAGTGTTTGAAAATGAAGATACTTCCCTGGTACTTTGTTGTACAGGTACGGGAAAACTTGCTGCAGCAAGTGCTGTATCTGCTGTACTGGAACACTATGATGCAGGTGAAGAAGATTGTCTGATTCAATTTGGGAGTGCAGGCAGCACCTTGAAAAAAGGAATATACATGATACACGAAATCAAAGATACATGCCGTTCTTATTATCCGGATATGCTCTATGATTTTGGAATGAAAGAGTGTTCCTGCAAGTGCGTGGAAGAGGTTCAGCGGAATATACCGGTATCTTCAACAGTATATGATATGGAAAGCGCAGGAGTGTATGTGGCAGCTAACAGAAGACTTGGCCCTCATCAGATGGTGTTTTTAAAGTTTGTCAGTGACAGTGGTGAAAAGATATCCGCTTCTTATCTGACACATCAGGCTTCTTTGTATACGGATACCATAGTGGAAATTGTGAATTTCCTGCAGTCTTGTGAAAAGCAGACATTTGTGCTGAATGATGAAGAAAAAGAACAGGTGGAGACATTTGCAGAAAAACTGCATTGTACCAAAGCTATGAAAGACAGAATGTATCAGCTTGTACAGTATGCGAAAGTAGCGGGTATTCCCTTTGCTGAAAAGATGGAAGGGTATGAAGAAGTGAATTCAAAAGAAGAAGGAAAGAAAGCATTGGAGGCGTATGAGCGATCTATTGTGGAATAAGAAGTTTTCTCATATTTATGTGGAAACAGAAATACGAAATCATCCAAAGACAGTGGAGATACTTTCTCATTTTCCTTCGGCAGTGATTATTGAAATACAGAAGTATAAAGACATCTTTAATCGTAAGCATCAGTCCAACAGACTGCAATATCAGAGTCAGTCGCTTATACTTGCTAAAAAATCGTATGATTTTCTGTATAAAGGGTCCCCTGTATGTCAGTCCTTTCATGAAGAATATTTCTATTATTGCAGTAATGTGATGAACTGTGTATATGATTGTGAGTATTGTTTCTTAAAGGGAATGTATGGAAGTTCCAATATTGTGGTATTTGTGAATCTGGAAGAGTACTTTACAGAAATAGAAAACGTATTACAGCAACATCCACTATATGTGTGTGCCTCCTATGATACAGACCTTCTTGCTTTAGAACCGTATCTGGGTGTGGCTAAACAATGGGGAGAATTTGCTGAGAATCATTCTGATTTTCTTGTGGAAATCCGTACTAAAGGGGCATCTATAGAAAATGTACATGCTTTACCTGCTATATCTAACTGTATTGTTGCCTGTACAATATCCAGTGACTATGTACAAAGAAAGTATGAACATCATACACCATCAATAGATGCACGTCTTGCTTTGCTGAAGCAGATGATGCAGGAGGGTTACAGTGTCAGAGTGTGTCTTGATCCTGTGATTCCTGTGGGAAACTGGAAAGAAGATTATGGTGCGGTAATAGAAAAACTGGTAAATACTCTGGATATTGAACAGGTAAGAGATTTCAGTATCGGGACTTTCAGAATCTCTAAAGAGTATATGAAAACTATGAGAGAACAGTATCCGTGCAGTGGGTTATTACAATATCCGTATGTATGTGAAAACGGATTTTACCATTTGCCACATGAAAAGGATGTAGAGATATGGTGTAAGAAGGCTCTGATGAAAAAAGGAGTACGGGAAGAAAAGATATTTATATGGAAAGAGTAAAAAAAGCGATTGTTACAGGAGCTTCCTCAGGTATCGGATCAGGTATTGCACATCTTTTGACAGATCTTGGCTATGAAGTCTATGGAATTGGCAGGAATTTCAAAGAGGAAGAAACAGACAGGTTTCACCACATAGTTCTGGATCTGCTGGATACAAAGTCTTTAATGAATGCTTTAAAAGCTGCAGGTTTACATGAAGTGGATCTGGTAGTGAATAATGCAGGTTGTGCATGGTATGGCATTCATGAAAACATAGATCTTTCCTCTATTTCTACCATGGTCAGAACGAATCTCGAAGTACCTATGCTGATTACAAAAACAGTATTGCCATATATACGTAAAAATAAAGGGACATTACTGTATATCTCCAGTATGACAGCAGTGAAATCCAGTCCTCATGGAGCTGCCTATGGAGCTACAAAAGCAGGACTGCTTGCTTTTAGCAACAGTATTCAGGAAGAAAACAGAAAACATGGTGTCAGAGTTTCCTGTATCTTGCCAGATATGACAGATACAGATCTGTACAGGAATGCAGACTTCAAGGCAAGTAATGAAAACGGATGTGCTTTATCGGTAAAAGATGTGGTAGAAGCAGTACGCTATATACTTTCTTTACCATCAGGAGTGCAGGTTCCAGTTCTGGAAATATTGCCTCAATATCACAGAATTATGAAGAAATAAGATGTTTTCCTCAAGATGTGAAAAAATGTTGAAGAAACAAGATGAAAATCACAAAAAACATTTGACTTAAAGGGGTTTTATACATACAATTTTCAATGGCACTTCAAGCCAAATGTAGCCCCGGAAACTACATATGGAGGATGAATTATGCGTCAAACAACGATGGCTAAGCCAAACGAAGTTAAACGTCAGTGGTATGTTGTAGATGCTACTGACTGTGTCCTGGGTCGTCTTGCAACTCAGGTCGCTACAGTATTAAGAGGCAAGAACAAGCCTATTTACACACCAAACGTAGATTGTGGTGATTACGTAATTGTTATCAATGCGGACAAAGTTCGTATTACTGGTGATCAGGATTTCAAGAAGTTCTACTTCTCTCATTCCCAGTATCCTAACGGACTTCGCGTTAGAAGCACAAAAGTAATGCGCGAACAGTACACAGTTGAGTGGGTAGAAAAAGCAATCAAGGGTATGCTTCCACACAATAAATTAGGCGATGAAATGCGTAGACATGTATTCGTTTATGAAGGTGCAGAGCATCCACATGCAGCTCAGAAGCCTGTTGAGCTGAAGGTTAAATAAGGAGGAATCAGACAATGGCAAGTAAGAAAAATGTAACTTACATGGGTACAGGACGTCGTAAGAAGTCCGTAGCACGTGTCTTCATGACTCCTGGTACAGGTGTTATCACAGTAAATGGTCGTACATTAGAAGATTATCTTCCACAGGCTACACTGCGTATGGAAGTGAATGCACCATTAGTTTTAACAGAAACTAAGGGTCAGTTCGACATTAAGATTAATGTTTACGGTGGTGGATACACAGGACAGGCAGGCGCAATGCGTCACGCTATTTCCCGTGCATTATTAGAAGCCAGTGCAGATTACAGACCAGCTCTTAAGAAGGCTGGTTACCTCACACGTGATTCTCGTATGAAGGAACGTAAGAAGTACGGTTTAAAGGGCGCAAGACGTGCACCTCAGTTCTCCAAGCGTTAATTTATTCAGTTTGGAAATCAGGAAAAGTCCCATATTCTGGGGCTTTTTTTGTCCCTTGCTGAAGGGAATTTGCTGCAAGTTGCAGCAAAACATGTAGCAAAACATGTAGCAAATTCTCACCAATTCTGTGGTGGAGAACTGTGGTAGTCTTTTCCAGTCTATTTTTTTAGCACCTGTCTGTATCCAGAAGGAACATACATCTGATTGACTGCAGAAATCAGTACACCAATATCCAGGTGCGTATAGACTCTTTCTGTCAGTGTCATCGCTCCTGCATGACCGACAATCTTTTTGATACTTGTCTGATCGACTCTTGCTTCTGCTAAAAGTGAAATACATGTGTGTCTTGTACAATGTGGGGTGTAGTATCCCAGATTGAGATTTTCAATTAACGGTTTCCAGTAGCTGTCGTAATAATTTCTGTATTTGAACGGCTCCATATCCGGAGTGCAGAGAAGAGTATCAGCTTTCGAGTAGTTGTACCATTTCTGAAAGAATGGCAGAATACTGTCAGCAATAGGTACTCTTCGAATTCCACTCTCGGTTTTACTTTGAGTGACCTGGAACCATTGTTCATCCAGATGAATATCTTCTTTTTTCAATTCTAGCAGTTCTCCGATACGTACACCGGTATAGATAAGAATCAGAATTACGTCATACCATATATCCTCTGATAAAGACCAGAAAGTATTGATCTGTTCAATCGTGAACGGATTTCTATCTTCCTTTTTTGGATTTCTTTTGTGGTACTGAATAATATCGACGTAAGATGACAGATCTCTTGGACAGATATCGTATTTCATTCCATACTTATACATGACGTTATACATCACCTTGATTTTCTTCATCGTTGGATAGTTTTTCCCGGATTTATCTATCGCTTTCTGAAGATGGATCACTTTAATGTCCTTGAACTTCATATTATGAAGAACGGGTACTGCTTTAAAGGCAGCTGCATAGGCAATATGTGTGGAATGTGATTTGTCTTCTAAAGTTTCATCAAACATTTTCTTGAAGACATCTGCAAAAGTCATTTCGTTATCTACATCGAATGGTGCTTCGTGGTATCTTTCAAGCATACTGATAGCTTCTGCTTTTGTCTTTGCGTAGCCTATAACCTTATACTGTACATAGCATTTTTCTGTTTCTTCGTTGAAATACGTTCCATCTGGCACACGGATCATATATGGTTTAATACGTTTGCCTTTCATCTTGACAACACTACCGTAACCTTTAGGTAATCCAGCCATAATTAATCCAACTCTCCAATATCATCCAAATCTTCTGGATGTTCGTTAAAATATCCAAGTTCTTCCCAGACAAGCTTGTCAGGGCAGTAGAAGGAATAGTTTTTACCAGGACCTTTCTGAATAGCATAACCAAAATGGAATATGCCACGTTTCAGGCCTTCGCGTAAGAACATGTCCGATTTACCGACAGCTTTGGAGATTTCTGTAATCTTTACGTTTCTGCCAGTAAATTTTGGGGCATTTGTGTAAACAGGCTTTAAGCGTTCTCTTTCCATAGTTTTCACCTCCTTTCAAATAATAGTGAAATAAGAAAAAAGTTTCCCAGGTACAAATTTGAGATTTGTACCTGCAAAACATAAAAGGCAGCAACCATAGGGGATATCAAGGTTGCTGCCATGTTCAATATATAAAAGTCTAGGGAGTGACTTTTATACCTTTTTTACTTCTGGACATATCCAGACTGATGCGTAGTCTTATATTGATTGCATACATGTCTGACTTAGATAGTTTGGCAAGTTTACGCATGAGACGATTTTTGTCTATAACACGTATCTGTTCACATAAAACCATAGATCTATAGCGTAAACCATCAATCTCTGGCAAGTGATAATGCGTTGGTATATTTGCTTTTGTAATTGTCTTGGAAGATAAACAGGCAACGATTGTTGTTGGACTGTATTTGTTTCCAAGATTATTTTGTATGATAAGAACCGGTCGAACTTTTTTTTTGTTCACTTCCAGTTCCATCAGATAAATCTGCAAGGTAGATTTCACCTCGTTTTACTTTCATAAGTTCCTCCTTATGTAAAACCGGACAGTATGAACCATCCGGTTGAAAAAAATATTTATCGTGTTTCCTATTTATCGCCTGATTACCCGGAAACAGGGAATGACTGTCAGACAAGATAATTGCAAAATATCTTTCATTGGAATTTCACCAGCCCATCTTACGCGTGAGCCCATCGAGGAAGTATCATTATCTTATATACCATCATCGCACAGTAAGCAATCACTGCTGATCAGTCTGAAGTATCTCGCTCGTAGGAAACTACATCATGGCGCTTCAGTGATCCAGCTCGAATATATAAGTTTGGTATCTGCCAGTTGTTATGTGGTTTTCAAAGATCTGGAAGAGTATGAATATCCCTCTTCACTTATATAGCCGATGAGAAGAGCCGATTTTTTCATGAAATAGAAAAAAAGTAAGAAAATTTATCAATTATCTTCATCTGTTTGCTTTTTTGCCCATAGATAAGCAGTATACAGGCTTTTTAAATCTTTCGAAGCAGTTGATGGAGATATCCCGATTTTTTTAGCTGCTTCTGATTCTGAAAATCCCAGATGAATATAAAAGACTAGCATTCTTACTCGATTTTGGTATGCTTCTAAAGCTGTTTCTAATGGAGAAATAGTCTGCGTAAGTGCATCCGTGAACTCATCAATATTTTTTACATTTATAAGAGGACTTTTTGTTGGCGCAGGTATATTTTCAAAATTGAAGTCATTTGAAAGAATTGTTGAATTTTCTGCATTTCTCCGTGCGGAGTTGAAATCTTTTCGATCATACTTATCTTTTTCAAGAATTGCATCTTCTTTCATGCCATTATTACGACATGTTTCGTTCTCTGCGTCTTTTTTCTTTTTGAATTTGAGTTCTTCTGCTGCGTGATTATATGGTTTAGCCATTTTGTTTTCCACCCTTTCTCTATATGAAGGAAAATCCTTCACTTAATAGCCGATGGAAAGAGTGAATTTTTTCATAAAACGCAGAAAAAAATAAAAAAAGACAGTACTTGCAAAAATGTACTTACCAATTTTGAATGAAATAAATGTAGAAATGGATAAAATAAGACTAAGAATAGTATTATTCTTTAATATATGAAAGAAAGGTTGCTAGAAAAATGAAAAAACAAATTGAATATAATGAGCAGGTTAAAACATTATTGCTTACAGTAGAAGCACTTAAAAATGCGGGCGGACTACCAGAGGAGGTATCAGAAAAAGCAGATGAATTTTGCGATTATCTCACAGATTATATTTATGGCGATTTTTTTTATTCGTACAATATTGATGATTCAAAATGTATTGAGGAGATAACGTATTCAAAAAATTGAAATAGAGGAAGATTGAAGAGATTATGACATGGTCTATCTTTAGATCCAGCAAACTGAACGTTCTTAAACTTGAGTAACAGACAGTTGTTACTGAACTGAGCATAGTTACATGCATTAATATGTGAACAAGCTGTACATTAATCTTTACACTGCCTATAGTGGGTGTCACTATGGCTTTTTTGCAAACATCAACTAAATCTTAAAAAAAGCGTTTTTGATAAATATGAATTAACACTGTTACAGATGATTTTATGATAAAATTATATAAGCTAAAACAAATAGTTGAAGATATAAAAAATAAAGTTTATGAATAATAAGATGACAACAAATGAACAAGTAAAAATATTGTGTATACGTAATGGCATTAGTGAAGCTGAATTGGCAAGAAGGTTAGGAAAATCTCCCCAAAATTTTAATGCAAAAATGAAACGACAATCTTTTACAATTAAAGATTTAGACAAAATTGCTGAAGTATTGGGCGTGAAATTTGAAAGCTTTTTTGTATTGGAAAATGGAGACAAGATATGAATAAAGAAAATATATTTACATTAGGAGAATTATTTTGTGGACCAGGGGGCCTTGCGTGGGGAGCAATGAATGCAAATGTTCCAGGTTGCAAAATTATACATGCTTGGGCAAATGACTATGATAAAGATACATGTAATACTTATACAAGAAATATTTGTCCTGATTCTCCAGATAGCGTTTTTTGCGAAGATGTTCATTTCCTAAACATTGAAAAATTGGGTCCTATTGATGCTTTGGCTTTTGGCTTTCCTTGTAATGATTTCTCAGTAGTTGGAGAACAGTTAGGATTTAAAGGAAAATATGGTCCTCTATATACGTATGGAATAAAAGTATTGCATAAATACAAGCCAAAATGGTTTCTTGCAGAGAATGTTGGTGGACTTAAATCAGCAAATGAGGGAAGAGCATTTGAAAAAATTCAAATGGATATGAAAAATGCTGGTTATAAAATTTATCCAAATCTGTACCACTTTGAGGATTATGGTATTCCGCAGGCACGACACAGAATGATTATTGTCGGAATCAGAGAAGATTTGCCTGTTGAATTCAAAATTCCTTCACCAAGAGGATATAAGAAAAAAACCTGTAAAGAGGCAATTGAAAATCCGCCAATTCCAAATGATGCAGCAAATAACGAAAGAACAAAACAGTCAACACAAGTGATTGAAAGACTGAAATATATTAAAGCTGGAGAAAATGCTTTTACTGCAAATATTCCTGAAGAACTTCAGCTAAATGTTAAGGGTGCAAAAATCAGTCAAATATATAAAAGACTTGATCCAAATAAGCCTTCCTATACTATCACTGGTTCTGGTGGTGGAGGAACCCATGTCTATCACTGGGAAGAAAATAGAGCTCTGACTAATAGAGAACGCGCAAGATTGCAAACTTTTCCAGATGACTTTATTTTTGAAGGAAACAAAGAATCAGTAAGAAAACAAATTGGAATGGCGGTTCCAGCGCAAGGAGCTAAAATTATATTTGAAGCAATATTGAAGACATTTGCTGGAATTTCCTACGAGAGTGTCGAAGGTAGTATAAAGGAGTGATAATATGGCTACATTAAACTACTGGTGGGTGACTAGACCTAAAAGAAAACTAAATAGTATTCCAGAGGTTCTAGGAGTATTTTCTAATGTTGCCTTGTCTGCTCAATGGAGTGGCTCAAGAAATATTCATATTCAATTTGAAGATGAATTAGAAAAAGCAGGATTAAAAAGGATTGGAGAAAGAAGAGATCATTCTGGATCAGGCGGAAGAACATATCAAGCTTGGCTATCTTCTCTAGGATTGATTTTTATTCAAAATAATACAGGCATTCCATTTTTGACACTAGCAGGAAATGCAATAATGCAAGGTAACTCGCCAATTGAAATTATGAAAATGCAGATATTAAAATATCAATTTCCTTCTCCATTTGGAATTAAAACTAAAGTGTCTGATAAATTCCATATTCATCCATTTATTTTTCTTCTTAGATTATTATCCGATAAACGTATTGCTTATTTGACTGAGGAAGAAATAGCTAAAATTGTTATAACAAATGCTTTTGATGAATCAGAAAAATGCTATGAAAATGTAGTGGAAAGTATAAAACGTTTTAGATCATATGGTGATGATAGTCTGCCTAGAGATTTTATACAAGAACATGCACCTTCATCTGGAAAAGTTAACTATGCACATCCATATAGTCATTTACTAGATACTGCAAATACTATTGCAAATTGGTTAGAGTATACACAACTTGTCCAACGTAACGGGGCAAAATCCATTTCTATTTCTTCTGGAAAAGTAGACGAAGTGAATTATTTAATCAACAAGAGGTGGGATTTTATCAATCGCCCAGAGGATCATGAATATTTCCAAAGAAAATATGGGTTAGATCCATATCATCAAAAAGATACAAGAAATTTAATAAATACATCTACTGTAACTAGTGAAATTATTGAAACACAAAGAATAAGGCAAGCATTTATAGCCTTGTCAATGTGCAAACCGGTTTCAAGAATTAATTCAGAGATAATTAAAGAAATTGCAGATAGAACAGGAACAAATAAAAATCTTGTTGAAAAAACTATCTATAAAGAGTATCCGCGTGGTGCTATTGGCGGTTTTTTATCCAATTATTATGAAATGGCTTTTAAGGGAAGAGATGAATGTAAAGAATTTGAAATTGCAACCACAAGTATATTTTCAGAAGTATTCGGATTTGAAGCAAAACATCTTGGGCAAACTGGAAGTAAATCCGCACCAGATATTCTCTTGATTTCTGATAATCAAAAATATCAGGCAATTATAGATAATAAAGCATATAGCGAGTATTCAATATCTGGGGATCACCATAATCGTATGGTTCATAATTACCTGGAACATATTACTGGGTACAGTAACTGTTCTTATCCTATTGGATTTTTTTCATATATAGCTGGTGGATTTACAAAGAATATTGATAAACAAATACAAAAAGAAGTTAATGAAAGTGGCATCTGTGGATCCGCAATTAATGTTTCAAATATGATTCGTTTGGTCGAAAATAACCAAAAAAACCATTTGACACATCAAAGTATTAAAGATTTGTTTAGCATAAACCGGCAGATTGTTTTATCGGATTTTGAATAATGAGTGAGGAGTGAATAATATGGAAGAATGGAGATTTCCATCTAATGATTATGGTGAAAATAAAGGAATTAATGATTCAGGTATTTCAATGTTCAGAGGAACTCCATTGAAATCTTTAGCACGAGAAATATGTCAAAATTCATTAGATGCTGCAAGAAAAGAAAAAGTAATTATTCAATTTAATATGTTTGAAATTGAAACCAAGGGGATTCCTGGTAAAGATGCACTAGCAGACGCATATGAAAAATGCTGTATTTTTTGGAAAGATAACTATTCAACAAAAGTTTTCTTTCAAAATGCAAGAAAACAGATTGCAAAGGAAAATTGTAGCATTCTAAGAATTAGTGATTTTAATACTACAGGATTAACTGGGTCAGATAAGGAAGTCAACAGTGACTGGATAAATTTGACAAAATCCTCAGGTGTTTCTGACAAAAGAACAACTGCTGGAGGATCATATGGAATTGGAAAGTTTGCTCCTTTTGCTTGTTCAGACTTAGCGACTGTTTTTTATAGTACTTATGATCTCTACGGAAAAAAAGCATCCCAAGGAGTTTCAAGATTAGTTACTTTTACAAGAGAAGATAATCAAAATACACAAGGCGTTGGATATTATGGCGAAGAATATAATAAACCAATGAAGAAAGAATTACGTTTGGATCCTTCGTTTCACAGAGAAGATGGCGAATATGGGACAGATATTTTCATTGTAGGCTATAAATATAAAAATGAAAATTGGAAGAAAGACATAATTGTTGCTGTTCTAGATGGATTTATTGGTGCGTTATGGAATTCAAAGTTAGAGGTTCAAGTCGGCGATTTACTTGTCAATAAAGATAACTTGGGTGAAGTAATTGATATGTATTCTGAAGATTTAACAGGATATTCCAATTATTATTTTGATGTGCTTGAATCCAAAGATACAATATGGGCCGAAGATAATTTCATGGGTATGGGTAATATAAAATTGGGCCTTTTACCTGAAAAAGAAGATGTTCCTAAAAGAATTGCGATGATTAGGCAAACGGGAATGAAAATTATGGATAAAGATCATTTACCAGGGAATATATCTTTTGTAGGAGTTATGTTTATTGAAGGAAAAGAAATTAACGAAAAGCTACGTGCTATTGAAAATCCAGAACATACGAGATGGGAACCAAGCCGTGCCTCTAATCCAGTTGTTGCCAAACAATTATTAAAATCTATTAATGACTTTATAAAAGAACATATAGAAAAATTGATAAATAATAGTTCAGATAAAGCAATAGATGTTGCAGGAGCAGGTAACTATATACCAGATGCAGGTGATTCTTCTGATGATCAAATGGAACAAGAAGTTGTCAGTGAAAGGATAAAAGAAGTTGAAATCAAAAAAATAGAACAAAAAAGTCTCTCTAAAACAACTCCAGGGAATCTTATTTCTGAATTTGAAGAACAAGCGAATGGGCACATGGAACCAGATGGTCAGGATATAGCATGGTTCCATTCTGATGGCAAAACAGAGGAGCATAAAAGTAAACCAGGGCAAGCTGCTCATCCTGAGTTAGGTGGAAAACAAAAAATGATGCAACCAATAAAGGTTACTTCTGAGAATATTGTTTGTTTATGTATTGATAAAAATGCAGGAAAATATTTGATTCGATTAATTCCATCGACTAATGCAAATAATGGTGTTTTGGAATTATATATGTCTGGAGAAAATCAAAGATATCCTGCAACGTTAAAATCAGTATCTTTAATAGGCAAAGGAAATTTAAATTTTGATTCAAATAAGATAACCGGACTCTCATTTCAGAAGGATAAAGAAATTAGATTGAGTATTGAAATTGATTACTATGATTATTGCTCGATGGAGGTACAGCTGTATGCAACTGAGAAATAAATTATTTCCTTACCCAGTTATCATTGCAGGCGGTAATTATTATGAAAATTCTTCATTTGTATCAAATGTTAAGCAACAGTTTGATGGCTATAATGTAAAACTTAAATTATCTGTTACTTTAGATAATTCTGAAATGGAAGAATACATTAAAAAAGGGAGTGCAATTTATGCTCATCACATTGAATGTCCTCAAACCTGTTTTAGAAAAATAATAAAAACAAAGTCGGCGGATATTGAATGTATATTAAAAGATACCGATGTATGTGGAATTGTAGAAATATGTTCTTTTGTGATTGCTAATGAAGACATTGAGAAATACACTAACAAATTGTTTTCAGCGCTATATCGAGGATGGAAATATGACATTGAGAAGGGGTGTATTTTAGCAGTTGGTAATCAATATAACCTGACTATCAATAAGCAACGAGACGACTTAGCGAATACATCATCTATTTTTTCTGTTATCCCGAATAGCAATCAAGCCGAACCTTACATTTCATATAATATTAACAGCCAAAAAATAATAATTATGATGCCACAGATCACATTTAATCAATATGCTAATATTCAGGATTATATTGATATTCAACCAGTGATTCATGCAATGATTATTGTTCCGGCACTCTCTTATGCATTATCGGAGTTGATTAATTCGGCAGATCATTTGTATGAATATGAAGATTATAGGTGGTTTAAAGGACTCAAAAAAGCATGTAAAAAACTAGGAATAGAGTTAAATGAAGAAACTATAAAATCGGTTGATATCATCAAACTTCCACAACAACTTTTAGATAGTCCAATTACAAAAGCAATCGAATACTGTGCTCTTGGAGGAGGAACCTATGAAGATTAAATATATAAC
>CAKVLT010000009.1 GCA_934757945.1 uncultured Bulleidia sp. | reverse complement strand
TGGTTCGCTACACTTGGTGGTAAATACCCGTGACGGGACTTTCACCCGCTAGACTTGCGCCATGCCTGGCACACAAATGAAAAGGGCAAAATACACTTTTGTCCTTTTCTTTATGCCGCTTGGCAGAATTGAACTGCCCGTTCATCCTTACCATGGATGCGTATTACCACTATACTAAAGCGGCATTGCTTGACTATTGTACAAAAAGGTCTTAGTAAAATCAATATGCCTGAGCATCTTTTAATGCTTCATACACTTTATGTACAGGTAATCCCATGATACTGTAATAATCTCCTTCAATACTTTCTATGTACCTGGAAGCCATTCCCTGAATACCATACCCTCCAGCTTTATCTACCCATTCTTCTGTATTCAGATACGCTTCTATTTCTTCTTTACTCATGGAAGAAAATGTCACTTTTACCTTTTCCAAAGTTACACAGGTTTTTTTTGAAGACACTACTGCAAGTCCTGTATACACCTCATGGCTTCTTCCCTGTAATCCCTCCAGCATTCTGCGGGCTTCTTCTTTATCTTTTGGCTTTCCAAGAGGTGTATTGTCCAGAATTACACTGGTATCACTGCCTATCACAATACACTCAGGATACTGTTTTAATATTGTCAGCGCTTTTGCATAAGACACTTTTTTCACTTCTTCACCAAGGTCTTTGGTAAGATCCATCGTTTCATCTATATCTGCAGGAATACAATCAAATTCGCTCACAACCCTCTGTAACAGTTCCTGCCTTCTTGGAGATTGAGATGCCAAAATCACTTTCTTCATAGTTAATTCTCCCTCGCTAACATTTTTATGTTACTATTAAATCACAAAGTAGAGGAATAAAGCAAAATGAGTCAACCAACATTAGTTATTCTTGCGGCTGGAATGGGAAGCCGTTACGGGGGAATGAAGCAAATTGATGGTGTAGGTAATCATGGGGAGCCAATCATCGAATTCTCTATATACGATGCCAAACAAGCAGGTTTTGAAAATGTAGTACTCATTATCAAAAGAGAAC
Organism: uncultured Bulleidia sp.; assembly: GCA_934757945.1. Classification (GTDB taxonomy): domain Bacteria; phylum Bacillota_I; class Bacilli_A; order Erysipelotrichales; family Erysipelotrichaceae; genus Bulleidia. The sequence continues at coordinate 43,956 of CAKVLT010000009.1, read as the reverse complement.
ATGAAGAAGCTTTCAGACAGGCACTGACCAATAAACTGGAAGGCAAAATCAATGTACGCTTTGCCTATCAGGATATGTGCAACATTCCTGAAGGATTTACAGTTCCTGAAGGAAGAGTCAAACCTTGGGGAACCACACATGCTTTACTTGCATGTAAAGGCATTGTGGATGGCCCGTTTGCCATTATTAATGCCGATGACTTCTATGGAAGAGATGCCTACAAGGTTATCTATGATTTCTTAACCACAGAAGTCAAAGACAACCAGTACGCTATGGTAGGCTATCCATGTATCAACACATTAACAGATAACGGAACTGTTACACGCGGTCTTTGTCAGGAAGATGAAAACAAATGTCTGGCTTCTATTGTAGAGATTCAGAAAATAGCTAAAAAAGACGGGCATGCAGTGTACGAAGATAACGGAGAATGGAAAGAGATATCCGATAATTCTTTAGTATCCATGAATTTCTGGGGCTTTACACCAGCTATCTTTAAAGACATGGAGGGAATCTTTGCAAAATTCCTGCAGGAACACCTTGAAGAAAATCCTCTCAAGTGCGAGCATGTTATCCCTACAGCCGTAGGTACACTTGTCGCAGAAAACAAATGTTCTGTGAAGATGTTATCCAGTAAAGATGCATGGTTTGGTGTTACTTATAAAGAAGATAAGCCAACTGTCATGCAGAAAATTCAGGAAATGAAAGATGCCGGAATCTATCCGGATCAGTTATGGTAATTTAACAAAGGTTTAACAGCAGTTTCATCTTTGTGAGAGATACTAGTACAGTACAGGAAAAGGAAAAACACATTATGTTTAAACAATTTACAAAACTGGAAAAGAGCTGGATTTATTATGATATAGGTAATTCCGCTTTCACTATGATGGTCTCCACCATCATTCCTATCTGGTTTAATTCTCTGGCAACTGCTGGCGGCATGAATGACAGTCAGTACCTTGCACAATGGAGTTTTGCGACAAGTATTGCTACAATCATCATTGCCTTCAGCGGTCCGGTTCTTGGATCCATTGCTGATAATAAAGGGTATAAAAAACCATTATTCAAAGCTGCACTGTTTATGGGTGTCCTTGGATGTATTGCTTTAGGTCTTGTACCAAACTGGTATATCTACCTCATCATGTATGTTATTGCCAAAGTGTGCTATCAGTCCTCTTTGATTATCTATGACTCCATGTTAACAGACGTAACAACACCTGAAAAAATGGACCTGGTCTCTTCTCAGGGATATGCCTATGGCTATCTTGGTTCCTGCATTCCATTCGTAGTAGCACTGTTACTATATGTCTGCGGCAATCCTGATTTCCTTGGAATCATTCCTGAAAAGTTATCTATCGCCTTAGCCTTCCTTGTGGTAGGTATCTGGTGGTTAGGCGTAACAGTACCGTTATTGAAAAACTACGAACAGAAATACTATATTGAAAATCAAAAAGGTAAGATTAAAGAAAGCTTTACAAGACTTGGTTCAACCTTAAAGAATATGTTCTTCACACAGAAGAAAATCTTCTACTTCCTGCTTGGTTTCTTCTTCTATATCGACGGTGTTTACACCATCATCGATGAAGCTGTTGCCATTGGTACAGCTCTTGGATTAAACCAGATTGGTCTGTTGGTCATCTTACTGTTAACACAGGTTGTTGCCTTTGCCTTTGCGGTATTATTTGGAAAACTGACAAACAAGTATTCCTCAGTACAGCTGATTATGGTATGTATTTGTGGGTATTTTGCCGTTGCTATCTACGCTTTATTCATGACAACATTATGGCAGTTTGGTATCATGGCATTTGTTGTAGGTATGTTCCAGGGAGCTATTCAGGCATTATCCCGTTCCTACTATGCACAGATTATTCCAGCTGAAGCAAGTGGTGAATACTTCGGCATCTACGATATCTGTGGTAAAGGGGCAGCCTTTATGGGAACTACTCTTGTAGGTATTACAGTTTCATTAACAAACTCTGTCAATATTGCGGTAGGAACACTTGCCATCTTATTCATCTTTGGTCTGTTCTTCTTCAGAAAGGCTTCCAAAATTCAATAGGCATACAAAAAATACGGAGGACATACATCTTCCGTATTTTTTATATGCTTATTAGAATCTGAACCCATACCCTTTCTTCCAGTAGGAAATAATCTGTGTTGGATTGGACGGATCCTTTTCTACTTTCTGGCGGATATGCCGTATATGTACAGAAATGATTGGTTTGCAGCAATACGGGATATCTTCCCAGGCGTTTTCATAAATCTCTTCCGGTGTAAACACTTCATCAGGATGCTCCATCAGAAACTGCAGAATACCGAATTCTTTTGGTGTCAGAGAGTAAATCTTTCCATCTCTTTCCACACACCTGTCCTTTGTGTCTAATTGAAAGCTCATACTATCCTCACTTTTTAAGAATGAATAATATGGAAATATGTACGGGATGTCAGTTTATAGACAATACCATAGAAGATTCCAATAATGACGAATGTCACTACGGAAGTCACAGCCATCAAAGACATATTTTTAATAGTAAATAACACCAGCAGTTTAGAAATCATTGGATAGGCAAATAACAGATGAATACCTGCAAGAATCAAAGGCATAAAGAAGACAAAGATAACCTGAGAGTTAATCGTCTTTTTGATTTGCCTATCGTCCATACCCACTTTACGTAAAACTTCAAATCGTTTCACATCTTCAAGACCTTCTACAATCTGCTTATAGTAGATAATCAATACTGCAGATGCCAGGAAGACTATAGATAACAATCCAGCAAGAACAATGATTCCACCAAACAATGTATAATAAGAATTCATCGCTTCCTGTCTGGAGGAAAAACTATAGGAATAGCTTCCATACGTACTCATATTGAGGATACTCTGGACTTCCCCAAACTTGTCCATCAATTCATAGGTATCTACAGAAGTACCCTCCTTTAAATCTGCCATATAGAACAAGGCATTATTACAATATTCAGGATATGCCAGATCCTCCACATTCTTTACCACAAGAGAAAGATTGTTTGTTGAAACATTGTTTGCATCAGGAATCAGAGTTTCGTGTACCATTTCCTTTACTTCAAGAGGTGCATTACCTGCAAAAGTAAATGTGGAATACGTATAGGCATCAGATTTGCTCACCACCAGACACTGTCCGTCCTGTAATGTTTCATTTCTGCCTGTCATCTGATTGTAGGTATCCAGAGAAACCACAAAGAATCTGTCAAAAGAAGGATTCTTGGTTTCTTCATATCCTTTTTCACTGATTGCGCCAAAGACCTCCATTTGTTTAACGGTAATTATACCGCCCTTTTTCACTTCATCAGATGGAATGTTTTCCTGAATAAAGTCTTCAAATATTGGCTTTACTTCATCCATGGAAATATCTCTTGAAGCATACTGGATATACAGATCCTGCGGAAAAGATTCTGACACACTGTCCTGAATACCGCAATAAGTACATACAGTAAAGGAACCTAATACAAGCACCATAGTAATCAGAATACAGATAGATGCTAACCCTGCACCATTTCTTTTCATTCTGAAACGCATCATACCTACAGAAACAAAATGATTTGGATGATAATAATACTTCTTGTTCTTTTCCAGTAATTTACATAAAACTACAGAACCTGCAGTAAACAGGATATACGTTGCAATAATGACCATCACTACAGCTATAAAGAATTCCTGCAAAGCCAGCAATGGTGTGGCAATAGTCACTGCCATATAATAGGCAACACCCAGAATAACTGTGCCAATAAGCGCAATCAGCCAGTTTGCCTTAGGCGCTTTTTCTCCATAAGATTCTCCCTGCATCAAATGTAATCCTGTGGAAAATCTCACCTTAATCACACTGTATAAAAATAACACAAAGTAAATACACGCAAAATAGAAACATGTATTTTCCACTACAGGTAAATAGAAACCAAAAGAACTTCCCGCCTGCACATGACATAACTTAGCCAGAATCAATTCCATCAGCTTGCTGAACATCATACCGCCAAGCATGCCACATACCAGTACAGCAATCATGACATACAATGTTTCAAAGAAAATGACTTTCAGTATATTTATCTTGTTCATGCCAAGAATGGCATATAACCCCAGTTCTTTATCTCTTCTTTTAATCAGAAAGGAATTGGCATAAAACAGAAATATAAATGAGAAAATCTGCATGATGATTGTTCCAAACCCAAAGGTTGCCGCCAAAGAAAGACCACCCTTCATAGCAGAGACAAACTCACAGCAGTTCAGATAATTTAATATATACGTCATGGCACTCAGCAGAATACCAGACAGAATATACGGAATATAATATCTGGCATTATTTTTGATACTGTTGAATGCAAGACGTGGATACATGAAGCCTTTCATATTACTGCTCTACTCCCGCCTGTAATCTTGTTAATGTATCAGAGATACTTTCATACATTTCCTGCTCTGTTTTATCCGCTCTGTAAATCTGATGATATACCTGCCCATCTTTGATAAACAGCACTCTTTGTGCATGACTTGCGGCCACAATAGAATGTGTCACCATTAAGATTGTCTGCCCTTGGCTGTTGATAGATTCAAACTCATCCAGCATTTCCGCAGAACTTTTAGAATCCAGAGCACCGGTAGGTTCATCTGCCAGTAAAATATCCGGATGAGTAATCAGAGCTCTTGCGACAGCTGCCCTTTGTTTCTGACCACCGGACACCTCATACGGGAACTTATCCAGAATCTTTTCAATATGTAATTGTTTTGCAATAGGATTTAAACGTTTTGTAAATTCACTGTGTTTTTTACCGCTCAATACAAGTGGCAAATAAATATTATCTCTTAAAGAAAACGTATCCAGCAGATTAAATTCCTGGAAAACAAACCCCAGATGTTCTCGTCTGAAATCTGCTGCCTGTGCTTCTTTTAAAGTACTGACATCTTTTCCGTTCAGTAAAATCGTTCCTTCCGTAGGGGTGTCCAATGTGGCAAGAAGATTTAATAACGTTGTCTTACCGGAACCGGACTCGCCCATGATAGCTACATATTCTCCTGCATCTACCGTAAAGTTTACATTGCTTAATGCAGTCACTTTGTGTCCCCCAAAACGGGAGGTATATACTTTCTTTAAATTTTTTACTTCTAATACACTCATAGTGTCTCCTCCTTCAGGCAACTTTATTTAATCAAAACAAGGATCTGTACACTATCGATTCTCCTTACAGATCCTTGTCTACTTCTTACAGTTTTGTAAGAAGTGTATTTTCACCAGAGTTCCTTCCTTTCCGGAAGTCACTTCAATTTCATGATTTAAATTATCACACACTCTTTTACACAGATATAACCCTATCCCCGTAGCTTTTTTATCCATACGGCCATTATAGCCTGTAAAGCCGTTTTCAAAGATTCTCGGAAGATCTTCTTTACGAATTCCAATCCCGGTATCCTGTATACACAAAGTATCTTCATCCTTTGCATAGATGTGAATACCGCCTTCTTTTGTATATTTCAAGGCATTGGTCAATACCTGTTCTATAACAAAGCTAATCCATTTTTCATCCGTAATAATCTTTAACTGTGTTTCTTCCAGCTGTAAAGACAGCTTTCTTTCTATAAACTCTTGTGAAAGTTTACGTACCACACCTTTGATTAACACATCCATATCCTGCGTTTTAAACACATAATCCGTACTGGAGGAATCCAGTCTTAAAAACGTCAATACCATTTCCGCATATTGTTCAATACGAAATACATCTCTTGCAATACTTCTGGAAAACTCCGTATCTTCGTTTTGAAGTTTCAGCTTTATGGAAGCTATAGGTGTCTTGATCTGGTGTGCCCATACAGTATAATAATCCATCATGGCATCATACTTTTCTTTGGATTTCATAGACTTTTGTTTTGAATCCTGTATAAGAAGCTGAATAATTCTGTATTCTTCCTTTTCTATTACATCTATAGTTTCAGGATACTCTGTTATGGCAGCACTTTCTCCATCATATATTCTTTGCAAAGCCGTGTATGTTTTTTTCACAGTAAAGAATCTGGTCATAGCATAAATACACAGTACACATAGTACAAGTCCTTCTGTATACAGAATAATTTCCATATCGATGCCATACAGGCTGTAACACAATGTCTGCAATAACAGTGCAAATACTATCAATAGCAAAACAGGAAGATGCTGATAAACATATCTCACAAACAGTTTCATACAAGTACATACCCCACTTTAAACTTCGTCTGTATGCAATCCTGCAAGCCTAAGCCATCCAGTTTTTTACGCAGTCTGTTAACATTGACATTCAGTGTATTTTCATCCACAAAATTATCTGTCTGCCATAATACCTGCATCAATTTTTCTCTGGAAACCACTTTCCCTTTATTTCTTACCAGTGTCAGCAATATCTGATATTCATTCTTTGTAAGATCCAGTGTGCTGTCTTTAAACAGTACTACCTGCTTATCCATATCCAGTATGGCACCATCAAATTCCAGTACTGTTGTTTCATTGGAAAAATCATAGGTTCTCCTTAACAATGCCTGTATCTTGGCAATCAGCACATCCATATCAAAAGGTTTGACAATAAAATCATCTGCCCCAAGATTCATAGCCATTAAAATATTCATTCTTTCTGTTGCAGAAGAGATAAACATAATTGGGGTTTTGGAAATTTTACGTATCTCATGACACCAGTGGAAACCATCATAAAAAGGAAGTGTAATATCCAGTAAAACCAGATGTGGTCTGTAGCTGATAAATTCCTGTAACACTTCTTTAAAATTCTGTACACAATGCACATCATAATCCCAGCTGGTACATCTTTGGGCAATACTGCCGGCAATGCCTTCATCATCTTCCACAATCAATAATCGATACATACCTTCACGCTTTCTGCCTAAATATTAGCACACAGAGAATAAAAAGATGTGAAATCCTCCTATTCTTAAGGATTCCACATCTTTACATCATTGCATTTAACGGTTACAAAACCCTGCTTTTCTTAAAGCCATACACACTGCAGGAATTAACAGAAGATGCAGTATAATTCCCGGAAATGTTGAGATAAAATAGGACGTTACCCACATCTGAAGTGAATAGTTACCGAGGCCTAATAAGAACCCCTGCACTACACCACCAACAATTCTTCCTGCAACCATAGCCACAATCAAAGATATATAGATTTCAGCCATAGCTTTCTTTGTAGATACCATACGCATCATACATCCTGCCACAATACCATAGACCGGCAGTTCAAAACACATACCAATCAGAGTATTTCCCTGTGGCATACCTGAAAGCACAGAATTGAGTATCGGACACAGTACTCCGACAATCGCCCCTTCCACAGGGCCTATCACAAGTCCTGCTAATAATGGAGAGATATGCATTGGTGAAAATAGCATTCCCCCTTTTGGAATTGCACGAAATACTGCCGGTAATACCAGTCCTGCTGCAAGGCACATTGCCAGTGCTGTCAATTTCTTTGTTCGATTCATTTTTCTTTGTCCCCTTTTTTTATTTATTTTTCAAATTCCTCTGCCACTTCCTGTAATAAATTTCTGATAGAAAGATGCTGAGGGCAGACTCTTTCACACATACCGCACTTTAAACATTCACTTGCTCTGGCATGTTCAGTGTCAATTGCAACATTATTATAATAACAGTCTGCATTCCAGTCTCCAAAAATCTTTTTAGTATTATATGCGGAAAACATATCCGGAATACGAATGTTTTTCGGGCAGTGGTTTTCCTCCACACAATAATGACATCCTGTACATGGAATCATATGATGACTGTGAAAGATTTCTGCCACTTTTTCTACTGCAGCATATTCTTCTTCTGTAAATGGCACAAAGTCCTTCATGAAAGATACATTCTCTTTCATCTGTTCCAATGAAGACATACCTGATAATACCACTTCCATATTCTTAAAGGAAGCCGCAAATCTGATTGCATAAGACGCATTGGAACCTCCATGTAAAGCATCAAGAACCTGTTGTGCATCCTAAGGAAGTTTCACAAGATTTCCACCTTTGACCGGTTCCATAACCAATACAGGTTTCTTATGTTTCTCACAGACTTCATATACAAGTTTTGACTGCACAGAAAGGTCGTTATAATCCAGATAATTGAACTGAATCTGCACAATTTCAATTTCTGGATATTCTGTAAGAATCTGATCCAGTACTTCTGCACGATCATGAAAAGAAATACCTACATGTCTGACTTTTCCTTCTTTTTTCAATGCAAAGGCTGTTTCATACGCTTTACATTTCTTGAATTTTTCAAATTCATGAGCATTTTGTGCATGCATAAGATAAAAATCAAAATATTCTACCCCTGTTGCGTCCAGCTGTGATTGAAAGAAAGGGCGAATATCCTGCTGAGACTGAAAGAAGGAACTTGTCAGTTTATCTGTAAGAATATATTCACTTCTGTCATGTCTGGAAGATAAACATGTTTTTACTGCCTTTTCACTCAATCCCTGTAAATAGCCATGAGCAGTATCAAAGTAGTTAAACCCATTATCAAGAAAATAATCCACCATGGCATTTGTCTGTTCAATATCTACCTGATTATCTTTCATGGGTAATCGCATCATTCCAAAACCAAAATTCTTTTTAATATCTTTAAATGCTTTCATATTATTGTCCTTTCTTCAGTTATTTAACATTGTAATATCTTCATCGCTTAAAGTAATGTCTAAATCACTTTATATTTCGTCCATTTATCTGATCTGTATCTTAAATAGAAAATCACTGCACGGACAGACCAGTCAAGACACATTGCCAGAGCAATACCAATAACCCCTAAATTGAAATAAATGGCAAATAGCAGTGAGAATATAAATCTTCCCAGTACTGTAGAGGCAATAGAAACCACCATTGTAAACTTGACATCCCCTGTAGCCCTCAATCCATTGCTCAAAGGCCCTGAAAAAGGATAAATAAAGGCATTGAAGAAATTATGAATGGCCACAAGATAAATTACCATCTGTATAGTTTCCTCTGATACCTGATAAAATTTCATCCATCCTGGTGTGATGAAAAAAATCAGCATATTCCAGATGACAGACAATACAAGAGACAGCCTATTCAGTTTTTTAAAATAATACTTTGCCTGTGCAGTATCTTTCTTTCCCATACACTGTCCAATCACTGTAATATATACAGGTCCTAATGCCACACCCATCAAAGCCGCAAGAGACCAGATACTCTGAGCTATACCGTTAGTCGCAATCTGATACGTGCCAAACAGCGCAACCACACTGCTTAATGCCACTTTCACAAACTGGAAGATACCATTTTCTATACCATTAGGAACAGCTATTTTCAGAATTCTTTTTAACATGGCACCATTCCATGTAAAGATATCTTCTTTTGAATAATATGTTACAAGTTGTCTGTTAAAGCATAAAATCGTGATTGCAATGGCACTGAAGGCTCTTGCAAGTAAAGATGGTACAGCTACGCCTGCCACCCCAGCATGGAGTACAAACACTCCGATATAGTTACCGATGACATTGATAAGATTAGATGCTAAAGAGATATTCATCGTTGTCTTTGTTTTTGCCATGGAACGATATAAAGAAGCACTTGCATTGTAAATGGCAATAAAAGGATAAGAATAGGCAGAAATTCTTAAGTATGTCATACAAGCATCCATAACCTCTGTATCCACCCTTCCAAATAAACCTGATAATATAGGTCTTTGAAAAAGCAATACCACAACGGACAATATACAGGAAAAAATAGTGGAAAACATCAGTAACTGACTGGAAGATAAAATACTGTTTTTCTTATCCTGACTGCCTATATATTGAGAGATAACCACCGCTCCACCCGAGGCAAGAGCAGTAAACAGGTAGATAAATATGGTATTAAAACTGTTGACCAGAGAAACACCGGACACCGCTGCCTCTCCGACATAAGACACTATAAAGGTATCCATAATACCTACCAGCATGACCAGTAACTGTTCAAAGAACAGTGGTACAATCATATTTCTTAAATCTTTATTACTGAACATATTCTCTTCTAATCATGAATCTTTCTGTCTAATACCATCTTCACAAAATCAATATCAAAGTGTTTGACGGCTGTACCCACATATCCCTGATCTAATGCAGTAATTCTCTGCATATCTTCCTCTGTCAATGTAAAATCAAAAATATCTATATTTTCTTTAATACGTTCTATATGCGTAGATTTCGGGATAACCACAACCCCTCTTTGTATATTCCATCTCAGCATAACCTGTCCAATGCTTTTATGATATCTTTCAGCAATTTCCTTTAACACCTCATTATGAAAGGCATCATATCTTCCACCACCAAGAGGTGCCCAGGCTTCTGGCTGTACATGACAGGCTTTGTTTATCTGTACTGCTTTTTCCTGTGCAAAGAACGGATGCAGTTCCACCTGGTTGACCATAGGAGGTATTTCCACAGTTTCACAGAAATTTATCAATACATGAGGATAGAAATTGGACACCCCGATAGCCTTCAGTTTTCCTTCTCTGTAAGCATCTTCCATTGCTCTATACGCACTGAAGTAATCTCTCATAGACTGATGCAGTAAATACAAATCCAGATATTCCAGTCCTGTTTTCTTCAATGAGTTTTCAATAGCCTGCTTTGCCATTTCATAATTTTGCATGTCCTGTACCCACATCTTGGATGTAATAAACAATTCTTCACGTGTGCAGATACCTTCAGAAATTGCGCGTCTTACTCCATCCCCCACAGCATCTTCATTTGTATAGGAAGTTGCAGTATCTATCAATCTGTAACCTGCTTTAATTGCCTCATATACTGCTTGTCTGCATTCTTCTTTGTCCCTTACCTGGAAGACTCCAAATCCTTCCATCGGCATTTTCAAGCCGTTACTTAACACTGTAAATTCCATACATATTCCCTCTTCTTTCAATCAAATAATAGAAGCCAAACACGGAAATGTACAATATCAGAAATGCAATGTGCTATACTAAAAACGTATAGAGGAAAATATGGACCTGCACTTACTGGAATTACTGATTGCCTTCAAAGAACACGGAACTTTATCAGAAACAGCAGAAGCACTGCATATGACACAGCCAACATTGTCACGCAGTATGCAAAGGCTGGAAAAAGAAATCAATGTACCTGTTTTTATTCATGAAAAAAACTCTTTAAAACTCAATGAAAACGGAGAATATCTTGTCGCACAGAGTGAAAAGCTTTTACAAAATTATGAAGATATATTGCAACAGTTACGTGTGATGGATATCTCCAAACGTACAATACGTATCGGGCACAGTGCACCTGGTCCCGTCATCATCTTTGATCCTGTATTACATGCTCTGTATCCGGAATCTTCGATTATCTGGGAATCTGTTGAAAGTGAAGAGGCTTTACTGGAAGGGCTGCATAAACATGTCTATGATTTTGTATTTGTGCAGAAACAGAATCTCCCTCAGGATTTGTATTCTCTTTCCTGTCTGAAAGAACAATTGTATGTCTGTGTGCCTGAAGGGCATCCATTTCTGCAATACAAAGACGGCATTACCTTTGAGCAGATGGATGGCAATACCTATCTTCAGATAGAAGATGTGGGGATATGGAGAAAAGTCAAACAGCATGACATGCCACACTCTCAGATTATTCTGCAAAAAGACAGAAAAGATTTAATGGAACTGATTCAGAACAGTTCTCTTCCATGCTTTGTGAGCAATCTTTCCAGCAGGCAGTATAGAGATGATATCCATCGAATCAGTATTCCTATTATCGATTCTTCTGCCACCATCACCTTTATGTTTGTCATTACAAAAAAAGACAGACAGCGTTTTTTCAATCTCATCAGTGCGATTAAAGACAAAAAGATTTCTTACTGAACAGAAGAAATCTTTTTTATTTCCCCGAATAAAAAAAGATATACAGTTGATCACTGTATACCTTGTACATTACATATATTTCTGCAGGAATCTGAAGACATTTCTATAGGCAATATCTTTGATTTCTTCTTCATTGAAGCCAACTTCCTTAAGTCCTTCAATGAAATTCTGAGCATCCAGAGGACCATGGAGGTTATGAGAATCTTTGTTGTTGTAATATTCTCCAAGATCAAAACCTACTGCCACATGTTCTACACCTACAAGTTTGGCAATATATGCTGCATGTTTTGCAAGATGTAAAGCATCCTGTTTACTCTTATCTTCATTAATGAAAGACGCACAGGCATTTAATCCTACAAGACCTCCTTTTAATGCAAGAGCTCTTAACTGCTGATCTGTCAGGTTTCTTTCTACAAAGCAGCATCTTTTTGCATTGGAATGTGTGGCAATGACAGGCAGAGAACTTGTTTCAAGAATATCCCAGAATGTCTTTTCATTGGCATGAGATACATCGACAATAAAATGCAGTTCATTCATCTTACGGATTGCCTGTTTACCCATTTCTGTTAAACCTCTGCGTGGATCACCAGAATTACCTGTAGCCAATGCATTTTCATCGTTCCATTCCAGAGAGCCAATACGGTTACCCTGATCGTATAACCACTGGATACGTTCTTCGACGTCTTTATCGATACCGCACATACCTTCAACAGTCATAATACATGCCACACTGTCAGAATTTTCATTTAAATCTTCAGGAGTAGTAATCACAGGAATATGAGAATCTTCAATATCCTTTTTCACTCTCTCCACTGTTTTCACCATAGTTTCCCAGGACTCATCTCCTGCAAAGAAACTTGCTGCACTAGTGTACAGGATTTCTCCCTTGTTCCATTTGGATACCCAGTCTTTCTTTAAAACCGCTGTTTCGTTTTCCGGATGCATCTTCATGATTTCGGACACATCCGCATGTAAGTCAAAAATACGCATATCATTTCACTCCTTTATTTAATTCATACAGAATTCGGATACCTTTATAGGCAACATCCGGATCATATTCATCAATCTCATCTGTTTCACTGGCAATCACTCTGCCAAGACCGCCTGTCGCAATAACTGTACAGTCGTAATCGTTTAACGCCTTCTTCATTTCTTTCAGGATATATTCCACTGTACCGATATACCCGTAGACAACACCTGACTGCATACCTGTAATGGTATTGGTACCCAGTACAGATTCCGGCTTCTTGATTTCAATTTCAGGAAGCTTGGCAGTCTGACTTGTTAAAGCTGTTGCAGAAATACCAAGACCCGGTGCAATTACAGTATACTGAAATTCTCCTTCATCATTCACATAATCAAAGGTTGTTGCAGTTCCAAAGTCTACAATAATACAGGAACCCTTACACTTTCTGTATCCATAGGTACAGTCTACAATTCTGTCCGCTCCTACAGATTTTGGATTCTCTGCTTTCAGCTTAATTTCCATGTGCAGATCAGGGCCTACCACCAATGGTGTTTTTCCGAGATATTTCTTCATACATGAACAAAGTGTGTACATAATTTTAGGTACAACAGAAGAAATGACCACATCTTCAATATCTTCCGGTTTTACACCTGCTCTCTGTAACAATTCATATACCATGACACCCAGTTCATCACTGGTGCGTTCTGTCTTTGTAATCAGTCTGAAAGATCCGACAATCTCTTCTCCTTTAATCAATCCCAAAGATATATTTGTATTTCCTACATCCACTGCCAGTAACATAGTTTTATTTCCCTTCCAGACAATACTGTAATATATATTCCGCTGTATCTTCTTTGCTTAATATACCAACATCTTCCTGATGATCTTTAGATAAAATGATGACATGGTTTGTGTCTGTACCAAATCCTGCACCCTTTTCTCTGATGGAATTGGCAACGATATAATCCGCATTTTTCTTTTCAAGTTTTGTTCTGGCATTTTCCAGAAGATGTTCTGTTTCCATGGCAAAACCAATTAATACCTGTCCAGGCTTTTTCTGCTTACCAAGCTGCAACAAAACATCTGTTGTACGTTTGACAGAAATGGAAAGATCCCCGTCTGCCTTCTTGATTTTTTCACTTGCAACATCTGCTGGAGTATAGTCTGCAACTGCAGCCGCCATAATAATGGCATCGCAACTGTCAGATTGTTCCAGTACTGCATCCGCAAGATCCTGAGCACTGACAATTGGTCTGTAGTGAATACCATACGGTACATCCAAGTTTGTTTTACCACTGACAAGAACCACTTCCGCACCAAGGTCTCTTGCTTTTTTTGCCAGGGCATATCCCATCTTACCTGTAGAATGATTGGTAATATATCTGACAGGATCCATAGCTTCCTGTGTAGGACCGGCTGTTATAAGTATCTTCTTTCCTTTTAAGAAAGGATGTTTTACCCCCAGAGGTCCTATAGCATCAATAATTTCATCCGGTTCCGGCATTCTTCCTTTTCCAACATCACCGCATGCAAGAAGTCCGCTCTCCGGTTCCATCACACCAATACCATTCTCTTTCAATGTCTGTATGTTCTTCTGTGTGATTGGGTTTTCAAACATATGTGTATTCATGGCAGGCACAACCCATTTATCGCAGGTAGCTGCCAGAAATGTAGTAGTTAACATATCATCCGCAATACCATGAGCCGCTTTGGCAATAAAATCTGCAGTAGCAGGAGCTACCACAAAGACATCTGCTTTTTCTGCAAGAGAAATATGATGTACATCCGGTTCATAGTCTACTGAAAACATATCCAGAATCACTCTTGTTTTAGCCAATGTCTGAAATGTTAAAGGAGATACAAATTCTGTAGCACCTTTTGTCATCAGCACATGTACTTCATGACCCTGTTTTACTAAGTGGGACACAAGACTGCATGCCTTAAATGCCGCAATACCGCCTGTAACACCTACAATAATGCACTTTTTCTGCATAGTACATACTCCTATTCAACTTCTCCATTATAGTTTGTATTTGCGGTATAATGCAAATACAAAACCGGAGGAACTACTATGGAAAACTTAACTTATCTTATCGTGTCCGATATTCACGGATCTCTGTCAGGCGCTACTGCCATTTTAAACGCAATGGAAATACATCATCCTGACTATATCCTGTGTCTTGGAGACATCTTATACCATGGCCCAAGAAATGACTTACCTGAAGATTATGCACCAAAAAAAGTCATTGAAATCATGAATTCTGTCTCTCATAAAATCATTGCCGTAAAAGGTAATTGTGATGGAGAAGTAGACCAGATGGTATTACAGTTTCCTGTTTTAAGTGCCACCAATTTCATTCCTTATCACCATCACTTTATTGCCATGAGTCATGGCCATACCTATTCATCGGATAATTTACCTTATCTGCAAAAAGGAGATATCTTTCTTTCAGGCCATACACATATTCCTGTATGCGCAAAAAAAGATGGCATCTACCTGCTGAATCCAGGATCTGTATCCCTTCCAAAGCAGAACCATCCTAAAACCTATGCGGTATTAAAGGACAATACCTTTACTGTCTATACAACAGATCATAAACCATACATGTCCATTGATTATTCCAAAGACTGATGTGTTTTGGCACCGACATTGAAACAATGGTCACCCATTCTTTCAAGATTCTCCAGAATATCACAATATACACTCTCTGCAACCTGTGCCTTGCACTTACCTTTTTCCATTCTGTCAAAATGCGCAAATCTGCCATTTTGAGCCATGGCATCCATGCCTTCTTCCAACTGACATAACATGGCATAATCCTCTTCTCTTCCATATTCAAAGTATTGTGTGCAGCAATCCAGCATACTTTCCAGCTGTGCATACATACGTAATACCTCTTCTTTAGCTTCATGAGAAATATCATGTTTATCTTCTTCAATCATCTGGAAAAATTCTTTTAAGTTGGTGGCAAGATCACCAACTCTTTCATAGTTTTTAATAACTTCAAGCTGTTTTCTCTGTTCATGAATATCCTGATTTCCCATTGTTCCAATATCACCTGTAGCAATCAGATAATTGGTCAGTTTGGAATCATAGGTATTTACCACAGCTTCTCCCTGATCAATCCAATCCAAAGTTTCCTCCTGACGATGCAGTAAATAGTCTTTTGTACGTTCCACATTTTCCTTCACTGCTTTTGCCATGGAAAGAATAACTTCCTTACTTGCCCCAAGTGCTGCACTTGGAAGATTCTTTGCAAGAGAAAGATCCAGTTTATCCGTATCCGCCGTCAGTCTCTTCTCAGGCTTTCCTTTAATTACCAGACACAGGAATCTGCATATCTGCTTTAAAAATGGAAAGCAGACAATGGTCGCAAGGGCGTTAAAACAAATATGTGCCAGTGCCACCTGCATCATAGGATTCATATGCAGAGCAGATGAAACAGACAGAATAACAGCAGACATCGGCTTTAGCAGCAACAATCCAATACAGGACCCCACAATATTAAACATAGTGTGAATTCCTGCTGTTCTTTTGGCAGCTGTAGATCCTCCAATACTTGCAAGAATACCTGTCACTGTTGTGCCGATATTAGCACCAAACACAAACGGCAGTACTGCAGTAAAAGATAACGCACCTGCCTCATACATTTTCTGTACTACACCAATAGTTGCTGCACTGGCCTGACATAAGCCTGTCATCACTGTTCCTGCAAGCAAGGATAACAGTGCATTATTGCTAAGCTTTTCCGCCACCATTGTAAATGCTGGTATTTCCTTTAAGACAGACAACGCATCACCCATGGAATTTAATCCATAGAACACAAGTCCAAAGCCAAGGAAGATATTTCCAAGACACTTTGTTTTTTTATTACCTGAGAAGCAGGACACTATGGCTCCTGCAAAAATCACATATAAAATGTACTGTCCAAGATCCAGTGAAATCAGAAACGATGTGATGGTGGTGCCAATATTGGCACCAAACACAATACCTGCAGCCTGTTCCAATGACATCAGCCCAGCTCTTACCATACCAATGGTAATGGCAGTGGAAGCACTGGAAGACTGCATAATGACAGTAATCACCACACCAATCAGAAAAGCACTGAACGGATTGGATGTAAATTTATCAATATATTCTTTCAGTTTAGGGCCTGCAAATTCTTTTAAAGAACTGCCCATAAATTCGATTCCGAACATGAATAAGCCAAAGCCACCAAGAATCACGTCCCAACGTATATCTGCTAAAGTCATAGTTTCCCTCTTCTTTACACTAAGAAGGATAACAATCTCACGTTAAATACAAAAACAAAGGATGTTAAATCTATGTAAAATTTAACATCCTTTTAACATTTTTATTGCTTAATCAGTTTTTTTACTTCCTGAATGGAAATACCTTTTTCTTTTGCAATGCGTGCAAGATCTTCAAATTCCAGCTTTTCTCTATGTACACCATACCCTTCAGAAACTTTCTTTCTTACTTTTCCATAAGGCGTTTCCAGAACTTCCACGTGTCTAAGCAAAGAGTACCTGACAGAACGGTTTTCACGTATACCAAGTGTGGTTAAATGCGTAAACATCAGCTTTCTCATTTTGTCCACATCCTGCATTTTGCACATGCAGGTAAACAGAATCCCCGGTCTGTTTTTTTTCATATGCACAGAAGTAGTATACACATCCAGCGCACCGTTTTCAAACAGCGTATCTACCGCAAACCCTATTTCTTCTGCAGACTGGTCATCCAGATTGCATACAAGTTCCACAATTTCTCCGTCATCATCACTTTCTCCAAGGAAACTTCTGACAGCATTTAAGATTCCAAAATCTTTTGTTCCCATGCCATATCCGGTTTTATCAATCACCATCTTTGGCAATGGTCCATATTCCTGTACAAAGTGTTTCAGGATAGCAGCACCTGTTGGTGTTAACATCTCTCCTTCACTTTTTCCTGACTGTACAGGCATACCCTGAACAAGCCAGGCGGTTGCCGGAGCTGGTACCGGCAGGATACCATGCGCACAATGCACCATTCCATTTCCCAGTGTCACAGCAGAGCACATCACTCTGTCCGGATGAATCATCTCCATTAAAATACAGTTGCCTACTACATCCACAATGGCATCCAGAGTACCTACTTCATGGAAATGAATCTGATCTATTGGAAGACCATGGGCATGACTTTCTGCTTCAGCAATAGAATCATAAATACTCTGCGCATGACAGCGTACAGAATCCGAAATATCCATATGCTGAAGAATATGTCGTATATCCTGCAAAGAAGTATGATGGTGATGATGATCGTGGTCATGAATATGTTCCAGTTCTTCTTCACCCTCTACCCTGACTTTGACATGTGTACCTGTCACACCGCATTTCACCTTTTTTTCAAGAGAAATGTCCACATGCGGAATATGCAACGCCTGCATTTTCTCAAGAAATACCTTCTGATCCACCAGTTCACTCAGGCTTGCCATCAGCATATCTCCTGCCGCACCAGCTTTACATTCTAAATACAATACTTTCATTGACTGCCAGCGAAAGATTTCTCCCGTTTCTCCTAATTTTCTTCCAGCAGATCTGCTGCTTTTGCCAGCCATTCTGTAATATGAATATGTTGCGGGCAGGCATCTTCACATTGTAAGCAATGTACGCACTGGCTTGCTTTACCATGATCCTGTATGGCACCTGCATAACTCTTTTTAGCTTCTTCCAGTTTGCCATAGATCATATTCATGTTCATAGCCGCAAAAATAGATGGAATCTGAATCTGCATCGGGCACCCTTTTGTACAGTACTTACATCCTGTACATGGAATCTGCTCAATAGAATTCAAAATATCCATGGCTTTCTTTACCGCTGCCTGTTCTTTTTCATCAAGTGGTTTAAAGTCTTTCATGTAGGATAAATTATCTTCCATCTGTTCTACATTACTCATACCGCTTAATACCACCATTACCTGATCAAGACTTGCCGCAAATCTTACAGCCCAGCTTGCCACAGACATATCCGGATTACATTCTTTTAATACATTGGAAACTTCTTCCGGTGGATTTGCAAGAGTTCCACCCTTGATTGGTTCCATGACAATAACAGGTTTGTTGTGCTTTACACACACTTCATAATTGGCACGGGATTGTACAGAAGGAGTATTCCAGTCAGCATAATTAATCTGTAACTGTACAAATTCCACATCAGGGTGTTTTGTAAGAATCTCATCCAGTACTTCAGGAGTATCATGGAAAGAGAATCCGTAATGTCTGATCAGCCCTTTTTCCTTAGCTTCTTTAACAAAATCCCAGATACCATATTTTTCATAGTTCTCAATATTATCTTTACTTAAAGCATGTAATAAATAGAAATCAAAGTAACCTGCACCTGTTCTTTCAAGAGAAGTCGCAAGCTGTGCCTTTGCTTCATCCGCATTTTTAGCAGCCCAGTTACCTGCATTAATTTTAGATGTCAGATAAAAGCTTTCACGTGGATGACGGTCTACAAGAAATTTCTTTGTTGCTGCTTCACTGCCTTCATACACATAGGCAGTATCAAAATACTTTAAACCTGCCTCCAGAAATTTATCTGTCATGATTTCACTTTGCGCCACATCTATTGTTTTCCCATCTTGAAGACGTGGTAAACGCATTAGCCCAAAACCAAGTTTTGGAATGTTTAAACCGAAAAAGTCCTTCATATCATTGTCCTCCTGCAGATATTTTAATTTTTCTTTCTGTATTTTCCTATCCATTTGCTCAAAAAAAGCAATCTTTCAAAGACTGCTTTACTGGATATGTAACTTAAAGAAATCTGTTTCTTCCTTATTGCACTGATGTGCTTCCGGCAATTTCACATTACAGTGAAATACGTGACCTAAAGGAGCACTGTAATATCTGCACTCACATTCCACATTTTTATTTAAAAGTACCGGTACAAGTTCATGAACCTGATCTTTCAGGAAATCCTGAGAACAGGTCATCACAAAGCTTGGCGGAAAGTTTTCCGTAACAAAAGAAGATACCTGAATCAGTGCAATATCTGCATGCGGAATATATTCCTGCATCAGTAAAGAAGTTAAGTCTTTCTTGCTTGTGTCGATGGTATATGCACCGCAGTTTAAGGCAATGGCATTGAAGTGAAAGCCGTCATGGACCTTAAATGCATACTTTTCAGCATATGCCTGATTTGTACAGATAGCACTGAACAATCCAAGACCATGTGCACCGGCAGAATCTCCTACGCCAAATACATTTTCTGTATCCAGACCATATTCTTCACAATGTGCATACATCCAGTCCACTACAAGACTCATATCTTCTAATGGAGATGGATATTGAAATTCTGGTGCCAGTCTGTAAGTAAAGTTAATTACTGCAAAGCCCATTTGTGCAAGAGACATGGTATACCACTGGTATACTTCTTTATCCCCATAGACCCATCCTCCTCCGTGGAAGGAAATAATCACAGGTAATTTTCCCTGTACACCTTTTGGTCTGTACAGATCCAGTATCTGCCACTTTGAATCTGCTCCATATACCTGATCAACGATTCTTTCCACATCTTCAGGAATGGTATTTCCTGCATCTCTTTGTCTGTCACCTTCTGTAAACTGTTCTCTTACTGTCATTCCTACTGATCCCATATTGTTTTTTCTCCCTTTCTTTCCAGTATGCAAGACTGGTATATATCTGTTTTTGCCATTTCCTTACGTATGGCATTCAGAACTTTCTTTTTATCTGCGGCCCATAAAGGTGCTATCAGCAATTCTTTATCTGCATCTCCTGTCAGTCTGTGAATTACAATGTCTTTTCTAAGATTTGCAAGACACAGACAGATAGTATGAACATATTCTTCAAAACTCATGGCTGCACATGTCTTTGCCATATCTCCAAGATCTGTACCCTTCAGATACTGTAACACCTGTAATTTCAAACCCTGTATCGGATACAGATTCAAGTATCTTATGGATTCCACCATATCTTCACATGTCTCACCAGGTATCCCCAGTATCATATGTACAATGATTTCCATACCAATCTCATAAAGTGCACAGACAGCCTTTTCAAATACTGCATTGGTATAGCCTCTGCGTATAAACTGAGCACTTTTTTCATGAGAAGTCTGTAATCCCAGTTCCACCCAGAAAATTTTATCCGGATAGGTATGTTTTAATTCTTTCAAAAGTACCAGTATTTCTTCTGTAATACAATCGGGTCTGGTACCGATGGCAAGACCTGCAAACTGTGGATTTTCAAGTATAGCAGTATACATTTTCCTGCATTTTTCTATCGGTCCATACGTATTGGTATATGCCTGAAAATACCCGATATACTGGCCGGGCTGACCGTTTCTTGCATACACACCTATATCCTTTTGAGAAAGTGTCTGTCCTGTAAAATCCAGAGCAAAATCTCCGGAACCTCCGGCACAGAAGATACACCCCTTAGTTCCCAGGGTACCATCTCTGTTAGGACAGGTAAAATGGGCATCCAGAGGCACCTTGTACAATCTGTGTCCGAAATTCTTTTTACAATACGAAGACAACGTATACCAGTAATCCTTATTTTCCTGCATATACCATCTTATACCTTGTTCTGTGAAATACTTCCACTGTTTCAAATCCTAAATTCTCAAATAACGAGAATGTGTAAAGATCTCCGGTAAATATAAATACCTGCAGATTCCCTTCTGTATCTTCTATACATTGCTGAATCACTTTTGTGCCTATACCCCTGTTCTGGTATTTAGGCAAGACAAACAGATGTCTTAATTCATATACATTATCCTGAAATGTCACAAAGAAATAGCCCGCTTTATGCCCATCACATAAGATAACGGAAAATCTGTCTATATTATCTATAATGGTCAGATGTGTCCATCCAAGTGCTTTTTCTTTATCAATAGATGAAAAATCTTCATATCTTAAAATGACATCATCATTTAATCTGCAAATTTCTTCAGCCTCTTCTTTTCTTGCCTGTCTATAGGTTATTTCCATTACGTGCCTCTGATCTTATCATACGATCATTCTGTTCACTGATTTCTTCATTGCCATACATATATTTTCTGGTCACTCTTCCGGAAATCAGACACAATGTTTCATTAGGAATAGTATGCAGTTCTTCAGAATATCTTTCCAGAGAAATATGTGGTCCAAAGATTTCCACAGGTGTACCGATTTCCACTTCATGATCCAGTTTTACCATCATCTGGTCCATACACACTCTGCCGACTATCTCCCCATAGCTACCATCTATGTATACCTGTCTGCCCTGATTTTCACGAATCAGACCATCTGCATATCCTACAGAACATGTCAGAATGATTTCATCTTCCTTTGTTGTATAGGTATGTCCATATCCAACAGTCTCTCCTTTTGGAACATGTTTACATAACATGACAGAAGTATAGAAAGATACAGGATGCTGTAAAGTAGTGTCATAGGAAGACACCCCGTACAGAGAAATACCTATTCTGCAGGCATTGGATAAAGTATCTTTATGGAAGAATGTTGCATCAGAATTATCACAATGTACCAAAGGTACAGAATGTGGTAAAGCTTTTACTGCCTTTTCAAACTTTTCAAACTGTGCATTGGTTAATATATGATCTTTTTCCTCTGCACTGTAAAAATGCGTAAAAATGCCTTCAATATAACAGCCATGTGCTTCCAGCACTTTAAAAGCTTCAAGAAGTTCTTCTGTAGTTTTAAATCCGATGCGGTTCATACCCGTATCCACGGCAAGATGTACAATCAGATCCTTCACATCCTGTTTCAGGGCAAGCTTTACCCAGGAGGCACTGTACGCTGCACAGGCAATCTTCTTTTTAACAAGTACCGGGATATCTTCTGCACATACTGTTCCCAGTACCAGTACAGATCCACTAAATCCTTGATTTCTCAACATAACTGCTTCATCCAGAGAAGATACGGCAATACTGTAGGCACCGCCTTTCATCACAGCCTGACATCCCTGAATATCTCCACAGCCATATCCGTCTGCTTTTAAAACAGCAATAATTTTTTTCTGACAGACTGACTGAATATACCTTACATTTTCTTCAATCGCTTTCAGATCTACCTGTAACCACGTTTTACGATACATATTATCTTTCACACCTCTTTAAAAAATTCTTGATTCACAATAAGCAGTATACATGCCTGCCGCTCTGAACATCAATCCAAGCCAGCCCCACACATTGGACAGAAGACTACCTGTTAAGGAAAAAAGCAAAGATCCGAATATCTGCGGATGCATGAGCACATATCCAAGACTGCCAGCTCCTGTAATTGTGACAATATCACTGATGATGACAGAAAGCAATGTACAGATAGCACCAGCGATTGCAAACTTATTGGTAACCCCTCTTCCCACTGTTCTTATAACATAGCCAATGCCATATCCTATTCCAAGATACAGGATTTCCATCTCCATGGGAATTCTGCTTTTAAATATTCCATAGACAATACCCAGTATAACAGCACTGCCGATTCCCGCAAGAACCGCTAAAATAAACTTTGTATTGGAATCTATATGATTAGCGTTGTAAATCTGCATGATAACCTCCAACAGTAATGACAAAAATATTGTATCACTTTTTTCAAAAAGATTGTTGACGAAGGTTTTACCCTATGGTATATTATTTGAGCACCAAGGAAAGCGGTGAAAAAACATAAATATGGAGGTTTAGCTCAGTTGGGAGAGCATCTGCCTTACAAGCAGAGGGTCAGCGGTTCGAGCCCGTTAACCTCCACCATGTGCCGACTTAGCTCAATTGGCAGAGCAACTGATTTGTAATCAGTAGGTTGTAGGTTCGATTCCTATAGTCGGCACCATTTATTTCATGGAGACGTAGCGAAGTGGCTAAACGCGGCAGACTGTAAATCTGCTCCCTCTGGGTTCGGTGGTTCGAAACCACCCGTCTCCACCACTTTTTATAAAAGGTGTCTGGTGGCCTCTGCATTGATTGGGGCATAGCCAAGCGGTAAGGCAAGGGACTTTGACTCCCTCATCGTGAGTTCGATCCTCGCTGCCCCAGCCATTAATATGATTCGGTAGCTCAGATGGTAGAGCAACTGACTTTTAATCAGTGGGTCGAGAGTTCGATTCTCTTCCGAATCACCATCTTGCGAGTGTAGTTCAATGGTAGAACGTCAGCCTTCCAAGCTGAATACGTGAGTTCGATTCTCATCACTCGCTCTAAGAAAACCACTTGTAAAAGTGGTTTTTTCTTTGCTCATTTCATAAGGAAAAGGTGCTACGTATATATGCAGCACCTTTACTTTTTCTTTTCCTTCATCATCTGCTCAGCAATCCATTGTGCATGGGAACATAATCGTTTTACCTCGCAAGTTCTTTCTTCTTCAGGAAAGTGGAACAAACCCCCCTTACCTTTAGCCATGGACAGAATGTCTGCACAGTCCTGTACAAAATCACAGGCTCTTGGAGCTACTGCCACTTTGAAAGGAATAATATATAATGGGATACGATATTGTTTCTTATCTTCTTTTACCTTCCATTCAATATGTGGCAAAATCATTGCCATTTCATATTCATCCTGATGATCATATAAATCTACATAAGGGATTCTGGTAAATTTTACTTTATCATCTATACCCTCCTGCACAGCAAACTTATTCAGATGATCCGCCAGAAAACCTGATGCAAAACCTTCTCCACAACTTATTGCAATCTGATGCTGTTTCATAGTTCCTCCTTCAGATACAGGAATACCCTAAAATATCATCTTCCTTAATATATTTTACTTCTGTAACTTTATCTTCTAAAAGCATATCATATACTGGCTGATCTTTCACTTTGAGTTTTCCCCAGGGATAAATGCCGTTCACTGTACCACTCGTGCACTTTTCTTCTGAAAAGAAGCAGACCTTATCTCCTTTTTTATATACCGGACTGCCAATAATCGGTTTGGAAGCAGCTACAGTTTCTCCAAGTTCCAGAATACGGTTGAATACTTCTGTAACATTCTTTTCAAGATCCACACTCATATGATAATGCCCTCCATACCAATGCATGTATTGTACATGGTCATGAAGATACTGATGATATTCTGTCAGTACATCACTGGCAAAAGCATCTTTCTTTAATGTGTACTGATCTTTGGTACTCAGACAATGCGTCACAATATAATCTACTTTGTTATTCACTTTTGCAAGATTCTTTAATCCTTCTTCCATTTCTTCTTTGGAAGGAATTTCTTCAGGCCACCAGTATTTGCCAATAACTGCTTTGGTATCTCCAGCTACAGGTCCTCGATCATGAGAAGCTGCCCCTCCCATTGTAAAGATGGTATTTCCTTCAATTGTAAACACCTGTCCCCTTTTAAGATGATACACCTTATCTCGAATAACGTGTATTTTCCCTCCATTCCATTCTTTTTCAGGATACGCATTCAGTCTTGGAAAACATTCATGATTTCCATCAACAAACAATGTTGTGTATTTCTGATCATTAAACCATTCCAGCCATTTTTTTTCTTTCCGTTTTTCTTTTTTATAATTCCATATGAATCCGAAATCACCGCAGATAATCAGATAATCTTCTGTCGTCACTTTTTTCTGAAAGTCTTTATCCAGAAGCTTTCTGACATCCACTCCTCCATGCACATCTCCCGTAATATAGATCATATTTCTTCCACGATTTCCGCAGCAACATTTCTTCCGTCACGAATAGCAGCTGCTACTGTCTTTGGGCCTAAATAGGCATCGCCTGTGACATAGACATTTTCCACGGAGGTTTTATGTCCTTCTGTCAGTTCCAAATCGCCTACAGGCGCAAAAGAGACTTTCTGACCCACGGCACATACTACAAGTTCACATGGAAGTGTATAATCACTGTCCTCTGTTTCAACAGGTCTTGCTCTGCCACTGTCATCAGGTTCTCCCAGATGCATCTTTACACAATGTGCACCTGTCACCTTTCCTTCATCATCCAAATACAATTCTTTAATAGTTTCAAGATAAGCAAAATGAACACCTTCTTTTTCTGCATCTTCTATTTCATCGATACTTGCAGGCATTTCTTTTTTTGTTCTGCGGTAAAGAATTGTCACATCTTTGAGAATTCTCTTCAGAGAACGGGCACAGTCCATAGCTACATTTCCTCCGCCCCACACTAATGCACTGCTGTATTTGTTCGTATATTCTTCCTGTTTATGCAATACATTCAGATCATACAGAAGAGATAACCCGGCAGCACATCCTTCTCCATGTAACCCATAGGTATTTTCAACCTGTGCACCAATTCCCAATACCACCTTGTCATAAGAAGATTGTAACTGTTCCAGAGAAATATCTTTTCCAACTTCCTGATGCATATGAAAATACACTCCTGCATGCTGTAAAGTACTGTAGATTGTATCCAGGTACGCATGATCAAATCTATAGGATGGAATTCCTGTATACACAGCACCACCTATCTTATCTTCCTTTTCATAGATATGCACTTCCCAGCCATGTTCCAAAAGCACTTTGGCGCAGGTCAGACTGGCAGGTCCAGCTCCCACCAGAGCTACCTTTTTGCCATTGGCTTCACACACAGAAATCGTTAAAGGTACCTGGTCGGAAATATATCTTTCAACAGCCTGTATTTCCACAGGAGTACTCTTGATTCCTCTTACACAATGTCCCTGACACTGAGAAGCACAGTCACACAGTCTTGAAGTCAACTGAGGATAAGGATTTACTGCATATAGCACCTTTGCGGCTTCTTCCAGATTTTCTTCCTTCATTTCTTTAATAAAATCACGGATATGATTCCCTGTAGGACATCCTGTTTCACATCTTGGATTTGGACAGGATAAACACCAGTTTGCTTTTTCCTTTATACTCGTCATAGTCACTCTCCTAATATTACCCGTATATCTTACAACATAACCTGTACAAACAAGAACCAATTGCATGTAAACAAAGAAAAACTCTTCTGAACGCAAGATATATACACTTACTTTCAAAAGAGTTGACTGTTTTATACTTCAAGTTTTTTAAGCCATTTTCCTCTGGCAAGACGTATCAGAAACAGAATACCCCTGAAACTGATTTCACATGCCATACCAATCCATACACCTTTTAATCCAATTGTTCTGGATAAGATTGACGCAAGAGTAATACGCACTCCCCAGATACTGACAAAATTCATGATGCCAGGTACCAGGGTATCTCCGGCTCCTCTTAAAGCACCAGTAGCACAGATACTTGCCGCAAATAACGGTTCTGCAAACAACTCAATACGCAATACTTCTATACCCAGCTTCTGTACTTCTGTAACAGGTGTTAAGAAAGCAAAGACAAACGGACACACAAAGAACATCAGTATTGCCATACAGGTCATAACTGCCATACCAAGAAACGTAGATAACCAGGCAAAGCCTTTGGCAAGATCTGTATTTTGTGCGCCGATACACTGCCCTACAAGCGTTGTGGCTGCATTAGCAATACCATATCCAGGCATATAGCAGATAGATTCTGCTGTTACCGCAAAAGAGTTTGCTGCAATGGCATTGGTGCCCAGAGGTGCCACAATCTTAGTGGAATACACCTGTGCACTTGTCATAGCCACCTGTTCCAGCGCAATAGGCAACCCGATAGAAGCCGCTGTGTTGCATATTTCACGATCTGGTTTCCAGGAACCTCCATGGAAGATGTTTAGTTCTTCTGTACGGATATCCGTAAAATATATCAGCAATACACTGACAACCACATAAGAAATGGCTGTGCCAAGTGCAGCTCCCAGTACTCCAAGATTTAATCCCGGCAAATTCCAGAAAGTATTGGACGGAAAGATAAACAGAGCATTGAAGAGAATATCCAGAATGCACATCAGACTGGATAAGATACTTGGCACCTTCATATTTCCCGTAGCCTGCAAAGCACCATTATGGAAATAGAACATCATTCTGAATGGAGCAAACAGGGCAAAGACCAGAAAGTAATCCTGTGCATCTTTAAGAATTTCCGGTGCACCACCCAGCCAGGAAGGAAGTACGAAAGCCAGACCACTTCCGACTATAGCAATAATTAAAGATATTCCCAGTGATATATATAAACCCTGCTTTAATATAGACTTTGCCCTTTCATACTTTGTGCCGCCTATAGCGTGGGCAATCTGGACATAGAATCCTGCTGCAGTAGCAGAGATACATCCTCCAAACAGCCAGGTAGTCGTGGATACAAGCCCTATGGAAGCACTGGCTTCAGCTCCAAGAGAACCTACCATGGCCGCATCAATATATTGCATGGCGATTTCCGAAATCTGTGCAAGAATCGCTGGTAAAGAGAGCTGGAATACCACTTCTATTTTTTTGTATAGAGGTACTTCTGTAGCAGAATGAACAACCTCATGTAATAATTTTGTGTCTGACATAACTTCTATTATAAGCTACCTTCAAAAAAAATACATTCAAATCCTGTTTTTCATTAGGTATAATGTTGTCGTTTAGGAGACAGAAAACATATATGAGCGGATTTTTTTGTGCAGCACTCAAAGAAGATTGTATCTTTGATCTATTTTATGGTACAGATTACCATTCACATCTGGGAACTCGCAGAGCAGGTTTAGCACTCTATGGTCCTCAGGGATTCCAGCGTTCAATTCATAATATTGAAAATGCTCCATTCAGAACAAAGTTTACGACAGATGTCAGCGAACTCAGTGGCAACATGGGTATTGGTTGTATTTCCGATTATGATCCTCAGCCATTAGTCATACGTTCTCATCTGGGGCCTTATGCCATCGCATGCATCGGCAAAGTGAACAACACTGAAGAAATCATGCAGAAGATTTTCTCCACTTCTCTCTCTCATTTAACAGAGATGAGTCATAACGAAATTAACAAAACTGAACTGACTGCCTTTCTCATTGATCAGAAACCAACAATTCTGGAAGGCATCCAATATGCCCAGGAAGTCATTGACGGTTCCATGTCCATCATGTTAATGACAAAAAGCGGTATATATCTGGCACGTGACAAATACGGAAGAACCCCTATTCACATCGGTAAAAAAGAAGAAGGCTACTGTGCTTCCTTTGAATCTTATGCATGTCAGAAATTAGGCTATTCTATCGAACATGAACTTGGGCCTTCTGAAGTAGACTTCATCACACCGGAAGGCATGGAAGTACTGGCACAGCCACAAAAGAAAATGCGTATCTGCACATTCCTGTGGACATACTATGGATATTCTCCAAGTTCCTATGAAGGCACTAATGTAGAACAGATGCGTTATAACTGCGGTAAATACCTTGCACAAAGAGACTTTTTAAACAAAGAAGATCTCGACACTGTCGCAGGTGTACCAGATTCAGGTATTGCCCATGCGATTGGGTATTCCAATGAATCCAAAGTACCTTATTCCAGACCATTCATTAAATATACACCTACCTGGCCAAGAAGTTTTATGCCAACCATGCAGTCCAAGAGAAATCTGATTGCCAAGATGAAGCTCATCCCTGTAGAAGAATTAGTCAACGGAAAACGTTTACTGTTGATTGATGACTCAATTGTACGTGGTACACAGTTAAGAGAAACTGCCGAATTCCTGTATGATAAAGGCTCTAAAGAAGTGCATGTACGTCCTGCATGTCCACCATTACTGTATGGATGTAAATATCTCAACTTTTCAAGAAGTACAAGTGAAATGGAACTGATAACTCGTCAGATTATTGCAAAAGAAGAAAATACTGAAGATGTCTCTAAAGATGTCCTGGCAGAATATGCCAACCCAGATACAGATCGTTATCATAAGATGCTGGATATCATGGGCAAGCAGATGGGTTTCTCCTCTTTACAGTTTGCAAGATTAGACGATACTATCAAAGCTACAGGTCTTGACGCAGACAGTCTTTGCACATACTGCTGGACCGGTAAAGAATAACATTATAAAGCAAGCTCCTGCTGTACAGGCAGGAGCTTTTCTTTATAAAAAAGAAGCTGTGAATTCATCACGGCTTCCTGTTTTTAACCTTCGATTTTGGATTTCAGATTCTCAATATCTTTCTTCATATCTTCAACGATGGCTTTCTTTTCATTGGCTCTGCGCTGAAGATCCTGCTGTCTTTCGAAATCTTCTGTCTGGAAGACTCTTTCTTCAAGGTCATTGATCTGTTCTCTCATGGATTTGATTTTTTCAGATTTTGTATCAATGATTTCCTTAAAACGTGACTGTGCATTGTCATGTTTTGCATTCCAGAAAACATCCTTGGCTGCTTTAAATTCTTCCCATAAAGCATCGTTGTTTTCTTTTCCGGAATAGCCAATTTTCTTCCATTCTACATCCAGCTGTTTCATGCGTTCTGTAGTTTCCTTGGAATAGTCGTTCTTTTCAGCAATTTCCTTAGCTTCAGCAATGAGCTTTTCCTTGGCATTTGTACGCTGTGTACGTTCTTCATCACGTTTTGCAAAGAATGCTTTTCTTTCTTTGGCAAAGCCGGAACGAATGCTGCTGAATTCTTCCCACAGAGCTTCATCTGCATCATGTCCTGCAGACTTCACACTTCTCCAGTCTTCCATCAGACCGTCTAATACAGCTGTTGTTTCCTTATAGCTGACTACTTTTTCACATGCTGCCTTAGCCTTGGCAATGATTTCTTCTTTCTTAGCCTTGTTTTCTGCTTTATTAGCATCCAGGTTCTTAAAGAATTCTTTTCTTGCTGTATCGAAAGAGTTACGTGCAGCTTTGAAGGCATCCCATAAAGCATCGTCTTCATCGCCTGCTCTTCCAACATTCTTCCATTCTTCTAATAACTGAGCAAATTTAGCCTGGGTAGTTTTCCATTCCTGAGAGTCTTTGATACTTTCAGCTTCAGATATAATTTTTTCTTTTGCGGCTTTGTTTTCTTCCTGTCTTGCCTGTACAGACTTCACATTTTCCAATGCCTTTTCTACTCTTTCAGCATATTCTGCATCTTTAGGTGTTTTCCAGTCTTCAATAGCACTGAATTCAGCCTGAAGCTTTTCAAGTTCTTCTACAGAAGTTGTTTCAGAAAGCTTCTTGCAGATTTCCTGCTTCTTGCGTAAATCGTTTTCCATGTCTTCTAAAGCATGGTCTTCATGGCTTGTGCCATATTCTACTGCTCCGCCTTCGCTTGCACAGTGTTTTACAGAGAACATACGGATTTCTTCACCAATCTGAATACCTTTCCATTCTCCGTGTCCGTCTTCTTTTTTAGCACTAGGAAGAACTGGATTACCCTCGGCATCCTTAGCACCGTAAAGAACAGTGACTACCTTTCCCCCAAATGTCTTATGTGGTTTGATTGAGACATTTGCGTATTTTTCCTCAAAACCTGGTAGTGTTTTCCAATCCATATGTATCCCTCCTCGTGATATGAAATAAATACCTTGTTTCAATAGGTAACTTTTCACCTACTTTATAGCATATTTTACATGATTCCATGGACTATGGAAAGAAAAAACTCAATTTATTGCAGTAATAACCGGCTCAAACACTCAGGCATATACCTTGCACCCCGCGGAGTATTGACGCCTTCTGTTCTCATTTTTGCAAGTGTGCAGAGATGCTGAGGATAGCTTTGCTGAAGCCGGAGTTCCATGATTTCTCTTTCTTCATCTACAGAGAGCACTGTAAATCTGTACATGATGGAGGAATAAGGGTTCCCCACATACAGGTATACTGTATCCATTGGCTGAATATTGGCATGTCTGTTCCAGTGAATGGTATTTTTTGTTTCAAGAGCACCCACAATATCAAAATATTTGGGATTAGATGGAATCAGCCAGGAATGCACTTCCGTTTTCCCTCGTTTACCCGCTGTAAATGCCCTGCTGGTATGTATAAGTTCATGCAGAGTTTCATCCTGTACAGTGCCATCCAGAATAACAGATACCCAGTGCTGTTTAGACATATGAAATGCAGGATAAAAACCTTCTTTCTGCAATAAAGAAGCCACTTCATCTGTTTTGACATTTAAGATTTCTATTTTACCTTTTTGCAATCCAAGTTTGGTTCCATCAATATACTGAATAAGTCCATACCACTTCTGATTCTTGTCATTCAGAAAAACCCCTGTGTCAGTATCATTTTTAAAAAGAAAATGCACGGATTCCCCAAAAGAAGACTGTACATATGTCACAAGTCTGTTAGATTGAGGAAAGTGAAACGTCTGAGGAATACTGCATAATTTTTTACACTGCAGCAGGATTTCCGTATACTCCTCTTTTACCTTGGAGGCATATTCTCCAAGCACTCCGCTTCTTCGTATCGGAATATAGTCTTCCATTGTACAAGCATCAAGACAACGTGCTTCCATATGTCCGTCAGTGAATACAAGATGTGCAATAAACTGTCCATCAAGAAAAGAGAAAGATGCAGTGTAGCTGCCTTCTTTCTCTGTAAATCCATATTTCTGTAACTTATGTATATTAAATATACATTTTTGAAAGATTTCTTCTTCAATCTTCATATTACGCAGTCCTTTCAAACTGTGAAGTATACAGATGGGTATAGAAACCATTTTTAGCCATCAGCTCCTCATGATTACCCTGTTCTATGATATTGCCATGATCCATAACCAGAATGACATCCGCATTACGTATTGTGGACAATCTATGAGCAACCACAAAACTTGTTCTGCCTTCCATCAAAGTATCAAATGCTTTTTGAATCTGTACCTCTGTTCGTGTATCGATGGAAGAGGTAGCTTCATCCAATATAAGTACAGGAGGTAATGCCAGCATAACTCTTGTAATGCACAGCAGCTGTTTCTGTCCCTGAGATAAAGCATCTTCATCCACAATACTTTCCAGGGCATCCGGAAGTCTTTTAATAAATTCCCAGGCATGTGTTGCTTTGGCAGCCTGTATAATCTGTTCTTCTGTGGCATCCTGTTTGCCAAGACGAATATTCTCTTTAATAGAAGCTTTCTTTAACCAGGATTCCTGTAATACCATGCCATAGTTCTCTCTTAGAGCATGCCTTGTAAGATCATAGATATTTGTATCATCCAGGCAAATCGTACCGCTGTCCACATCGTAGAATCTCATCAGTAAATTAATACAGGTTGTCTTGCCACATCCTGTAGGACCTACAATAGCGACATGCGTACCAGGTTTTGCATGTAAAGTGAAATTTTGAATCAACGGTGTCTGTGGTACATAGCTGAAATTGACATGTTCCAGGTCTACCTTTCCCTGAACATTCTGTAGTACTTTTTCCCCTTCAGCCACTTCCACAGGCTGTTCAATCAGTTCAAACACTCTGTCTGCACAGGCAATAGCATTCTGCAATTCAGTAATGACACTGCTGATATCATTAAACGGTTTCATGTACTGATTGGCATAGGTTAATAATACTGTTAATCCACCTACGGAAAGATTCCCTTTTAAAATACTGAGAGCTCCGGCAAGTGCTACAAGAGCATAAATAATAGAATTAACAAATCTTGTGGAAGGATTGGTAATTGACGAATAAAACGTAGCCTGCTGAGAACACTTCTGTAACTCTGTGTTGATAGCTTCAAAACGTTTTCCTGCTGTTTTTTCATATCCAAAAGCTTTTACTACCTTTTGGTTTTCTATCATCTCATCAATCAAAGCAGTCTGCCTGCCACGGGTTGAGGACTGTTTTTGGAATAATGTATAGGATTTTGACGAAATAAACTTTGCCACAAGAAAACTGACAGGTGTTAATACCAGTACAAGCAAAGTGATAAGTACAGACTTCTGAAACATGAAATACAATGTCACTATAATCGTCACAATTCCCGTAAACAACTGCGTCAGTCCCAGTAATAATCCATCAGATATCTGGTCTACATCTGCAATGACTCTCTGCACGATATCTCCACTGCTCTGGCTGTCCACATATTTCAATGGTACCTGCTGTATTTTACGAATAGCTTTGGAACGTAATTGTCTTATTACTCCATATGCCACCTTATTATTTACTACATTCATAATCCATGTCAGTATGGCACAGACCACAATCAGTACACATATCTTTAAAAGGATTCCTTTTAACTGTACCCATTCTACAGGGGTATACAGCATCAAATCAATTGAATTGCCAAATAAGACTGGAATATATAAGGTCAGTACTACCGTGAGGGCAGCTAAGACAAAGGAGATAACAATCCACCACAGGGAGTTCCCCAGTTCTTTCATCAGTTTGATAAATGTCTTTCTGGATGAACTATGCATGCGCACTCACCTCCTTTTTTTCTTCAGGATACTGAGAATAGTAAATATCCTGATAGGTAGGGCAGGATTGCATCAGTTCTTCATGCGTACCCTTCCCCTTTAACTTACCATCTTCCAGTACCACAATCAGATCTGCACTGCGTATCGTAGAGATTCTCTGTGATACAAGCACAGTGGTTTTCTTCAGACTGTGCAAGGCTTTTCGTAAAGCAGCATCTGTCGCAAAATCCAGCGCACTGGCACTGTCATCCAGAATCAGAATACGAGGATCTTTCACAAGTGCTCTTGCAATGGTAAGACGCTGTTTCTGACCGCCTGAAAGATTCTTGCCCCCTTGTTCTATCACATAGTCCAGCTGTCCTTCTTTTTCTTCCACAACTGTTTTGGCCTGTGCGATTTGAAGAGCCTTCCATAAATCTTCATCTGTTGCCTGTTCATTTCCCAGCTTCAGATTATCACGAATCGTCCCCTGAAATACTACTGCCTTTTGAGGAACAGAACCAGTCAGTTCCATAAGATCTGTCTGCGAATAGTTTTTCACATTCTTTCCAAGAACTGTCACCTTTCCCTGTGTCACATCATAAAATCTCGGTATCAGTTCCACACATGTACTTTTTCCACAACCCGTAGGGCCGATAATTCCAAGTGTCTTTCCTTCTTCTATGGCAAAAGAGATATCTTCAAGACTGTCTTCTTTACTTCCCTCATAGGCAAAATGCACATGATCAAAACAGATGGCATACATATCTTCTGTTTCTTCTAATGTTGTTGCGGGATAAGTAATACATGGTTCTATATCCAGTACAGACTGTATTCTTTCTGCACATGCAATGCTTTTATCAATGGTAATGATCAAAGATGCCATCTTAATCAGTTCCACCACAATCTGTGCCATGTAGTTATATAACGCCACAACATCTCCCTGTAACATGGTACCGTAACTTACCTGTAAGGCACCGACATAGATCAGTACTACAGTTGCAAGATTAATCAGTACATACGTTGCAGGATTCATACAGGCAGACAATCTTCCTACCAGTTCATTCTGTTTTGTAAGAGCTTCGTTCTGTGCATCAAATTCCTTTACTTCTTGCTGTTCCAGCCTGAAAGCGCGTATGACACGCATACCTGTCAGATTTTCTCTTGTAATTGTCAGCAGTCTGTCCAGTTCCTTCTGTACTTTTTTAAATAAAGGAATACTGATAAGCATGATAGCAAAAACCACAAGGCATAATAACGGAATGACAATTGCAAAAATAACAGCAGCTTTGACATTGATAGTAAACGCCATAACCATGGAACCAAAGACGATAAACGGACTTCTGAGCAACAGACGTAATGCAAGATTCAGACCATTCTGTACCTGGTTGGCATCAGAAGTTAATCTTGTAATCAAAGTATCTACGCCCACCTTATCCATTTCCGCATAAGAAAAACTCTGAATATGGTCAAACAATGCCTGTCGTAATTTTGTAGTAAATCCCACAGAGGCTTTGGCCGCAAAATACTGTGCCACAATACTGCACAACAGCCCCGTCAGTGCAAGTCCTATCAGCAATGCAAACTGCTGATACAGAATAGCTGTATTGTGTAATGTAATTCCTTCATTGATGATTCTTGCAATCACCACCGGCACAAGCAGATCAAATAAGGCTTCGAGTAATTTAAATAACGGAGCCAGAACAGATTCTTTTGTATAGTCTTTTAAATAAACCCCTAATTTTTTCATATATCCCTCTTGTTTACGTATTGTAACTCAAACATTCAAAAAAGCACACTGATCTTGTGTGCTTCATTACTGGTTGGCTGCAGTCCCGATACCATTCCACAGTCGGTAATACGTACCTTTATTTGCTAACAGCTGTTCGTGATTGCCTTCTTCTTCAATGCCGTGCTTACCAAGCACAATAATTCTGTCCGCATGACGAATAGTTGTTAGTCTATGAGCGATGGTTAAAGTAGTTCTGCCTACAGAAAGATCCTTCAAAGACTGTTCGATAAGTAATTCGCTTTCATTATCCAGAGCACTGGTAGCTTCATCCAGCAATAAAATAGGTGGATTTTTCAGGAATACTCGTGCAATAGAAATTCTCTGTTTCTGCCCGCCAGACAGTTTGACACCTCTTTCTCCTACATAGGAATCGTAACCATTTGGTAACTGACGGATAAACTCATCAGCACCAGCAAGTTTTGCCGCATGAATGATTTCCTCTTCTGTAGCTCCTGGTTTACCATAAGCAATATTGTCGATAACCGTACCGGAAAATAAATAGACATCCTGCTGTACGATACCTATCTGTTTTCTTAAACTTTGAAGAGTCACGCTTCTTACATCCTGACCATCTACACAGACACTTCCCTCAGTCACATCATAGAATCTTGGAATCAAAGAGGATAAGGTAGTCTTACCACCGCCACTTTCTCCAACAAGGGCAATATTTTCACCTTTATGAATCGTTAAGGATAAATGATGCAATACACGATTATGATCATCCGGATATTCAAAAGTTACATCATGAAAACTAATTTCTCCTCCTTTGATTTCAAGAGGTTTTGCGTCTTGTTTATCCACAATATCTTCTTTGGTATCCATGATTTCAAAGAAACGCTCAATACCGGTAATACCCATCTGGAACTGTTCTGCAAACTCTACAATTCTTCTGATAGTTGCAATCAGTGTTGTAACGTAAAGAATATACATTACAAGATCACCCGGATTGATCCATCCCTTTACCAAGAAGATACCACCGGCAATAATAGTCACAGAATACATCAGACCATCAAATAAACGTGTGGAAGTATTAAATCTTGCCATGGCATAATATCTGGATTTCTTGATTTCCTTGAATTTCTGGTTACCTTTTTCAAATTTTTCCAGTTCTGCTTTTTCTGCAGTAAAAGCTTTTACTACTTTTTGTCCTAATAAGGAATCTTCCACCTGTGCATTGAGTTCGCCAATCTGCACACGCTGTTCTTTGGTAGAAGAACGGAAGGCATGATTCAGCTTGATGGAAATTACCAGCATAAACGGAACACAGGCGAAGATAAGAATTGTTAATGGAATGGAAGTAAAACTCAGGATGGTAAAAGAAATCACAATCTTTAATGCCGCAATAAAGAATTCTTCCGGACAGTGATGTGCAAATTCTGTCACATCAAACAGGTCACTTGTAATTCTTCCCATTACCTGTCCTATTTTATTGTTGGCATAATAGGAATCACTAAGATTTTCAAGATGTGCAAAGGCATCTCTTCTCATATCCGTTTCAATATACACACCCATAATATGTCCCTGAGAACACATAAAGAAATAGGCACATGCATCAACAACTCTTAAAGCAATGTACAGTACTGCCAGTTTGGTAACCAGGTCCATGGTTAACATGGCAGGTTCGTACATGGCGGTATTTGTAAGAGTGGACATGATTCTTGGTAATACCACATCACATAGAGTCGTTAAGGACGCACAGAACAGATCCATCCCCAGTAACTTTCTGTACTTCATAAGATATGGCATAAATCTATGAATCAGTTCTTTTGTTGAATATTGTTTATGCATAACGTTCCTCCCCTTCTTTTTGTTTACAATTCTACCTATTCCTGCAACCAAGTGCAATCTTTATGCCTGTTGCCTTCAGAATATGAAACAATGTAAAATACCAATTTGCAAAAAAAAGGTACCCGCATCGGCACCTTCAGGTATACATACTATAAAGAATTATAGAAACTTGCGGCAATATTTGCCACATTGTTTAAACCTGCAGATCTTTCATAGTTCTGTCTGAAATACACACCGGCTTCTGCCGCCCCTTCAGCACTGTCACTGACAGAGTTCATCTGAGCAATCATACCGCCGCCCATTTCTGCAACCATGAACCGAATCTGACCATCTACACTGTCTGAGGCATATCCGTTCTGTGCACAGAATGCGAACAGATTACTCAGTCTTCCACCACCCCACTGGCATAAACCATAATAAGAGGAACCTGCAGCAGGATTGAAAGTACATTCAATCTGAATATTGGCAAGTACTGCAGCTGCTGCTGCCTTGGTAAATCCAGCTTCTGTTGTGAGATAGGTATAGATAATGTTGGCATTTTCACCAGTATTGACAGGAACACTGCCCGTCACGGAGACATTACTTACAAGTACTTTCTTTTTTGTGACGGTGACAGGAATACTTGTATCACTGGCAAGGCCATGATTATCCACAGCATGGACAGTCACAGTATATTCACCTGGTGTATTGGTATCCACATCACTGAATACCTGATACCATCCCTGTGCATACAGTCTTCCAAGAGCATCATTTTCCAGAAGCTGTGGAGCTGCATCTACTCTTTGTAAATCTCCATCGACAACATCAGATACACTTGCAATCACACTTAACGGATCAAAACTGTCTCCTTCTGTAATGGATACAGAATCCACATTCATCGTAATAGCAGGAGCCTGTGTATCTTTCACAATATACTTTCTGACAGCCTGCATTCTTGCAGTCTGGTTATATTTATCTGTAGCACTTAAAGAGTAAGTAACAAGATTATCTCCCACTCTGTTAAGATCAATCACTTTAGTACTGGTACTCAGATTTCCGGAATGTGTAATAACAAGATCAGAAATAGCTTTTGTAGCATTAATTCCTGCATATTCGAACTCACTGACTTCATTACCTTCTTCGTCTTCCAGAAAATCCATGTTCAAAGAGTTCATCAGCTGCGTATAAGACAGTTCCTTCTTCTGTACCTGGTCATTATGATACACAACTGCACCACCTGTAGCAGCCATGGCAGCTACTCCTGTAGCAATCACTGGCATACTTAAGGTATCGGATAAGCTTCTTTTCTCTTTAACTGCTTCAGCAGTATCCAGAGCCTCTGCATAGTCATTGACCAAAGTTACAGAACCTGTAGCACTTAATTTTGCAGGTACTGCTCTTTGTCTTATAGCATCTACAGTACTGGTAGCCTGAATATGACTGCGTACTGCTCTCATTTTATAAGTATTCTGAATATCTTCTTTATGTGCATTCTCTGTTAAAACCTGAATCAGACTTAATTCAAAGAAATCCGGATCAATCTGTTCACAGTTTTTGACAACTTCGGCAAAGGACTTGCGCACAATATATTCAGATTGTCTGACAGAACTGATGGTTTTTCTGACAATAGCGAGAAGGTCATCATGTAACAGATCATACATACGCATGATACATTCTCTGTTACCATCCTGAATACCCTGAGCTAATTCATCCATACTCATAGTATTGATATTTAATGAAATAGCACTTTCACTCATCTCTGCACCTCTCTTTCGTTATTTTTATACATCTGCACATATCATTGTAGCATAGCCGTCAAGTTCCTTGCTTTATAACCCGCCTGTCCTTACAATAGTATCGGTACTTTAACACTTGCAAAACCCAAAAACCTTCAAAAACGGCTTAATAGTCGCTTTTTTTCTGTCAATTTTCTTAAAATATTTGTTGTATGGATGTTGTATGTTGTTGTACAATATGGTATAATGTTTTAAAGGAGACTCTTCTTTATGAAACTCAATTATGATAGAAATTCCAAAGATCCTACTTACTTTATTCAGATGGGGATTCGCAACGGTAAAAAAGTCACCACCAAGAATGTTGCACGTATCGGCAAACACTCTGAGCTTTTAAAAATAACTGATGACCCTCTTGCTTATGCTAAGAAACAGGTGGAAGAGTACAACAAAAAAATCAAAGAAGAAAAAGTTGAATATAACATTACTATCAGCTTTGACGAAAAGGTTATTAATAAAGGTGATACTGCCTCTAAATCTTTATGCAGGAATATTGGTTACTTTGTTCTCAAACAAATCTATTCTGATTTAAACCTTTCTTCCTTCTTTAACAATATCTGTAAAGACAAAAAGATTACCTTTGATCCTAATATGATCAATATGGCTCTTTCAGCTCTAAGAGTCATTGATCCGGGAAGTAAACTTTATTCTCAGTCCAGGTTATCTTCTCTTTATGGAAATATTGATTTTCCTTATCACTCTATTCCTAAGTATATGGACCTTTTGGAAGAGCACTATGATGAGTACCTCTCTTTCTTGTTTGACAGCAGTAATACTGTCATAAAGAGGAATACCAGCGTCTGTTATTTTGATTGCACCAATTTCTACTTTGAAAAAGAAGAAGAGGATGAAGATGTCTATGATGATGTCACAGGTGAACTCATTAAGGGATTACTTAAATACGGTGTTTCAAAAGAACATCGTCCTAATCCTATTGCTCAGATGGGCTTATTCATGGATGGAGATGGTATCCCTTTAAGCATGTGCATTAATTCTGGTAACGACAATGAATCTGTATGTGCAGTTCCTGCAGAAAAAAAGATGCTCAAAATGTTTAAAGACAAAGACATAATCTACTGTTCAGATGCAGGACTTGGCTACTCCAACATAAGACAGTTCAACAATATGGGTGGAAGAAAATTTGTTGTAACTCAGTCTGTTAAGAAATTAAGTGAAGTTGTAAAGCAGGCAGTATTCAACGATTATGACTACAGACTGTCTTCAACAGGAGAAAAATGTTCTCTGGATTTCATAAAGAACTTCAATAAAGATGATCAGAGTTATCTTGATTACTATAACAGCTACCTTTATAAATCTGTAGAAGTAGACAGTCTGGTTGATTTGGGATTGACTGAAATAAAAACATATAAAAACGGCAATACCAGGACAGTCAAATCCAAAGGCACCATGAAGCAGCGCATAATCATCACCTATAGCAGAAAGATGGCAGAATATCAGAGAAAGATAAGGAACAGGCAAATTGAAAGAGCACAGTCTTACCTAAATCACATTGATCCGGAAACATATAAAAAAGGACCTAATGATATAACAAGATTTATCAAGTCAGTAAATAAATCAAATAAGAAAGATTATTATCTGGATGAAGAGAGAATTTATGAAGAAGAAAAATATGATGGATTCTATGCCGTAGCTACAAACATCTTTGATATGAGTGAACAGGAAATCATTCAAATCCAGTCGCAACGATACAAAATTGAGGACTGCTTCAGAGTATTAAAGACCAACTTTTCTTCCAGACCTGTCTATCACCATAAAGCAGAAAGAATCAAAGCACATTTTTTGATCTGCTATACAGCACTACTCATATACAGACTTCTGGAAGCCAAACTGGACAGAAACGGCACACACTTTACCACCAGACAGATTATAGAGACAATCCAAAATATGAATGTAGTAGATTGTGAAGGTGCATTCTATAAAGCATGTTATACAGGTTCAGATGTTTTAGACGCCTTTGAACAGCTTTATAATTTAAAACTAAACAGAAAACACTACCAACCTAAAGACCTCAACAAAATTTCTAAAAAAATTTAGAAATATGATTCCCATACAACATTTCAAAAACCCAAAAAGATCCGAAAAATTGCTTAAACAAGCCTTATTTCGGATCTTTTACATTTATCAACTGTCAAAGTTGGGTTTATACATCTGCACATATCATTGTAGCATAGCCGTCAAGTTCCTTGCTTTATAACCCGCCTGTCCTTACAATAGTATCTGTTCAGGAGTAAAAAGCAGTATTATGATTTTTGGATTAACATATTACGAAATTGCGTTCTATTTCGTTGTCTATTCTTTTCTTGGATGGTGTACGGAAGTTGTTTTTCATGCCGTAAGATTCCACATTATTGTCAACAGAGGTTTCTTAAACGGTCCTGTATGTCCTGTTTATGGTTTTGGAATGATTACCATTCTTGCATTACTTGGCATCTTACCATCAGGCAGTGAGCATTCCTACCTCCCCCTATTCTTTCTTGGATTTGTATTCTGCTCTCTGATAGAACTGATTGCCGGATGGTTGCTGGATGTCTGTTTCCATACAAGATGGTGGGATTATTCCCATGTCCCTTTAAATCTGCATGGCTATATCTGTTTGCCATTCTCTGTTATCTGGGGAGTGGGCGTAGTACTGGTTATAAGATTACTGCACCCGCTGACACATTCTTTTGCCCATCTGCCTCTGTATAATACAACTGCAGGATGGTGTATCTTGGCACTGATGTATATCATCTATCTCACGGATTTCATTCTGACTGCATCTGCACTCATCGGCCTCAACAGGAAGCTGAAAGAAATTGATGTGGCAAGTGACAGAATGAGAATGTTATCGGACTCCTTATCTATTGCTTTAGGTGATGCCGGGTTAACAGCTGTTTCCCATGCGGAAAATGCACAGGTGAAGAAAGAGATACTGAAAGAAACCATTGTGGATACCACAAAGGATAATCTGCAGGCTATGCAGGAAGAATTAGCTGCCACAAGAAAAGAAGTCAGAGAAAGAACTGAAGCTATCAAACTGGCAGTTACGGAAAAGAAACAGTATTACATAATCAGACGTTTGATGAATGCATTCCCAAACATGGAAGACCATGTACATCCGGAATTCTTCAAAGAACTGCGTTCAAGATTAACAAAAAGAAGGTAAATGAAAGTGAACCTCTGGTTCACTTCACTTACCTTCTTTATTTTCAGAATACATCCAGATCCTGTCCGTTTACCACTTTTCCTTCATAACCGGCGTCCTTAATTTCCTGCAAAATAGCTTCATTACGTTTTGTCATTTCCTTTTGTACATCCAGTTCTGTACTGAATATATCCATATGGTAAATACGATGATAGGTTACAACAAGCTTAGGTTTTGCTTCTGTGGCTATAGCAGCAAGATCTGTACTGAGGGTATGTACATTACGATGATATTGTTGCCACTGAGAGGTTCTTGCCTGCAAGCCTTTGGTATATTCAACTTCATGTAATAAGATATCCGCACCTTTTGCTTTTTCAACAAGTACTGGTGATGGTCTTGTATCTCCACTGATGACAATTGTTTTATCTTTTGTAATGCACTTATATCCCAGAGACTGCAGTCTTCCATGATCTACACTAAAAGCTTCCACCTGTATATGTTCATCCGCGTATACTACACCATAGTCTTTTTC
This sequence comes from uncultured Bulleidia sp., assembly GCA_934757945.1. Lineage (GTDB taxonomy): Bacteria > Bacillota_I > Bacilli_A > Erysipelotrichales > Erysipelotrichaceae > Bulleidia. Next base: position 956 of record CAKVLT010000009.1, on the reverse strand, counting down.
ACCAGGTTCCAACTCTTTCACAATTGTTTTATATCCTGTAAGATTTGCAGGTTCATAGCCGTTCAATCGCATATCCAGGTCTGCTGCATAGGCCTTTGTAATATACTCAGCCATCTGCTGTAATCCTTCTGGTCCAATCAGTCTTAATGGATTTTTTCTTTCCAGTACCCATGGTGTAAATAACAAATCCGGCAGTCCAGCTGTATGATCTGTATGAAGATGCGTACAGAAAGCTGTATCCAGATTTTTAGGATGCAAGCCATGAATACCTTTAAAATATGCTTTGGAACATTGTCTGACCACACCAGGTCCAAAATCAAATATATAGGCTTTGTCATCCACTACTACAGCAGTGGCAGGGCCACTGTTTTCAGGACATGCATTAGGGGTTCCTGTACCCAGTAAAACTAATTGTGTCATTGTGTTTCTCCTGATATGAAACTGGTATGTTTTTTCGATTCATTCATTTTATTCACTAGATACAATCACATACCTTGATAGCATCATAATCGAATACATATATAAAAGCAATAATGTGTCCTTTTTACACACGTCTGAATGAGCATATAAATTTCTAAAAACATTACTCGTTATCCATCAAGACAAATCTATTGTGTAAGTATTCTATGTTTTACTTTCTTAACCATATCCGGTTCTAACTTATTCAGAAACATTTCAAAATTAATTTGTGATTTTGATTTCATTTCTTTGAGTTTTTTAGCATCTGCAATTTTTCTTTTTGCTTCACTTTCAGGATATCCACCACCAAATGGTTTTGAAAATAGTGCCTGGATTGTTTCAGCTAAGTTCTTTTCGCCTATATATGTATATTCTTCTCCAAGAGGTAAAGATACTGCATTTCCGTTATTGATCTGTGCAAATAAAAATGCATCTTTCGCTGTAGGAACATACCCACATAAAACACCAGGCATACTGTTACATGCAAGCATCATCCC
>CAKVLT010000008.1 GCA_934757945.1 uncultured Bulleidia sp. | reverse complement strand
ATCATGAAATTGTTCTGGTGAACAAGGTAGAAGGTTATCTTTGGCGGATTAAGATTCTACCTTTTTATTATGTCTGGATAATAGAGTTCACGCTCTCCTTTGGTTAATCATAATATGAAAAAGAAAAGAGGTGTGTATAAAATGCATACATCACCTTAAGAAAGTAGATTAGTATATACAGAATTTGATTTTGAAAACCTCATGAACTTTTAGAGGAGGCCCTGACCTCATCTAGTTTTGGATATTCAGAAAAGCTTAATTCATTTGAGGATTGAGTTTTTCAGTGTTTTTTAATTTTTCTTATATTACAGAAAAGAACACCTGCAATGACACATACACCTGCCACACATGCATACAACAGAGTAGAGGATGGCTCGGGAATCTTATCACGTGTAAAAGTACTTACAGGTGTGGATGTGGTTTCTGTTTCCTGTAACTGATTGGTAGAGAAAGCAGTGGAAGTGTCATAAGTGGAATCGAAAGAGGAACGATCAATATAGTCTTCACTTAAGACATTATCAGAATCAGTAGTCACAGTGGTACTGTATTGTCCATTTACTGTCACAGTGATAGCGGAATCACCTTCTGTAATGGTTTTATCATCCTGTACTACACTGACTGTTTTGCCATTGATATCTAATAGTTTTCCGCCTTTTTCTACATGGAGATTGGTGAGAGTACAGCTGTCAGTCACATACCATACAGAATCAGAAGAGATATTCATGGAAATGTTTGCATTACTGTCTGAAGATGCGGTGTTGCCTGTATAGGAGGAAGAGGATAACAGATAGATATTCGCACTGGAGATACTGTCTACAAGTATATTGCCTGAAAGATTTTGTTTGATTGCTGTTAATGTCACAGTGCCACCGTTACTTCCCTCAAGTCCCCGGGTATTACTGGAGTTGCCTGTTGCCTGCAGTAAATTCACATTGTCGGGATCAAAGCTTAACAGGGAGTTATTGATAAGAATATTGGTATTGGTGTTGGTGACATAGAACATAGCTCCACTATCAATACAGGTGGATAAAGTGGAATCTACCACTTCAAACAGTGATTTTTCATTTGAGCTTGTGTCAGCATCACCTGAAGTGGACTGGTAAATAATCACACCGTTTTTCACAGGGTCCGATCCACTTATGGCATTGTTAGTGGAGGACAGGTTACTGTTGTGGATAAGTAGTTTGTTATAGCCTTCCATACCGGCAATCTGTGAGCCGCTGGCAGTTCCCTGTACAGAATCTGCTTCAATATCACCTGTGGAATAGAGTAATGGTGATCCATTGCCTGAAGTGGACAGCAGACTGTTTGTGATGGAGATATTTCCTCCACCTCTATCTGTAGCTAAGGCGGCGCTGTGATTACCCTGAGTAGTGATATGCATACTGTCCGCAATAATGGTGCCATCATAGGTTGCGTCTAAACCTCTGCTGTTATTTTTGGAAGTGCTGATAGTGGAATCATAGGCATAGGCAGTGGCATTGTCTGTGGAAAAAACAGCATTACTGCCATTGCTGTCACTGGTTAAAGAAGAATCTTGTATTTTTAATAAGGAATTGGAACCTGAAGATAAGGCAATGGAATTGACGCCATAGAAGTTACATGCATCTTCATCTGCAGTATCACCTGTTTTATCAAAGATTCCACCAGTGACGGTTAAAGTGCCTCCATTACTTGCAAGTAAAGCATTCTGATCTTTCTTTGAAGCAGAAACAGTTTCATTTGTACTGTTCTGTTCAGTTTTGCTGACACTGAGCACACCGTTATAGGAGCCGGTGTAGTCATAAGATTGGGCATCTGTGCCTCCTTTTTCAGCAGGTGTAGTGTCATCGCACTCAGCCAGTATGGAAATACTTTGTATACTTAATAAAGTGCTGCATAGTACTGCACATAGTCTTTTTTTGCTCATAGGCTTCACCTCATGCATATAGAATAGAAAGGAAAAGTGAAGATTGGTTGAACTTGATGAGAAAACTGCAGGAAAAAGAACCTTTCATTATTATCGGTTTACGTTATACTTAGGGTAGAGTATGGAATTTTTAAATAATAGGAGGGTACTATGAAGAAGAAAGATCTTTGTGGTATTTGGATGTGTACAGAAGGCTCCGGCAAGATCAGATTCAATCCTTTTTATGTCCTGGATGGTTCTCACAGGTACTCTTATAAGATTCTGGATGATGCAAGAGAAATACACATCCAGTATGGTGTTGAAGATATCCTCTATCATGAGGAAGATGGTATTCCGATATTGTCTAAAACCATCATGGAATATGATGGAAGAGGACTGATTCTATTAGAAGAGTATGTCAAAGAACAGGATGAAGGAAAAATAAAAATATCTCAGTTAAAACAACGACGAAATGATATAAAGCCTGTACCTATGGCTATGGAGGTGAATAAATGAAAAAAATAGTAAAAGGGGTATGCGCATTAAGTGTCTGTATGATGGCAGGATGTAAACAGGAATCAGGCAGTGTTCCATCTGCACAGCCTACGGAAAAACCAACCGATTCTTCACAGATTACACCGGTGCCTGAACCTGTAGACTATGTCAGTATGTATGACGATTTACTGGATACTTACAGTGCTGTTTTACAAGGGGCAAAGATTGCTACAGAGGAAGGGTTTGATAAAACTAAAGAAGTTCTGGACTTTACTGACATTTACGATAAGCCTTCCTATTTAGGATACTGGATTGAAGATGTAAGTGGAGATGATGTTCCTGAGCTGATTATTGGTCCAAGAATCCAGCTAGATGATAGTTCCTGGCTCTTATCTGAAGTATTCGCAGTCTACACCATTCAGGATGAAGAACCAAAATTGCTGTTTGAAGCACAAGGGCCTGAAAGCTATGACAGACTCAACAACAATCGTTTCCTGTATATGACTACAGATCCAAATGGAAAAACCTGCGTTGGTGTCTTTACATTAGATGGGCAGACAAAGAAGTGGGAAGAATTTGTGTTTACAGAAGACAGAGAACATTTTTATAGCAATACAACAGGTGAAATGGATATTTCCAGCAGTACTCCATCAGACTATTCTTTTGAAGAATATATGCAAAGACCAGTGGATCTGATTCAGGAGAATGGTGACTTCAGGTATATACCATTCAGTATGTATGGATATGATGTGTTTGCAGAATGGCAAAATGCTTCAATTTTAAAGAAGTATAAGGAATTCTCCAACTATGTAGTTAATGAAGATGGAGAAATGATGGTGATTTCTTCTTTCCATGAACTGAAATATGTGGAGCTGTTATCCTTGGAATTTGTGGATGTGGATGAAGACGGTAATCTTTCCATGAAGACAGATACTCTGTATTCCACAGACAGTGTTTCCATGCAGAAACCTCTGATAGTGTATGCTTTACTGGAAGGTACTGTTCCAAACCTTGGTATTTCCTTTGTGGATTCTGATGGAGAAAAGAAGTTCTATACTTTCTCTTTAAGTGGTCTTGACGGGTCTATCGTTATTCAACCGTTTACACCAGTAGAATGAAACTGTAACAATGCAATATATGCAATCCGGCTGTGTATCCTATATGGCCGGATTTTTATGCTGAGATTTTTTACAAGATTGTATTCGTGAAGAGATATTGTGATGACTGTAAGCTGTATTTTATAATGAGTCAGTGGAGGAGAGTGTATGAAAGTAGTGATTGCCATGGATTCTTTCAAAGGAAGCGTTTCTTCTTTGGAGGCGGGAAGAGCCATAGAAAAGGGAATACATACTGTAAATTCTGAAGTGCATACTGAAGTCATTCCTGTTGCGGACGGAGGAGAAGGTACTTTACAAGCTTTGACTTATGGAGAAGATGTACAATGGGAAAGTGTTACGGTACATGGTTCTCTCATGGAAAAATTGCAGGTGAAGTATGCAGGTATCCCTGCATCCAGAACGGCCATTATGGAATTGTCACAGGCATGTGGTATTACAATATTAAAAGATGCACAGCTGGATCCTTACCATACTACAACGTATGGTCTTGGAGAAATGATGAAGGATGCACTTAAGAAAGGCTACAGACATTGTATTATTGGTATTGGAGGATCCTGTACCAACGATGCAGGGGTGGGTATGTTACAGGCACTTGGATATCGTTTCATGGATACTGATGAAATGGAAATACCTCAGGGTGGTATATATCTGAAAAATATAAAATCACTGGATATTTCAGGTGTATGTAAAGAACTAAAAGAATGTACATTTACAATCATCTGTGATGTGGATAATCCTTTGTGTGGTATACATGGTGCCAGTTATATCTATGGGCCACAGAAAGGTGCAGATGAACAGATGGTCAGAGAACTGGATAACTCTCTTGAACATTTTGCACGTGTCACAAAACAGTATTTTTCTCAAAGTGATGATACCTATCCTGGAAGCGGGGCAGCAGGAGGAACAGGCTTTGCCTTACACACCTATTGTAATGCGGTTATGGAAAGAGGTATTGAGGTTGTGTCTAAACAGATTCATCTTGGAGAGAAATTGAAAGATGCCGATCTTGTCATTACAGGAGAGGGAAAACTGGATGCACAGACCTGTATGGGAAAAACACCTGCAGGAATAGCCAGACTGGCAAAGAAATATCATATTCCTGTAGTGGCTTTATGCGGTTGTGCCACAGAGGAAGCTGTGGAATGCAACAGATATGGTATAGATGCCTACTTTCCGATTTTGCAGTCTGTCATGTCTTTACAGGATGCTATGTCCCGGGAAATAGCACTGCGTCAGCTGACACTTACCTCACAGCAGGTATTTCGTTTGTTTGCATTAAAGGAAAAAGCGGACGTATCTGTAAAATGACAGATACGTCTGTTAGTATTTCTGTGCCTGTACTTTTCTTGTCAGTACATCCGCAAACATCAGAAAAGCCAAAGTTTCCGGTAAGACATTTCTGTCAGTATCTATAATTCTTTGCTTTGGAAGGACTATAGTATGGTTTACTTTGTTTCTTAACGGATGTTTAGGATTGAGGGTAATCAGGATAATATATGGATCTTTGCTGTGCTTATCTCTGTCTTTGCAAAGAAATTGATAGTGAATCCCTGTTTCGACTGAAAACAGAAAAAGAACAGAGTTTTTTGGATAATTGGATGGAATTGTATCAAGACTTAAAAACTCAGAATGAAACTTACTGATGATTTTAAAAGAATAGTCTATGTAACGGGCTGGTAATGAGGATAGATGCGCTCCTGTTGCGTACACATCTTTACAGTTCTTGAGTACATCCAGAACAGGGTTAAGTACTTTGTTATTTAATACTCTTTCTGTTTCTATCAATGCTTCTGCATAGGATTGTGCAGGAGTTTTTTCTTTTCCTTCCAGGGTGCCTTCTTCTACCTGCATGGCCAGTGCAAACTGAAATTCATTAAAACCGTTAAATCCCAGTTTTTTGGCAAATCTTGTTAAAGCAGGCTGGGATATGTTGTGGTTCTGAGTAATCATGGTAATGGAATCTTCCGCAAAATCAGTGGTAAATTTTTTACATTGGGTATAGATATAATGATCAGTTTTGGTAAATGAGGATGCCATGGCATCCATGTGTTCAAATAAGTTCATAAGATATCTCCTGCAATTAAGTATAAATGATAAATGCATTAAAACCTAGGCTTAAAATGAATTGTGATTCAAAAGTTGAATGAAAAATCGAAAGATATTAAAATTGTATTGAATTATCATTCAAATAAATATACAATGTCATTGTGGTAAAGCGCTTACAGACCATATATAAAAAGAGGTGAAAAACATGCAGAAATTTACAGATGCTCTGGTTAATTTCTCCGCTAAGATGGCGAATAACAGAGTGTTACAGACAATTCAGCAGTCATTTATGATGATGCTGCCTATTACAATGATTGGTTCTTTTGCATCCTTATTTAAAGGACTCAGTTTTGGTGGATACCAGAATTTCTTACAATCTACAGGTTTATATGGAGTACTTGGTGCAATTTATCAGTTCTCCGTAGGTTTATTAGCGTTATATGTTGTATTCTTAGTCGGTTACGTCTTTGCTCAAAAATTTGATGTCAAGGGTTCAGGTATCAGTATTGGTCTTACAGCTTTGATGTGTTTCCTGGTGGTGACACCTTACACAGAAGCTCCAAGTGCGTATGAAGCTGCAAGCATTCCTACAAGTTATTTAGGCGCTTCCGGTATGTTTGCGGCATTGATTATTGCCTTCATCACAGGATTTGTGTTTAAGTTCTGTGCAGATAAACACATTGAAATAAAAATGCCGGATTCTGTTCCTCCAATGATTGCAAAACAGTTTTCTGCGATTATTCCTTCATTATTTGCCACAATTTTCTTTGCAATTGTCAGAATGTTATTTGCCTTAACACCAATTGGTAATATGCAGGCTGCTATCTATACAGTGGTATCTGCTCCGTTAATGGGTCTTGGTGCCAATTATTTTGGTTTATGGATTTTGTTTATGGTGTTATATGCCATGTGGTTCTTTGGTATCCATGGTGGTATGACATGTGGTCCTATCATGATGTTATTATTCACACAGTTACAGATGGAAAATCTTGCGGCCTATCAGGCAGGACAGGCATTGCCTCATATGATGACAGGAACTATGATTTCCTTTGGTTCAGGTTCCTTACCATTGGTTATTGCAATACTGCTTACCTGCAAGTCTTCCTCAAGCAAGACGATTACAAAGATTGGTGCACTGCCTTCCTTATTTGGTGTAGATGAACCAATGTACTTTGGTCTTCCTATGATTCTGAATCCTATCTTCTTTTTGCCATGGGTAATTCTAGTGCCTTCCGTTGCAGTATGGGGTACATGTCTGTTACAGAATCTTGGACTTCTTGGAGCAGCTACAGGGGCCAGTGCAGGAGGCTTTGTCCCATTCTTTGTCACAAACATGGTTTCCTTTGGTATCTCCGGTGTTATCTGGGGATGTGTATTCATGGTAGTGGATGTGCTTATCTATATTCCATTTGCCAGAGCGTATGATAAGCAGCTGCTGAAACAGGAAGCAGAAACATTAAAAGAAAAAGAGGCAGAGGCATAATGAAGTTATTGGTACAGTCGGATGACTATGGAATCACACCCGCTGTAGCAAGAGGTATTCTGTATGGTATCGAACATGGTATTGTAAGAAATACAGGTGTATTTACCAACATGCCATGGACTGAAGAATGCATAGAATGGATTCGACCATATCTGGATAAGATTGCTTTAGGTATTGATCTGAATGCTTCTACAGGTTCTTCTTTACTTGGATATGACAAAGTGCCTTCTCTTTGTCATGAAGATGGTTCATTCTATACAAGCAGAGAAAACAGAGCTCTGGATAAAGAGGCTGAAAATCATGATCATGTGGTGTATGAGGAAGTTTATGCTGAGTTTGAAGCTCAGATTGAAAAGTTTATAGAACTGGTTGGTAAAAAACCTGATTACATCCATGGACATGCGTATGGCACTGCTACAACTTTTAAGGCAAGTATGGATCTTGCCAGAAAATACGATTGCCTGTATTCCACCCAGACACAGACAATTCCCGGAATGAAATGTGCAGGTATGGGATGGTATCAGTTTGGCGCTTCTCCGGAAGGACAGTTAAAAGAAGATCTTATCAGTTACATTGTGAAAGATACAGATGGCTTATTACAACATGATTACGGGTATCTGATCACCCATTGCGGATGGGCAGATAAAGTGTTATTTGATCTGAGCAGTTTCAATCTTTGCAGAGTGAAGGATCTGGAAGCTTTGACAAGTGAAGAAGTGAAAACCTGGATTAAAGAGAATCATGTGGAATTAATTACCTACAACGATCTTCCATATCATCATAAAGATCTTCCGGTAGAATATCATCCATTTGGAATGTAGTCCCCCAAAAAGCTTTAGTAAGTATCTGAAAGGATAGTTTCTACCAATGTCATTAAGTTAAGAAACTAAAGACATTAAAAAGATGCACTCAAACAAAAAGAATCGCTGAAACGAAGATTTGTTCTTCGCAGATAGTGATTCTTTTTCATTGCTGTGCATATTTATGTATTTCAAAGTATAACAAAAACAATACCAACTATTTTCTCATATTGGATTATTTATACTTAAAATTCAACTACCTTCGGATTATGGATTGATGCCTGTGTAATTCTACCAAGCACTTTTTTTGCTTATTTAACAGAAATTCCGTCTCTTTGTTGTTCTGTTCATGAAAACATTTTCTTGTTAAAAAATCGCTACACAGCTTATTGTGTAGCAATTATACGATGTTTTACTTGGTTAATGTCCTGACTTAATGACATTGTAGTTTCTACAGCGTTTTTTCATATTGTGAAAATAAAGTGCTGATCTTGAAACTGAAAGGGAATTCATGAAACGATCCGAAAGCGGTATCATGATATTCTTTAATTGTTAAACAGACAGTATGGCCAAAACGTTGTTTGCACAAGAGGAGAAAAGTATATGAACGAGAAAAAAAACTGGTTACAAAACTTTATTGAAACCAAACTTGTACCATTATCCACAGGCTTTGCTCAGAATTCTTATATTCGTTGTATAGGAACAGGTTCACAGAGTCTGATGGCAGTTATCATGTTAGGGGCTATTTTTAATTTATTCAACAGCATTGCCTGGGAACCATATAAAAACTTCATCACTTCCACAGGTATCAGCGATTTTCTGACAGTAGTGTATAATGCGTCTATGAATTTCATGGGGTTGTTTATGGTGTTCTCTGTAGCCTATCATGGCTCTAAAATTTTCAACCATGAAAAACTTGCATTTAATAATGGGATGTTAGCGTTGGTATGTTATCTGATCATGATTCCTTACGGAGTAGATGAAACAGGTACTACTGTTTTAAAATTGGATTATCTTGGCAGTCATGGTGTATTTTTGGCATTTTTGTTAGGTATTTTTGTTGTAAAAGTTGTCGGATGGATTGTGGATAAAAAGATTACGCTTAAAATGCCTGCAGGGGTTCCTGAGAATGTTACGCAGAGTTTTGTAGCTTTGATTCCTGGAGCGGCATGTTTAATTCTTTGTGGAGTTCTCAGAACTTTATTCTTATTGACACCGTGGGGAAATATTCTGGATGCGGTATATGCAGTCTTACAGACACCTCTTGCTAATATTACAGGCAGTCTTCCTGGATTTATGATTCTTGTATTACTTGCTCAAATTTTATGGTTCTTTGGTGTACATGGTTCTTATACTGTACTGGCCATCTTATATCCTATCTGGTTTACTTACCTTTCAGACAATATGGCAGCAGCCGCTGCAGGGCAGATGATTCCTCATATGTGGAATACAAGCATGTACGACTTTGCATGTAATGGTGGGTGTGGATGTACCTTAGGACTCGTTATTGTGATGGCATTATTTGCAAAATCCAGAAGATATAAGACATTCTCAAAAATTGTATTGCCATGTGGCATTTTTAATATTAATGAACCATTAGTGTATGGATTACCATTGATGATGAATTTTACTTTCCTGATTCCGTTTATTCTTGTTCCACTGTTATCTCTGTTAATGGCATATGTGGCGATTGCGTTGGGATTCATGCCGATTCCTACGGGTATTATCGGTATGAATACCATGCCAATCTTTATTTACGGTATTGTACAAGGTTCCTGGAAGATTGGTGTATATCAGATTATCGCAACTATCATGAGTGCTGCTATCTGGTATCCGTTCTTTAAAGCTGCAGATGCTCAGGCATTGAAAGAAGAGGGTGCAGAATGAAAGTGTTTCCTGATACTTTTTTGTGGGGAGCAAGCACTAGTGCCTTTCAGGTAGAAGGTGGCTGTAAGGAAGGGAATAAGTCTCTTGCTACTACAGATGTTATTAAAAAAAGAGAAGGTATTTCGGATAACAGCGTTGCTGCAGATCATTACCATCACTGGAAGGAAGACGTGGATCTTATGGCGGAACTTGGGCTGAAGGCCTATCGTATGGGTTTTGCCTGGACACGTATCATGAAAGATGACACATTGGATGTCAATGAAGAAGGATTGGAGTTTTATGACCATCTGATTGATTATCTTCTGGAAAAACATATTGAACCAGTAGTGACTCTGTACCACTTTGAGTGCCCTCAGGCGTGTGTGGAATCCTTTGGTGGGTGGAAAGACAGACGTATGATAGAATGTTATGAAGCCTATGCCAGTGTGTGTTTTAAACACTTTAAGGGAAGAGTTAAAAAGTGGGTAACTGTGAATGAACAGCTGATAGCTACAGCAGCTGCGGATATGAGCGGTAACTATGAAGAAGATCCACATAAGAATCTTCAGAATATTTATCAGATGAGTTATCATATCTCTCTTGCAGAACATAAAGCTATGGCATTGTTAAGAACTATAGATGAAGAAGCCAAGATTGGACCGGTATGTTCGATTCAGGTAGTTTATCCTAATAGCAGCAGATGCGAAGATGTTCAGGCGGCGTACAATGCAGAAGAACTGATGGAATTCTATATGCTGGATATGAGTGTATATGGAAAGTATCCGCCTTTTACAACACAGTATTTCATGACACATGATCTGTATCCTGTAACTGAAGAAGGGGATGAGGCTGTTTTACTTTCATCATCACCTGATTTTATCGGCGTAAACTATTATTTTAGTATTTGTGCTAAAGCGAAAGAGGGACCTGTGAATTATCATCAGCCTCCCTTCTGGATTTCTGATGTTTATGATATATGTGAGAATCCGTATCTTCAAAAGACAGAGTGGATGGATAAAGGGATTGATCCTATAGGTTTATCCATAGGTATACGTAAAATTTATGACAGATATCATCTGCCTGTGATTGTTACGGAAAATGGTATGGCATATAGTGAAAGTCTTGGAGAAACTGGACAGATTCATGATGCGTATCGTATCAGCTATTTGCAACAACATATCTTGCAGATACACAACTTAATTAAAGAGGGATATCCGGTGTTCGGATATTGCCCGTGGTCTTTTCTGGATGTGGTATCTTCGCATCAGGGATATGCTAAACGCTATGGACTTGTTTTTGTAGACAGAACGGATACGGAAATAAAACAATGCAGAAGGGTGAAAAAGGACAGCTTTTTCTGGTATCAGAAAGTTATCAGGGATAATGGAATAATGTGACGTGAAAAGCACGATAGTTTCAAGTATACTTCTTTAAAGAAATGAAGGAGTTAACATGTCGAATGCTAAAACGATGGGTGCTTTGTTCAATAAGCTTTTGAACTATATAAATACTACGCTGGTTAAAGATTCTAATTATGAAATTGCATTACTGTTGATTCAAAACTATAAGAAGCTTAAGGATGTGTCCATAGAAGAAATGGCACAAATGTGCTATACATCCAAAGCTTCTGTTTCAAGATTTATCCGCTTTATTGGATTTGAAAATTTCAAGGAATTCAAACAGTCTTTGAATCAGGATTTTACAATGTCTAATGATTATTCCAGGCAGTTTTATCAACAATTATGTACAGACGAAACCTCCGCTATTCAGGCGTATACAGAAATGTTGATAGCGGATATACGTTCTACACGAACACCGGAAAACATGGACACTATCTGTCACGTAACAGAAAAGATTTATGAAAGTGACAGAATTTCTTTCTTTGCACATCACTTTTTGTGGGATGCAGGTAGATATTATCAAAGTAAGATGATGACTATGGGGAAATACGTTGAAATGTTTATGTCCTACGAAGACCAGTTGCAAAGTGCCAGAAGTTTGAATCAGGATTCTGTTGCTGTTATTTGTACAGTGGGAGGAACCTATATGTCCAGATATTCTGAAATCTGGAATGCGATAATACAAAGCGGGTGTAAGATTGTAGTTATTACCCAGAATCAAAGCAATGCAGAATTGAATAAGGCAGATTATGTCATACAGTGTGGAACTTCCAATAAAGAAGATATTGGGAAATATTGTGCTTTATTAATCGTAGAATATTTGATTATGTTCTATTTGAAAACATATAACATGGAGGGATGAAATGAAATTTTTAATTGGATCTGCCAGTGCCGGACATCAGGTGGAAGGTAATAATACAAACAGTGATACCTGGGCACAGGAATACATGGAAACAGGCGGATATGCAGAGAAATCATTAGATGCGGCGGACCATTATCATACGTATCGTGAAGATATTGCAAAGATGGCAAAAGCAGGACTGAATGCCTATAGGTTTTCTTTAGAATGGGCACGTATAGAGCCTCAGGAGGGCATGTTCGATGAAAAGGAAATGAAACATTATCTGGATGTGATACATGCCTGTAAGGAGTATGATATGGAGCCTGTTATTACTTTGCTTCATTTTACCTGTCCTAAATGGTTGATTACAAAAGGCGGATGGGAAGCAGATACTACTCCTGAAGATTTTGCAAAATATGTGCAATATGTGTGTGAACATTTGAAAGAAGAGGAACTGCACTATATTGTGACGATTAATGAAGCTAATATGGGGCTTTTGATTGCAGGATATATTGAAAAGATTCGTAAAAATGCAGGTGGCGCCGGTTTACAGATTGGTATGGACATGGAAGCCATGGCTTTACAGCAACAGAAGGCTGAAAAAGAAAATCTGGAAGTGTTTGGTGTAAAACAGGCAGCTGTATTTACTTCTCCAAGAAGTACACATGGGGATGAAATTGTTTGTGAGGCGCACATGAAAGCAGTAAAAATCATTCATGAAGTATTGCCTGGGGTTAAAGCAGGATTATCTTTAAGCGTCAGAGATCTGCAGGCAGTTTCTGGCGGTGAGGAGAATGTTGAAAAAGACTGGCAGAAGGATTTTCTGCATTATCTTCCATATATGGAACAGGATGATTTCTTTGGGGTACAGACATATACAAGAGCACTCTTTGATGAAAAGGGAGAACGTGAACCGGACAGTAAAGCTAAATTAACCCAAATGGGGTATGAAAATTATCCTGAATGTGTAGAACATGTATTGAAAAAGGTGCATAAGTCATTCAAAAAAGAATTGCTGGTAACTGAAAATGGTATTGCTACAGATAATGATGAAGAAAGATGCCAATTTATACAAACAGCTGTAAAAGGTGCCTTAAAATGTAAAAAAGAAGGCATTCCGGTAGTAGGATATATGTATTGGTCCATGATTGATAATTATGAATGGCAGTCTGGATACAGTATGCATTTTGGGCTAATGTCGTTAGATAGAAAGACACAGAAACATACGCCTAAGCCAAGTCTGTATGTGCTTGGAAAATACGCAGAATAAAGAGAAAGTTCTTCAGAAAAAGCTATACATTCTATGCACACCTGCACAGGATATATAGCTTTTATAAGTTTTGAGATTAGTTGAAATCTACAGAATCAAAATTATGAATTTCAATATCTGTATTATAGAAAGTTTTCAGGATTTCAATAGTAGTAGCGGTATCTTCCACACCGCCTGTTTCAAAAGTAGAATGCATAGCCAGCTGAGGTAAACCGATATCTACACAATGTAAACTAACCTGTGTATTGGAAAGATTACCTAAAGTGGAACCTCCTAAAGAGTCGCTTCTGTTGGCAAATGTCTGGTATGGCATATTTGCTTTGTGACAGATTTCCATAAATACAGATCTGGAGAAAGCATCTGTAGTATATTTCTGGTTGGCACTTTCCTTAATGACAACACCTTTATTCATGTAGGCACAGTTGACGGCATCTGTTTTTTCAGGATGGTTTGGATGCACTGCATGAGCATTGTCACAGCTTACCATAAAGCTTTTTGCAATGGCAGGGTAGTATTCACTTTCTGTTTTGCCTAAAGAATAATGGATACGTTTCAGGGTATCCGCAAAGAATGTGGACATGGCACCCTGCTTTGTATTGGAACCTACTTCTTCATTATCGAAACAGCAGAAAACGCTGATATCTTTTTCGTTATGAGAAGCTAATAAAGCTTTTAAGGATACAAAGGCACATTGTAAGTCATCTAACTTTGGAGAAGAAACAAATTCATCTTCCAGTCCCCAGATGACAGGTTTCTGGCGGTTAACCAGGAAGGCATCTACTGCTAATAACTGATCATCTTCTACACCTAAGTATCTTGCAATCATCTTTCTGAAGTCACCTTCTTTTGCTTTTCCACAGGAGAATAAAGGACATAAGTCTACCTGTCTGTTTAACGCAACGCCTTTATTGACTTCTCTGTTGAAGTGGATGGCAACATTAGGAATCAATACCAAGTCTTTGTCGATATACAGCAGTTTGCTGATAACTCTGTTCCCTTCTTTTACAAAAGCTCTTCCTGCAATGGTTAATGGTCTGTCCATCCATGTGTTATCAATCATTCCCCCATAGGCTTCTACATCAAGTTTCAGGTATTCTCCTGGTCCTTTTAATTCGGGCACACTCTTGACTTTGAATGTAGGGGAATCACTGTGAGAGGAACAGATCTGGAAGTGATAATCACTGAGTTCTTTTCCAATCTTAAAAGCGATAATACTGGAGTGGTTTCTGATAGTGTAATAGTTTTTTCCTTTCTCCAGGTTCCAGTCTGTGTCTTCCGGAACATACATAAATCCTTCCTCATCCAGGTATGAAGCAATCGTGGAAACAGAATGGAACATACTCGGACTTTTCTCAATAAAGGATAATAATTCTTTAGAAATTTCAATTGTCTGCATAAAATAACCTCCTGAATTCAATTTTAGTACATTTAGGATTGTTTTCATAGAAAACTATTTACTACCGGGGGAAAATGATTTACCATTTCATTGTTGAAAAGGAGTTATGTAAACATGAAAATTTCACCGCTTCAAAAAGCAAGACTTGAGTATGTTCCAAAGTTACCTGGCATGCTCAGAAATGGTATTGCAGAAATCTGTGTTAAGGAAGGAGAAAAAACACAAAGCGTAGCAGATCAGGAAAAGATCCAGGCTTTATTCCCTAATACATATGGAGAAAGAGAAATCACATTTGAAAAGGGAACAAACACTTCTGTTGCTAAAAAACAGGTCGTAGGTGTTATTCTGTCCGGTGGACAGGCACCTGGTGGACACAACGTTGTCTGCGGTCTGTATGATGCATTAAAAGCAACCAATGCAGAAAACGTTTTATATGGTTTCAAAAATGGTCCAAGTGGATTACTTGATGATGACTATTTAGTATTTGATGATGAATATATCAATCAGTTCAGAAATACAGGCGGATTTGATATCATCGGTTCCGGCAGAACAAAGCTGGAAACACAGGAACAGTTCGCTGTAGCTGCTGAAGTATGTAAGAAACACGGTATCACAGCTATTGTTATCATCGGTGGCGACGATTCCAATACAAACGCTGCAGTATTAGCAGAATACTTTGCTGCACATGAAACAGGTGTTCAGGTCATCGGATGCCCTAAGACAATTGATGGTGACCTTAAGAACGAAGATATCGAATGTTCTTTCGGTTTCGATACAGCTACAAAGACATACAGTGAAGTTATCGGCAACATTGAAAGAGATGCTAACTCTGCTAAGAAATACTGGCATTTCGTTAAGGTTATGGGTCGTTCTGCTTCTCATGTAGCATTGGAATGCGCACTGGAAACACAGCCAAACATCTGTCTGATTTCCGAAGAAGTAGCAGCTAAGAAGATGTCTTTATCTCAGATTGCTGACTACATCGCTGACAGTGTTGAAAAGCGTGCTGCTAATGGCATGAACTTTGGTGTTGCTATTATCCCTGAAGGTGTAGTTGAATTCGTTCCTGAATTCTCTGTATTAATTTCTGAAATTAATGAATTACTTGCAGGTTCCAAAGCTGAGGAATTCAATGCATTACCAACATGGAAAGATAAGTATGCTTTCATCGAAGGTGGCTTAACAAAAGAATCTATGGCAGTATTTGCTATTCTTCCTGAAACAATCCAGCAGCAGTTATTCCTGGAAAGAGATCCACACGGAAACGTACAGGTATCTCTGATTGAATCTGAAAAACTGTTCTCTGCTTTAGTAAAGGCTAAGCTGGAAGAAAGAAGAGCTGCAGGTACTTACAATGGTAAGTTCAATGCATTACATCATTTCTTCGGTTATGAAGGAAGATGTGCATTCCCATCCAACTTTGATGCGGATTACTGTTATTCTTTAGGTTACAACGCATTCATGCTGATTCAGTATGGTTACAACGGATATCTTTCCAAGATTTCCAACCTGTCCAAACCTGCTGATGAATGGGTTGCAGGTGGTATGCCAATCACAAAGATGATGAACATGGAAAGAAGACATGGTGAAGACAAGCCTGTTATCAGGAAAGCATTAGTTGAACTTGATGGCAAACCATTCCAGTATTTCGAAGCACACAGAGATACATGGGCTGTAGAAACAGCATACACATATCCAGGTGCTATTCAGTACTACGGACCAAGCGAAGTATGTGATCTTACAACAAGAACACTTGCTCTGGAAAAGGGTACAGCTGAATAATGATGCTATAAGGACATCTCAGGATGTCCTTTTTTCAAAGAGGGCTTGTAATGATAAGACATATTTTGTTCTGGAAGTATTCGGAAACAGTAAAAAAGACGCATACTGAAAAAGAAGCTCTTGCAACATTGCAGGCTTCTGTAGCTACATTAAAGGAAATACCTGGTGTACTGTGTGTGGAAATGAAAGAAAATCTTGTATCAGAAGGGTGTGATCTTGTATTTTACTCTGAATTTGAACAGGAAGAAGACGTGAAGATGTTTCAGAATCATCCTTTACACGAAGCGCATAAAATCAGATGTAAGGGTCTTGTGTGTGACAGAGTGTGCGCAGATATAGCTGATTAAGAAGACTATGATGGCGTAAATGCCATCTTTTTCTTTGCTTTTAATGAAAGCACAACTTCGTTACCATACGTTTTTTTCAGTATGTAGTATAATGTAATGCGCTTTAAGATGTGAGGGAACTGGAATATGATTTTATCTTTAAATGATGTCAGTTTTACATATGGATCCAGACAGATACTGGACCATGTAAACTTTGTGGTTAATGAAAATGAAAAATGGGGTGTGGTAGGCAGAAATGGTGCCGGAAAATCCACGCTGTTAAAACTACTGGCACAGAGTGAACTTCCGGATACGGGAGAAGTAAATGTGCTGAAGAAATATACGGTTTCCTACTGCCCTCAGGACAGTGATTTTCCTGCAGGTAAAACGGTATATGATACTGTTAAAAGTTATATGAGGGAGGAAACGGAAGTTTATCAGATACGTTCCATTCTCAATAAACTCGGTGTAGAACATCAGGATGAAGATATCGGCATTTTATCCGGCGGTCAGAAGAAAAGAGTGTCTCTGGCGATTACTTTGATCAAACAGGCAGATCTGTATCTTCTGGATGAACCTACAAATCATCTGGATCAGGAAGGTATTCTCTGGCTGGAAAAATATCTATGCAAAGTCAGTAAGGCAATTGTTCTGGTTACCCATGACCGTTATTTTTTAAATCGTATTACGAATCATATTGTCGAAGTAGATCATGGACATATGTATACCTATGAAGGTAATTATGGATACTATCTTGAACAAAGAGAAATACGTTATGAACAGGCAAGAAGTATTGAGGCAAAAAGACAGAGCTTTTTAAGAAAGGAAATTGAATGGATTCGTGCAGGGGCACAGGCAAGATCCACCAAACAAAAAGGAAGAATTCAAAGATATGAAGCAGTCAAAGCACAGGAAGCTCCAGAAATACAGCAGTCTTTACAGCTATCCAGTGCCAGTACCAGACTGGGGAATAAAGTCATAGAAATGGAGCACTGCAGTAAAGCCTATGATAAACCATTGTTTTCTGACTTTACTTATACAGTAGGAAGAAGAGACCGCATTGGTATTATCGGGCATAACGGTTGCGGTAAAAGTACTTTATTAAAAATTCTGACGGGACAGGAAACAGTGGACAGCGGTAAGGTGACCATTGGAGATACTGTAAAGATAGGATACTTTGCTCAGCATAATGAAGTATTTGATGATACGCAGAGAAGAATAGATTTTATTAAGGACTTTGGAGAAGTGGTGTATACAGCAGAAGGAGATCCAATTACTGCTTCTGCGATGCTGGAAAGATTCCTGTTTGCAAAAGAAGAACAGTATATGCCTGTTGGAAAGTGTTCCGGTGGAGAAAAGAGAAGATTGTATCTTTGTTCAGTTCTTATGAGTGCACCGAATGTACTACTGATGGATGAACCTACCAATGATCTGGATACAGATACTTTGATGATACTGGAAGATTATCTGGACAGCTTTGAAGGTACAGTGATTGTGGTGTCTCATGACAGATATTTCCTGGATAAGACCTGTGATACGCTATGGGTATTTAAAGACGGTAAGATTGAAGTCAGGGGTGAATCGTATTCCGACTATCTTCTGACTGTAAAGAAAGAAGAGTCTGTTAAAGAAGAAAAGAAAAAACCTGTACAGGTGAAACCTGTGACACGCAGATTATCTTACATGGAAAACAAAGAAAAAGAGCAGATTGAAGAGGTACTTCCTTTACTTGAACAGCAGATACAGGAGCTGGAGGAAAAGCTATCTTCGGTTACAGAATATGAGGCCATCAAAGAGATTTCCGATACACTGGAACAGAAAAGAAATGAGCTTGAAACAAAGAGTGAAAGATGGATGGAACTGGAGGAAATTGCCCAGGGATAATCCATATTTTCACATTGTTGAAGAAAAATTGGAAGCGCTATACAATTGAGTTCGGTAAAAATGAACTACATGTACAGAGGAGGAGAAATAGAATATGTTTGGATTTGGTGACATGATAGAACTTCTTAAGAAGAATCCTAAGAAGATTGTATTTACAGAGGGTGAAGATCCTAGAATTCTGGAAGCTGCTTCCAGATTATTAGCAAGTAACTTTTTACACCCTATTTTAATTGGTAACCCTGAAAAAGTGCTTGCTGCAAGTGAAAAGAGCGGATTCAATATCCGTGGTGCAGAGATTATTGATCCTGCAAACTATGATAGAATGGATGAAATGGTAGAACTGTTCTGCGAATTAAGAAAGAGTAAGGGAGTAACTCCTGAACAGGCAAAGGGTATCTTAGCCAGTGCCAACTACTTTGGAACAATGCTTGTAAAGATGAAGGTGGCTGATGCATTATTAGGTGGTGCTACCTATTCCACAGCAGATACAGTCAGACCTGCATTACAGCTGATTAAGACAAAACCGGGAAACTCCATTGTGTCCAGCTGTTTTATCCTGGTAAGACCAAGTGCTACAGGTGATAATGAAGTACTAGCAATGGGTGACTGTGCTATTAATATTCATCCAACAGAAGATGAACTTGTAGAAATCTGTGGCGAAACAGCAGAATGTGCAAGAATCTTCGGCGTTGATCCAAAGGTTGCTTTCTTAAGCTATTCCACACTTGGATCCGGCAAGGGTGAGGATGTAGATAAGATGAGAAATGCTGCACACAAAGCAAAGGAAAAATATCCTGGACTGCCAATTGAAGGCGAAATTCAGTTTGACGCAGCAGTTGCACCACGTGTTGCAAGAACAAAGTGCCCTCAGTCCGAAGTTGCAGGTCATGCAAATACATTTATCTTCCCTGATATCAATGCTGGTAATATCGGTTACAAAATTGCTCAAAGACTTGGTAACTTTGAAGCTTATGGTCCTATCTTATTAGGATTGAACGCTCCTGTGAATGATCTGTCCCGTGGATGTAATGCCATCGAAGTATACTCTATGGCTATCATCACAGCCGCTTTAGCTTAATCATTAACTGATGAAGTTGAGATATTAAAAAAGTATTTCTTTTAAGGGTACTGCACATGTTTGTGCAGTACTTTTTTGGTATGTTGGGCATGTTGCTTAACTAGAAGATTGGAAAGTATCTTCAATCAAGGGTTATAGCCCCTAAGATTTAGCTGAAAACCAGGGTGTCCACCGTGAGGTGGAATCTGAAAGAAGGTGAAGGCAAACTGCCGGTCCGAGGTACACGAATCTCATTTGAGGCCAGTCACAAGGATAAGCGTGCCAAACAACGTGAAGTCCAAATAGCTATTTAAATTGTGAAGGGTAAACTGAGGCGGATAGATGGCAGGAAAGCTAAGTAACTTATCCCAAGAGATCTCACACAAGGATTCATTAGCCTTAGTAACAACAAAGTGTGAGAAATCAGCAGAACCCATAGTAGCGATGAAGTGTCTGTAATGGACATGGAGTGAAGGGGTGAATCAAATTGAAAAAATGTTTAACTTTGATTCAAATGTGATGATAACCCTCGGAATTGTTTGTGTTGGTTTAAGTACCTTAGGGCAAGAGTTATCATAAGTGAATGTAGAAAGGAAAACGAAAGTAATGTCGTAAGCGTCAACCATCACCAGTGAGTTTGGTGTGTCTGATAGAGAGCGTGTTCGCTGTTTGTGGGGAAGAACTCTCCCGGAAGAAATGATATGCTTTTTTTGGAGGTATTTGCAGGTATTGGTGTTATACTTGCCTTACTTATGTATGTGGTATTGTATAACCGTATGATGGTATATGTGGAACATCGTGCGTATAAGAAATATGAAACAGAGGACCACTGACATCCTGTGCAGTTTTGAAAGATGAGGATATAGAAAATGCATATAAGAAAAGCAGAAGAAAAAGATATTTTGAAAATCATGGAGCTATTAGGACAGGTACTGCAGATACATGCAGATATTCGTCCGGATGTATTTATTCCAGGCACAACAAAATATAGTGAAGAAGAATTGAAAGCCATCCTGAAAGATGAGGAATAGCCGATATATGTGGCAGTGAATGAAGATGATGTATGTATAGGATATGCATTCTGTCAGTTACAGGAGCAGCCTTTTTCCAATAATATGGTGCCGTTTAAATCTCTTTTTATAGATGATCTGTGTGTTGATCGACAGATACGAGGACAGCATGTGGGAGAAAGTCTTTTTGAGTATGTCAAACTTGAAGCAAGGAAACTGAACTGTTATGAAGTGACATTGAATGTATGGGCTGGAAATACTTCAGCAGAAAAGTTTTATGAAAAAATGGGAATGCGAACAAAAGAAAGACAGATGGAGTATATCCTGAAAGACTGATGCTTTTTCGTTACATAAAAAAACGGAAGTCATCTGCTTCCGTCATCCCTTATTGTTGTGTAATATCAGCAGGATAGTTTTTAAATCATGGTATTCCAGTTGCCCGGGTGCACTGCCTGTACCAGTCTTGCCAAAAGTCATACAGGATCCGAACGTTTCTCCTGAGATACGTGTTACTAATCCAAGAGGCCCCATAGACATGGAGATGATTGGTTTTGAAAGATGTGTTACTGCATAATTTGTGGCACGTAAGAGGGTTAAAACATCTTCTGCAGTAACAGGCATATAGGCAATTTTTGTAATGTCTGTTCCAAGAGATTCCATATAGGAAAGCCTTGAAAGTATTTCTTCATACTCAGGGGTAGAAGTGAAGTCATGATTACTGGTAACTATGGCAATATTTTGATTATGTGCCATGGCAATCAGCTTTCTGGAGGTTTCATCATCAAGGAAATACGCTTCCACATCCAGTATATCCACTGCATGCGTACGTATAAGTTTTGCGTATAAGTCAAAATAGTCTTCTTTGGTGATATCCTGATTACCACCTTCCTGTTTTGTTCTGAAAGTAACCAGGAGTACTTTTTCTCCACATAAAGCGTACAGCTCTGCTATATTGGCAGAAAGGTCTTCTATATCGGATAAAAAATCAATTCTCAGCTCAATCACATCGCAGGGAATTTCTCTATAAGCAAGCAGTGTTTGACGAACTGAGGAAATTGTAGTAGAAGTAATAGGAAGACATATTTTAGGGGCACCTTTTTTGAAGGTACAATGTTTTATCGTTGTATTCATAGGAATAGTATACAAAAATCATGAGGAAAATGTATGAAAAGGAATGAGAAAATAGCGGTACTTTTTCTGGGAATACTGGTACTGGTATGCGCATTGCTGTTTCAAAAACCAGAGCATAAAAATATGGGAAATCCTGTTGCTGACTATGCATTTCGTACACAAGAACTTTTGGAAACTCATTATTACAAACATGGTAAAGAGATGGGATTTGAGGATGCGCAATCTTATGAGGAAGCTGCCAGCAGGGTGATTATAGATCCTGAAAGTTTGCATAAAACACAGGATGATGGCGATGATGTGTATTATCTTGAAAGTACCAATGAATTTGTAGTGGTATCTGAAGATGGGTATATACGGACGTATTTCAGTCCGGATTCAGGAAAGAGGTACTATGACAGGCAATAAAAAGAAAATCAGAAATCTGTTAAGAATGCCTGTATTGTTATCTTTGTTGCTTACAGGCTGCAAAAATACTGCGCAAAGTGAAGAGAGTACAGAAGTAAATGTAGAAATTGTCGCAACGCCTACTCCAGAACAAAGACTGGAATTAAAAATTACAGACTGGCTTTCTTCGCATTCTTTAAAAGAGAAAGTGGCTCAGTTATTTATTGTACAGCCTGAAGCGTTATGTAATGAAAAAACTGTGGCGGAAATAGAAATGGAAAATGCTTTGAAGGCATATCCTGTAGGAGGCATTATTTATTTCTCTGATAACCTTATCGATCCTGAACAGACAAAAACCATGATTGCCAATACAAAAAAATATTATGAAGATAACGAGAATCTTCCTCCTTTTATCTCTGTGGATGAAGAAGGAGGGTCAGTCGCAAGAATTGGCAATGCAGGAAATTTTGGCGTAGAAACTTTTGACCCTATGTGGTATACAGGACAGACGCAGGATCCTGCTAATGCAGCCTATGTTGGCACAACCATAGGCACCTATCTTCATGATCTTGGATTTAATCTTGATTTTGCACCGGATGCGGATGTGTTAACCAATCCGTATAATTATGTCATTGGAACACGTGCTTTCAGCGATGATCCGCATGTGGTATCTGCTATGGTACAGGCACAATCTCAGGCAATGAAGAAAACAGGTGTGATGCCGGTGATCAAACATTTCCCGGGACATGGAGGTACTTTAGGGGATACCCATGAAGGATATGCGTATACAGATAAAACATTAGATCAGTTAATGGAAGCGGAACTTATACCTTTTAAGGATTGCATACAGAATCGTGAAGCAGATATGATTATGGTGGCGCATATTTCTGTACCGTCCATACTGGGAGATACTACTCCATGCAGTCTTTCTCAGTATATGATTACAGATGTATTACGAAAAAAGATGGGCTATGATGGTCTTGTGATTACAGACAGCTTTTCCATGGGTGCGATTGTTAATGCGTATGACAGTGGCACTGCTGTGATACAGGCATTACAGGCAGGAGTAGATATCTTATTAATGCCACAGGACTTTTATGAGGCGTATGATGCAATTGTTCATGCAGTAGAGTCAGGTGCTGTCAGTGAAGACAGAATCAATGCTTCTGTAAGAAGAATATTAAGAGTGAAATTAAAATGGTAAAGAAGACACGGATACTTCCGTTCATTCTTTACCATTTCTTTTCTTCTATAGTAATATATTTGCTAATTTTTTGAGCAATACCTGCATTTGAACAGGTTTGGAAATGTGACCGTTCATACCAGCTTCAAGGGCTGCTTTTTTATCTTCTTCAAATGCATTGGCAGTTAAGGCAATGATGGGAATACTGGCTTTGACAGAAGGTAAGGCTCGAATAGCTTTTGTAGCCTCAAAACCATTCATGACAGGCATCTGTATATCCATGAGGATACAGTCAAACCGTTTATCTGTATTTTGCTTTACAGCTTCTAATGCCTGCAACC
The DNA here is from genome assembly GCA_934757945.1 of uncultured Bulleidia sp. Classification (GTDB taxonomy): domain Bacteria; phylum Bacillota_I; class Bacilli_A; order Erysipelotrichales; family Erysipelotrichaceae; genus Bulleidia. The sequence goes on along the minus strand of CAKVLT010000008.1, from coordinate 21,421 downwards.
CATTTTTGACAACCGTGACTTTAAATCCTGCATCTTTTAACATGGTTTCAGCTATCTCGGCATTCAATGGATTATCTTCTGCTAACAGGATGTGCTTTCCTTTCAATGCCTGCACATCTGGCTGTGAGGCATCAGATGAGTGAATATGATCTAGATAGATATGAGGAATATTCAGTATAATCGTAGTACCTTTGCCTTCTTCGCTTTCGATGGAAATAGTTCCCTGCATTAAATCCACCAGGGATTTTACAATAGGTAAGCCAAGCCCTGTGCCCAGGATACCTGATTCACTGGAACTCTTTTCTCTTGAGAAGGCTTCAAAGATATGTGGCAGATACTCTTTGGGAATGCCTCTGCCTGTATCTTTGATGATGGCCTGATAATGGGCTATACCCTGTTCGTCAGAAGGGAGTTCTTTAAAGTGGAATGTAATGGTTCCGCCATCTGGTGTATATTTGATGGCATTACTGATCAGGTTGGCATAGATTTCTCTGATTTTTATGGAATCGCATAATACATGAGAGTGCCTGATGTCTACGTTGTAGTTCAGCTGCAGATGTTTCTTCTGTATCTCAGGTTCAAAGTAGACAAGAAGGGAATTGCAGGATTCATGAATATCCCATGGCTTTTCGTGGAGTTCTTCTTTTCCGCTTTCTATTCTTGCCATTTCCAGGACATTGTTAATCAAAGATAACAGATACTGACTGGAATCATCCAGTTTTTGAAGATATTCTCTTGTCAGATCTCTGTCATCCCAGTGTGTCTTCATTAAGTCTGCAAAGCCTATGATGGCATTCATAGGGGTGCGGATATCGTGGGACATATTGAACAGGAAAGTGCTTTTGGCATTACTGCCTGCTTCCGCTTTTTCAAGAGCCTTCTGTAACATGACAGTACTGGAGATATCCAGAAAAGTTGTCACAATAATTCTTTCATTGTCCGGATTCAAAAATACTTTAGTTTTGGCAAGGGCATGGACTTCATCAGGAGTGTCTTTATGGATAATAACTTCGAAATCTACTGTATCATTGACATTTCTTAAAGAGAGGAGTTTATGGTTTGTAGTGGCATCAGGATAATAGAAAGTTTTGAAAATTTTTGCCATATCCTGCTGCATATGTTCTGTGGAATGGACACAGAACATACGCATGGCCTCATTGTTCATATGTACAATTTGATGTTCAGATACGGTATAGGCTAAGACACCACATGCCTGTTCATCCAGTAATTCTTTATAGTAATTGATTTCTGCATTTCTCTGGTTTCTTAATTTTTCATTTACCTGAGCTAAATGAGATTCCAGGGCTTTTTCTTTTTCCAGACGTAAAATATCACTGATGTCCTGATGAGTTCCCATGAAGGTATCGGGACTTGTCTTTTTGCCGCTGCAACGTACTACCATGATGCCTTTTACCGGGTGAACATATCTGTAAACAAGCTCGGAACGTTCTTCATTCAGTTTATTTGAATATTTCAGAAAGATGTCTGTGTCTTCTGGGTATACATTATTTCTGTGAAGGCGAAAGCATTCTTCCGGAGTGGCGTTTTCTTTTGCACCAATCAGTTTTTTCATGGTGGTATCACAATATAATTCTCCTGTATCTTCATTGTGAATAGTCAGCTTCCATACACCCATGGTATTTTGCTCGAGTGCCTGCTGCACATCTGTATATTCCAAAGTATTCATCACCATTCCCCTTATTTTGTGTTTATTATAATTCATATTTAAAATGTTGAGCAAATACTTTGTGGTTATGTACAATGGAAAAGGAAAGAGAGATAACTATGTATAAATATATTTTTTTGGACGTGGATGGGACTTTGTACAGTCCTCTTGCAGGAGAAACACCTCAAAGTGCAATAGAAGCCTTAAAAAAGGCAAGAGAGAATGGATACAAGATTTTCCTGTGTACCGGAAGATCACTTGCAGAGGCAAAATCCTATCTGCATTATGATGTGGATGGATTTATCTTCGGTGCAGGTGGAATGATTTATGTCGAACGCAAGAGAATCTATGATCATCCTATCAAAAAAGAAGATGTCACTATGGTCAAGGAAATGATACGTTCTTTAGGAATGGGGTTTTCTCTTGAGGGAAGTGCCGGTGCCTATTGCAGTAAGGAAGGGTATGAAGCGGTACTCTGGTATTATTCAGGAGGTGTTACAGACAGAAAGATTCGTATTCAGAAAGCACAGGCAAACTGTATGTATGAAGAAGAATATGGTGATGAAAGCAATGATGCCATCTATAAAATCTGTGCATTTGGCAAAAGATGGGAAGAGGACTATCCTGCATTAAGAACGCAGTTACCTGCCCCATATGTGCTTACAAAATCCATGGAAATTCCTCATGAAAATTTCTGTATTGGTGAAGTCAGTGATGGAACCATCACTAAAAAGACAGGAATAGAGAAAATTCTGGAATATTATCATGCGTCCAAAGAAGAAGCTGTGGGTATAGGAGACAGTGAGAATGACATTCCTATGTTTGAGGCCTGTGGTCTTGGTATTGCTATGGGAAACGGTACCAGTGGCATCAAAGCCAAAGCAGACTATATCACAACAGATATCCTGGATAACGGATTATACAATGCCTTTGTATATGCCGGAATTATAGATAAAGAATAAGTATAGATGTTAGTAAATGGAGCGATTGCAGGTACAACTATGTGCTTGGTTCTGGGTGTGATATTTGCATTGATGGGACTTGTATTTGCAATAGGAAAAGAAAAGGCGGCGATACTTGTAGCAGGATTTAACAGCCTGAGCAAAGAAGAGCGAGACAGGTATGATACAGCATATATATCCAGAGATATGAGAAATCAATGCTGGACATGGACTGCGGTATTAACTTGCGGAGCATTTCTTACGTATTATGTATCATCGTTTATGTCTGTAGTTGCGATGGCGGTGTGGCTCTGTCTGTTTTTTAAGGAAGTACATCTGGATGCATATACAGCATTTAAAAAATATTTGAAATAAGTAAAAGAAAAGCCGGCATTGCCGACTTTTTCAGTATTCAAGATAAATTCTTGCACTCTTACCAGGAACGGTAACCGTTGCTGTGTATGCATCTTTGGTAACTTCTGTTCCATCTTTTGTGAAGTCTGTTTTTCCTGACCATTTCTGGTCATCACTTGCCAGTAATAATTTGATTTTTGCAGTTGTATTCCATGTATATCTGTTGGCAAGATTTCCGGTATTCATGATGAAGACAAGCGTTTCATTGGAAGACATACGCCTGTAGGCATAGACACATTCCTGCACTTTATCCGCATCAATCCATTGGAACCCTCTTTGGTCATAATCCCATTGCCATAAAGCAGAATGCTCAAGATAGAGGTGATTGAGTGTTTTCATGAACTGGTGGAAAGCATCGTGGATAGGGTATTTCAGCATATCCCAGTCCTGCTGTCTTTTCTCATCCCATTCTCTTAACTGACCAATTTCGTTTCCCATGAAGTTTAATTTCTTGCCAGGCAAAGTATACATGTACATGTACAGCATTCTTGCCTGATTAAACTTACCTTCATACAGGTCACACATCTTATTGACGATGGTAGCTTTGCCATGAACGACTTCATCATGTGATAAAGGAAGGATGAAGTGATCGGCACCTGCATAACTTTGTCTGAAAGTAATCTTGTGGTACATTTCAGATCTGTATTTAGGATCGGTGGAGAAGAATTTTAAGGTATCGTTCATCCAGCCCATATCCCATTTGTAATCAAATCCAAGGCCTCCCTGATCTACAGGGTCGGTATCTTTAGGGTATGTGGTGGAATCTTCCGCCATTAATACAGTGCCTGGATGACGAATCTTTAATTGTTTGTTCATCTGTTTTAAGAATTCTATGGCACCTTTGTTTTCGCCTCTGGAGGCATCTCCCTGCCAGTACAGAAGGTTGCCTACGGCATCCATTCTCAATCCGTCAAAGTGATACTGGGAAATCCAGAAATCAGAAGCGGACTGCAGGAAGGAACGGACTTCAGGACGTGCATGCATGAAGTTGTTGGATCCCCATTGGCTGTAAGTCATATCGGAATGAGGATATTCATAGATTGGAGTACCGTCATAATCTTTTAATGCATAGTCATTCAGAGCAAAGTGTACTGTGACAATATCCAGGAATACACCGATATCGTTCTGATGACACAGGTCAATGAATTTCTTTAAATCATTTGGTTCTCCGTATCTTGAGGTACATGCAAAGAAGCCTGTTGCCTGGTATCCCCATGAAGCATCATGAGGGTATTCGTTAATCGGCATCAGTTCCACATAGTTATAGCCGTTTTCCTTTAGGTAGGGAATCAGCAAGTTGGCGGTTTCTACATAGGAATACCAGCCATCTTCCTTACTGTCCACTTTCTTTTTCCAGGACCCCATATGCATTTCATAGATGTTCATTGGTTTATCTTTGCGTGCATCAGCGTTTCTCATCCATTTATCATCGTGGAAGGTATAGGAATGCATATCGTAGACAATGCTTGCAAACCCAGGTCTTTTTTCATTAAAGAAGGCATAAGGATCACAATGATCTACCAGCTTTTTATCCTGAGTCAGAATCTGGTATTTGTACATCTGTTTTGCTTTGGCTTTAGGGAGGTACACTTCCCAGAATTTGCCGTCATATACCGGTGTCATTTCTGTCTGGCCCCATTGATTGCACTCACCTGTCAGATAGACCTTTTCTGCATTAGGCGCATAGGTACGGAAAGTGACACCACCACCTGGCTGAACATGAGAACCCAGATAATTGTAGGCCTCGAATTCCTTTCCGGAATAAAAGTAATAGAAATCCATGATCATCCTCCAAATTTTATAAAGACGAAATATTCTAAAAATACTATAATGTGAATGTGGATAAAAGAACAGGCATCATTTTCCACCTGTTGTCTAAAAAAAGACATTTGAAAGGAAAAGTTGGTATGACTCAGAAACAGAATAAAAGCCAGAGAAACATTATTAATGCATTCTTTTTGCTGAGAGCCAGAAAATCACTGGAAAGAATCAGCGTGAAAGAAGTATGTGAAATTGCAGATGTCAATAAGTCTACTTTTTATGTGTATTACAGAGATATTTATGATCTTTCTTTGAGTCTGCAGAAAGAGGTGATAGACAGAATTGCTGAAACACTTCCTTCTTTATCTGCGGTAGTGGAGGATCAGTATCAGTTTACAAAAGATGTTCTGTTAGCCTATGAAGCCAATAAAGTACAGATTTCCACACTGTTCTCCGGTTCTCAGGTATATCAGCTTCCTGCGCTTGTGAAAGAAAAACTGTTGGAAATACTGGAGGAGATGCCTACTACTGTCAATGAAGAACGTCTGAGAATGGTGATTGATTATAAAGTATATGGCAGTTTCTTTGCATTTATGGAGTCTACAACCATGAATCATGCGGATAAAATAGAATTTATCTCAAGACTTGCAGGAGAAAAGAAGATTTCCTAGTTTCTTTTACAGAAGAACGTGATACGATATTCATGTTAAAAATGGAGGAAAGTCATGAAAGAGTATGCACCAATCAAAGAAGGTAAGGTCCGTGAAATTTATGATGCAGGCGATAGTCTCATCATGGTCGCAACAGATCGTATCTCAGCTTTCGATGTAATCCTTAACAACAAGATTACAAAGAAAGGTACAGTTTTAACACAGATGTCTAAATTCTGGTTTGATTACACAAAGGACTGTGTGAAAAATCACATGATCTCAACAGATGTAAAAGACATGCCGGAATATTTCCAGACACCTGAGTTTGAAGGTAAGTCCATGTTATGCAAGAAACTGCGTATGATTCCTGTAGAATGTATCGTACGTGGCTATATCACAGGTTCCGGATGGAAATCCTATAAGGAAAATGGAACTGTATGTGGTATTGCATTACCGGAAGGTTTGGAAGAATGCAGTAAATTACCTCAGCCAATCTATACACCTAGTACAAAGGCAGAGATTGGTGATCATGATGAAAATATCAGCTTTGAAAAGTCTATTGACGTTCTTGAAAAAGTATTCCCTGGGCATGGTGAAGAATACGCGACTAAGATTAAAGATTACACTTTAAAGCTATATGAAATGTGTGCGGAATATGCTTTGACAAGAGGCATTATTATCGCAGATACAAAATTTGAATTTGGTCTGGATGAAAATGGTGACATTTTAATTGCAGATGAAATGTTAACACCGGATTCTTCACGTTTCTGGCCATTAGAAGGCTATGAACCAGGACATGGGCAGCCATCTTTTGATAAGCAGTTTGTACGTGACTGGTTAACAGCTAATCCTGATAAGGGCTATACATTACCTCAGGACGTTATTGATAAGACTATTGCCAAATACGAAGAAGCGTATCACTTATTAACAGGTAAAACATTAGATTAATTACAGGGGCTCTTTTAAAGAGCTCTTTATTTTACTTTTTGAAATAATTTTCACAGTTTTTCATTTTTTTTACAAAAAAATTCAAAAATAGAAATTATGTTATTGCATTCAGAAAATATTTGACTAAGATATAGGCATACAGGCGATGAAGAGAAGAGTAAACCAGAAAAAAGCTTTGTAGAGAGCTCTTGTATGCTGAAAAAGAGTAAGACTTATCCGGTTGAACATGATCTTGGAGCTGCATAGTCGATAACGTAGGCTATGACGGGTTGTCCCGTTACAGGCATAAAGTATATCTGAGGTGACTCGGCGTACTTGAAGAGGAAATGATCGTGAGGTCATTTTAAAGTAAGGTGGTACAGCGTTATATACTACGCCCTTATCAAAGAGGGGCGTAGTTTTTTGTTTCTAGAGCAGATAAACAAATCACCTCTCCTACTTCAAGCAATTTCATGAAAACGGAGGAAAGAAAAATGAAAAACGCAATCAAAACAATCGCAACAGCAACACTGGCATTCTCTTTAGCAGGATGTGGTTCTTCTGCTTCCAAAAGCACAGAAGACAAAACAATCAAAGTAGGAGCTACATCAGTTCCACATGCTGAAATTTTAAATGATGTTGTAAAAGGTGTTTTAGCTAAAGACGGCTGGACATTGGAAGTGACAGAGTTTACAGACTATGTGACACCAAATACCGCACTGGAAGATGGCTCTTTGGATGCTAACTACTTCCAGACTCTTGGCTACATGAACGATCAGAATGAATCCAATGGCTTACATCTGGCTGCTGCAGTTGGTGTACATATTGAACCAATGGGTATTTATTCTGCTACATTAACAGATATTAAAGACCTCAAGGATGGTGACACAATTGTTGTTCCAAACGATGCGGACAACTGTGACAGAGGCTTGAGAGTTCTTGTACAGGCAGGTCTGTTAAATGAGCCAACAACAGATGGTTACATTTCTGAAGAAACATTCAATGGTAATGCAGAACTGAACCCTCATAACTATGTTATCAAGGCAGTTGAAGCTGCTCAGGTCCCATTACAGATTGATGACAAGACAGTTTCTGCAGTAGTAGCTAATGGTAACTATGCTCTTGAAGCAGGTCTTCCTGAAAAACATCCTTCTATCTATGTAGAACAGTTTGATAAAGAAACAAGTGTTAAGAGAACAAACTATGTAGTTGTTGAAAAGGATAACCTGGATTCTGAAAAGACAAAAGCTCTGGTAAAGGCTATTACATCCGATGAAGTCAAGCAGTACATCGAAGATACATATAAGGGATCTGTTATTGCTTCCTTCATTGATGAATCCGGAAATCCAGTAGACTAATTGAAAATAGTTGGTAGTATGTAAGTGAAATATTCAGAGGGAATGCCCCTCTGAATATTTGTATGTTAAACAGGAGTGAATATGATTGATCTTGTAAATGTTAGAAAGAGTTTTGGAGATCTTGAAGTATTAAAAGATATCAATCTCCATATCCATGAAAAAGAAATCTATGGCATTATCGGTCAGAGTGGAGCAGGAAAATCCACATTACTGAGATGCATTAACGGGCTGGAAACCTATGAAAGCGGCACAATTACCGTGGATGGTACAACAGTCAATGTAAAAGATAAGCAGCAGTTACGTCAGTTAAGAAAGGACATGGGCATGATCTTTCAGAACTTTAATCTGCTTTCAAGATTAGACGTATATGATAACGTAGCGTTACCTTTAAGTTTCTGGGGTGAAAATCCGAAAACACCAGAAAATAAGCAGAAAATCGAACATCTGATTGAACTTGTCGGATTGAAAGACAAGATGCATGAGAGACCATCTAATTTATCCGGTGGTCAGAAACAAAGAGTGGCAATTGCAAGAGCTCTTGTTAATGATCCTAAGATTTTGCTGTGTGATGAGGCTACAAGTGCATTGGATCCAAGAATTACGCATGGTATTCTGGAACTTCTGAAACAGATTAACGAAGAATTGGGTATTACCATTGTGGTAGTTACCCATCAGATGGAAGTGGTCAAGCAGATTTGCCAGAGAGTTGCTTTCTTAAAGCATGGTGTTGTACTTGCAGAAGGTAAACCTGAAGAACTGTTTGTCAAACCGAGTGAAGATGTTAAAAAGTTCCTTGGTGAAGAAGGACAGGCATTACCGAAAACAGGTGTGAATGTGCAGTTATTCTTTACAGATGATTCCAGTGATGAACCTGTCATTACAGAAATGGCAAGAGAGCTGGGGATTGATTTTTCCATCTGCTGGGCAAAACTGGAAGAATTCAGAGAGAATGTATTTGGATCTTTAATCCTGAATATTCAGGAAAATGATAAGGAACGTGTCTTTAAATTTTTAGAAAGCAAACATGTTACATGGGAGGTACTGTAAGATGCTGGATGTTATTTTAAAAGGTACATGGCAGACATTGTACATGGTATTCTTCTCTACATTGATTGCGGTTATCCTGGGATTTATTCCTGCTGTGGTTCTGACTTTGACTGCAGAGGATGGATTAAAGCCTAATCGTATTATCTATGGTATCCTGGATGTTATAGTCAATGTATTCCGCTCTTTTCCGTTTATTATCTTAATGGTCATTGTGATTCCTATGACACGTATTATTGCCGATACTTCTATCGGTACTACAGCAGCTATTGTTCCTTTAACTATTTATGCGATTCCTTTTATCGCAAGAGTATTTGAAAATGCTTTAAGGGAAACAGATGCAGGTGTCATTGAAGCAGCAAAGTCTTTTGGTGCTACAGATATGCAGATAATTTTCAAAGTTTACTTTAAAGAATCTGTTCCAAGACTGTTAAACGGTGTGGTATTACTGATTATCAATATGGTTGGTGCATCAGCAATGGCAGGTACTCTTGGAGGAGGAGGTCTTGGAGATATTGCCATCCGTAAGGGATATCAGCACTATGATATCAATTATCTGATCGTGACATCTCTTGTACTGATTGTTATCGTACAGCTTGTACAGGGTATCGGTAATGTTCTCTATAAAAAGAAAGCCTGAATCAGTGAGAAAAATTGTAAAAAAAGTGCTTGCATTATGTAAAAACAGGAATATACTAAAGAAGCTGTGATTTTAACTACCATTTCCTCTCACGGAAATAGTAGGTGATATATACAGACAAATCGGTGGATTTTCCACCGAGTGTTGATATACAGAGTATCAGGTGTAAAACCTGTTTTTTTTTGCCTGAATGAAAAAAGATCCCGTGGGATCTTTTTTAGTAACCAAGTGTTCTGTCTACCATGTTTTCAAGTGGTTCTTTATTTACATAGTGCTGAAGATTTGTCACAAAGATATTCATGGCAGTATTCACTGTTGTACTGGCATTGAATCTTCCTGCAATATGTGGGGTGACATAGAGGTGAGGGGTATTCCATAAAACGGAATTTTTAGGCACAGGTTCATACTCAAATACATCCAGATAGACACTGGAGAAATGGTCTTTCTTGCATAAAGTAATCAGGCTTTCCGTGTCAATGGCGCTGCCTCTTCCTACATTGATAAGTACAGCGCCTTTCTTACAGGAAGTTAATCTTTCTTTGTTAAAGACATGCATGGTTTCAGGTGTTTCCGGTAAGGCAAGAGCGATAATATCACTTTGTGTTAAAGCATCCTGCATGGTATCCAATGTGTATTGCTCATCATAATATTCCGGTAATTCTTTCAGAGTCCTTCTTACACCGATGACTTTTTTTGCACCTAACAGTTTCATTCTTCTGGCATAGGCGCTGCCAATATCTCCCATACCGACAACCAGTACTGTACAGTCGGAAATGGTAGATACATGTCCAAGATTCTCCCATACTTTTTCACTTTGCAGGTGCAAGTATTCTGGGAAATGCTTTAAAGCATTGAAAGTACAGGTTAGCATGTATTCACTGATGGCTGCACCATAGGCCCCTGAAGCATTGGTTAATGTGAAATGTTTTGGGTGAGCGGCATAGGTGTTGGCACCTGCGGAAGATAACTGTAACCATTGTAAAGCATCACAGGAATCTAACTGTTCCATAGCAGGATTACCGATAATAACTTCTGCCTGCTGTAATTGTTCGACAGTAACTTCTTTTTTGTTTGTATAGGTAATGTCTGTACCTGCAACAGACTCTAGTTTTTCTTTGTATTCCTGAGGAATGGATTCTAATACTAAAACTTTCATAAAAAACCTCGCTTATGTGCGTATTGTAGCACAGATACATGTATTGTAAGTATCAAATGTTGTTGTGATTGTGACAATTACAGGCATCTTTTTTCTGTTTGCATAATTATGGAAATGGCATATTTTTCCAAAATTACAAAGGCACACACATGACGAATATGTTTGTGCTATATTTTCATTTGTAAAGAAGGTAGATGATATGTTAAAAATTGCGATTTGTTGCGGAGGGGGATTCTCTTCCAGTGCGCTGGCTGCACATCTTGAAAAAGAAACGAAGGAAAAACATCTGGAGGACAGAGCAGCTTTTATCTTTATTCCGATTAATAATCTGATTAAACGGATGGACGAAGTGGATGTGGCACTGGTTTGTCCGCATATGGAGTTTAAGGTGAGAACAGATGCGCCAAAGTATACGATTCCTGTATCTATTATTCCACCACGTCTGTATGGTTTGATGCCTGCAGTTGATTTTATAGAAGATGCGGAAGATATCCATGCTTTATGGAAAGCAGGTAAACCGAATATGGTAACTTTTGACGATGAGCCAAGACCCTTAACTGTTAAAAGAACTGTATCTCACAGAAGAAAGCTCAAAGGAGAAACTGCGGATTTTTCCAGACTTGTATAATACACAAACAGCGCAGTTTGTATCTTTATATATAAAGCATTTCGTGCAAGAATACTAATGGAGGTAATCCTTATGTTTAAAAATATACGTACAAGTGCTTTAATCAGTGCGGCAATGTATATACTTGCCGGGCTATTACTTATTTTTTATCCTGAAATCTCTGTGAAAATTGTCTGTAAGATATTGGGTATCTGTATTCTTGTGGCAGGAATACTCAAAGTCATGAACTGGTTTATACTGGATCTTAGATCTTCATTAATGAGAAATGATTTACTATATGGATTGATTGCATTGGTTGTGGGAATCGTGATTCTTACCAAACAGGAGATGTTACTGGATTTTATACCATTAGTCACAGGACTTATTATCTGTATCAGCGGTCTTGCCAAATTGCAAAGCAGTGCCATTGCTTTGAGAATCGGGTATTCCAATGCATGGATGTATTTCTTATTGTCCATTGTGTCTGTTGTTTTTGGTGTATGGGTTATGTTCTTTGTGCAGGGCATGTTTGCAGCAAAAACAGTGTTTATGCTCATTGGTGCAGGTCTGTTGTTTTCAGGACTCAGTGATCTGTTTGTGACAGTATTTCTGAGTGCCAGATATACTTCCTATGTAAAGAAGTTTGAAAGAGAACACAATATCATTGATGCAGAAGTGGTTGATGAAAAAGAAGAAAAAGAATAACGGAAAGGGCATATTCTGTAACAGAGTATGTCCTTTTTGAAACAAATATGAAGATTTGTATGATTGGTGGTACATTGCTTTCTTCTGTACCCCTTTTTATGTACAATAATGTGCGGAGGTCGTTAGATATGTTTAATGATTGGTTGACAATTGGTGGTTTAACAATACACGGCTATGGTGTCATGATAGCTGTTGGTATATTAACTGCGGTCTGGCTGGCTGAAAAACAGACAGCAAAATACGGGCTGGACAGTACAAAGGTGGATGGACTTGCTATTACAGCTGTGGTAGTCGGATATATCTTTTCTAAACTGACATATATCCTGACAGTGATTCCTGAATTTATAAAAGATCCGTTAAGTGTGCTTGGAAGCAGTGGATGGGTAGTTTACGGAGGAATTCTTGGAGGATTGCTTGGAGCGTATCTTTACTGTAAGAAACAGAAGATGGACTTTTTTGCGTATTTTAATGTCATTATGCCTTGTGTTCCTCTGGCACAGGCTTTTGGAAGAATCGGCTGTTTCTTCGCTGGGTGCTGTTATGGAAAACCGACAAACGGTGCATGGGGAATTACTTTCCCACAAGGTTCTTTATGTCCGATTCATGAGCCTTTGATTCCGACACAGTTAATCTCTTCTCTGGGGGATTTTATTATCTTTATGCTTTTGATGAAAATCTGTTCCAATGAGAAAACAAGAAATACAACAGGGGCCTGGTATCTAATTCTTTACAGTATAGGAAGATTTGGAATTGAGTTTTTAAGAGGTGACGTAGAAAGAGGAAATGTAGGAATTTTCTCAACTTCACAATTTATTGCCTTATTTACCTGTTTTGCAGGTATTATATTGTATGTATATGCAAAAAAGAAAAAGGAGAACAAGACAATATGAAAGTAGGAATTGCAAATGACCATGCTGCAGTGGAAATGAAAAAGGAGCTCGTTGCTTACCTGGAAGGTAAAGGATATGAAGTGGTGAACTTTGGTACAGATACCAATGATTCCGTAGATTATCCATATTATGGAGAACTGTGTGCCAATGCCGTAGTCAAAGGTGAAGTAGATAAAGGTATTGCCGTCTGTGGTACAGGTGTAGGTATCGGTATTTCCTGTAATAAAGTGAATGGTATCAGATGCTGCATCTGCTCTGAATCTTACAGTGCAGAATATTCCAGAAGACACAACAATGCCAACATGGTATCTTTTGGCGCAAGAGTTATCGGTATTGAAACAGCAAAACAGATTGTGGATGCTTTCCTTGAAACTGAATTTGAAGGTGGAAGACACACACGCAGAGTCGATATGATTAACGATATTGAAAAGAGGAACTCTGCATGTTAACCATATACGGAAGTAAACAATGCCCGGATTGTGTTGCATGTAAAGCAAATTTTGACGCTTTTGGTGTTGAGTATACTTTTGTGGAAGTATTGGACAGCTTAAAGAATCTCAAGACATTTCTCCATTACAGAGATACAGAACCTGTATTTGAAAGACTGATTAAAGTTGGAGATATAGGTTTACCTGCAATTGTCAAAGAAGACGGTACAGTCTTTACAGACTGGGAAGAGTATTTAAGACAAGTGGGAAATGATTTTAGATGTTTTTGCTATATTTTAGATGTGATATTTCCTTTATTTATCGTGTTTTTTGCATATAGCTTGTTATAGTTTTTTGGAATTTTAGTTCCAATTTAGTGCCACGGATTTTTAATTATTTGATGCCAATTTGTTTATCTTATTCATCATTTCTTTGTCAGTATCTTTCAATAAATGAGTATATGTTTTTAATGTCTGCTCAACAGAAGCATGACCAAGTCTTTTTGAAACAGCAACAATATTCACGCCATTGTTAATAAGTATCGTTGCATGGCTGTGACGAAGATCATGCAGTCTTATTGGTTTGACTCCACTTTTCTTGATAGCATCTTTAAAATATCTATCAATTGTGGTGACACTGAGTCCTGTCTTTCCTCCGAATAAGTATCCGTGTTTGTATTCTTTTTTTAACTTAAGTAATTCTTGGTACAGGTTTTCATCAAGAGATACCATTCGTTTTTCTTTTGTCTTTGTAGGTGTTATTCCTTTGCTCTGGTTTCTTTGTGAACCATGAATGTAAATCTGACAGTCAGTTAAATCAGAGCATTGCAAGGCAATAATTTCACCACGACGTGCTCCAGTCCAGAACAACGTTTTAAAATAGATTTTGTACAGTTCATTGTCAACCGATTCAATGAATGTATTAAATTCCTGGATTGTCCATACTTGCATTTCATGCATTGCTTCCTGGTCTGTCTTCTTAAAGTTCTTCAGACATATAGCAACATTAGGCAGACTGTATACTTCATTGGCAAATTTGAATACAGAACGTACATATGACATTGTTGTGTTCTTCGTCTTTGTACCATAGTCTTTTTTGCTCAATTCAGAGCGCCACGCAATCAATTGTGGCTTAGTGATACTTTTTATTGGTTTATCTAAGAAGTCGCTAAAACGTATGTCAAATGCTTCTCTGTGGTGTCTTCTGGATGTATCGGAAGATTCAAGGTTATCTTCCCACTGTGTAGCAACTTCCTGAAATGTAAGACTTCCAGTGATTCCAGAATCTTTAGAGTTATTTGCTTTTATTTTTGCTTCATACTCTGCTGCTTCTCTCTTATACTTAAAACCACGTTTTTTCGAAGTTCTCCATTTTCCTGTTAATGGATCTTTGATATTAAATTGTACAAAGTATGTTTTTCTTTGTTTGTCGTATCCAATCATATGATATCCTTTCTTTTTTTGCTAAATTGTATGACTTGAAATCTTGCAGTATCTGGCATTGTGCGTTATAAAATAAATGATTACTTGAGAAGCCTTGTGCTAGTAGGGTAATTTGTTTTTTACCGATAGGGAAACCTATGACAGGTCGATAGCTGATGGACAATTGAGATAATTAAGCGTATGTTAAGTACGTTGCCTCAGCTAGGGTGGGGTTGCAATTGCAATCCCCATTTTATTTTGATATAACCATATCGTAAATTGACCGGTTGGTCGGAAGAAAGGTTACATCAATTTGATGCAATCTTTTTCTTTGCACTGAAGCAAAAAATAGGGGCTCGTGCCGAAGCCGAACCCCTCAAAAAATCTTTCGATTTTTTTCAATGTACGACTATTTTAGCACCTTGCTAAGATATGTCAATTTTGCTTAATTTCATATATAAATAAAAAGCCTTAGTTAAATATTGCTTAACCAAGACTTTATATACTATATGAGAGCCCAAGGAGCAGTGTAGAATCCACTACACTTAAGGTTGACTTGCTCTCTTGGGTCTTATCTCTATTAGTATAATATCATCAAGGTTGAATTTCGTCAAATTATCTTATCAATTCTTCCGTTATGTTTTTTTCCAGGAAATTGAGTTAAAGAAAAGTTTTCTTCTTTCCAAATATGCAAAACATCGTTCACATGATTTCTATTCTTTTTTCTCATGTAGACAGTATTCACAACAAGATCAGCAAGCTGAATACCATAGCTCATTTTTGAATCCTTATAGTTAACGGAAAATTTACAGTTTTCTAATATGAAATGAGTGTTTAAATATTTTTCTAAGTCTTTTAAATTTCCTACTTTAATATTCCTATTGTCAATGTTTAGAATAAAATGGATGGGCTTTTCAGAATTAGACATGTCAAATAGTTGAAAAACAATATCATCAAATAGAATTTTAACTCCATAATTGAAAAAGATATTTTCATCAGATATTTCTTTAAACATTTTAGATTTGTCAAATACAATACCAATTCCGCAGAAGGTGCCAATATCTTGAATTGCGTTAAAAAGCTTGATCTTATCACTAATTTCCATATTGTTGCCTTTTAATTCATATTCCAATGGCAAGTTCCTTTTTTTCTTTATTTTAAGATTTACTTTTTTATATTTTCTTTTTATTTTCACATCATCACATTCGCAAGCAACATATCCACCAATCGCAAAATATTGCGTTGGTGCATTTTTATGTATATGCCCGGATTCATCCAAATAGATATAGACTTTCATTTTTCCTCGCTTTCTCTTAAACGTTTCTTTTTAATAGCCATATATTCAATATAATTTATTAATTCTTCCATATCCTGTTTACCAAACTCTTCACCGTGTAAAGCGTTGCTGATTTGATTTATATATACCTGGAATTTTACGGAAAGCTTTTTTTTAGGTTCATCAGCATGTTGCATCAGGTTTGGCCCTAAAATCATTGAAAAAGGTATGTTGTACAAATTACAGAATTTTTCAAGAGTAGAGTAGTCAGCCGGTTTTTCACCCATTCGGATCTGATTGTAATCTTCTAAGCTAAGTCCAACTGCTTTACATACTTCATCATCCTCAAGACCAGCCATTTGTTGCAAAGCTACAATGTTGTCATTTACAGGTACAGGAATGCAATCATAAGAAAAAAGTTCTGTCCATTTTTTGTCATAAAAAGCGGCAAACCTACACATCAGATTTGTATCCAAAATGTGATTGACGCCGTTTTTTACATCATGATAATGATCTATTGATATTTTCATTGCATCAGCTACCTGTTGTTCTGTATATCCGAATTTCTTTTCGAGATCTGATAGCTGCTTTCCTACTTTTACAGCAGTAGGAGATAGTTCTATACTGTTTTTTTCTGGTTGATTGGTTATTTTATATTCTCTGCTTTTTGAAACATCGTAGCCCATGAGCCAAGACTCATTTACATTTAATGCTTTTGCTAATAAATATACTGTTTTTTGCTTTGGCTCATATCTTCCACTTATATAACTGCTTAGAGCTCCTTTGCTTATTCCTGTGTGCCTACATAGATCGGCTTGGGATATTCCTAAGCTTTCCATTGATTCCTTAATTCTTTCGCTGCATGTTGTCATATATATTCCCTCTTTACATTTAAATCTTACATTTAATGTTTAGAAAGCACAACATTTTAAAAAGATTTTAAATAAAAATGTTTACAAATCTAAAATATTGTTTTATTCTAATAACGTGTTTAGAAAACTAAACGGAAAGGAGAAAAAATGCAAGATCGTAATGAATACAAATTTGATTTGTCAAAATTAAAAGGGAAAATTAAAGAAGTGCTTGGAACACAGGACAAATATGCTGAAGAACTTGGATTAGCTAGAACATCCGTTTCTGCAAGATTATCTGGCAAAATTGAATTTTCGCAGAGTGAAATCAAGAAAAGCTGTGAAATTTTGCATATCCAGCCCAAAGATATTCCCATTTATTTTTTTACCTGTAACGTTTAGAAAACTAAACGTTTTGCTTCACCTTTGCAACCTAGATATGAGATGTCCTTTTAAATCAAAACAATCAAGTCTCCCCATAGAAAGACTATTAATTACTCATTTTTTCTCATATCTAGCTTGCAGGGGTGAAACAAACAAAAGAAAGGAGAAAACATGGCAAGCACAAAAAAAGTAACGGTTAGGATCTCTGAAGAAGAACATAAAACGTTACTTAAATACTGTGAGAAGTTCAATCTTACTTTGAACGCTCTTGTGATTCTTTCTCTGATGAAGTACTTTCATGAGATTTAAGGAATTCTTCAATAGCAACAATCATCTCAGCGTTTGCTGATCTGTGATGTTTATTGGCGCTTTCTTTAATCTTATCGAAAAGTTCCTGGCTCATTCTAAAAGTGATTCTTGCTGTGTTGTCTGACATTGCGAGAGACCTCCGTATCTTTCTTACTTTGAATGCTCTTGTGATTCCTTCTCTGATGAAGGTGTTTCACGAGATTTAAGGAATTCTTCAATGAGTACGATTAGCTCAGAATTAATGGAACGATGATTAGACTCAGCAATCATTCCGAACTTGTCTAGCGTTTCTTTGTCAATGCGTAAGCTATATTTTACTCTATTGTCATTTTTCATGAGATCTCCCTCCGTACATTCATTATACAGTCAATATGACAGCATAGAAAAGCCAAAATTGTTAACCACAAAATATTGACTTAAAAATGACGGCATGATATATTGAAGTGGCGGAAGGATGGAGCAATTATGACGGCTAAAATGTTTAAGTTTACATTAAGAATTTCAGATGAGATGAACGAAAAGATAAAGCACTTTGCTGAGGAAGAGTTTATGAGTAGGAATCAGCTCATTAATAAAGCAATCAATGAAATGATTAACGATCTTGAAACAAAAGAAAAAGAAAGGAAATGACATGAACCGCTATGAATTAGAAAAAAAATTTGGCTATTTTGGCAATGATAAAAATTACAAGAACACAAGATTTTATCAGCAAACTACTGAAGATCAAAAAAAACTTTTTGACATGATTATGCAGGAATTAAAAAACAACCCTGCTTTGACAGGCAGGGATGTTATGAAAGTAACAAATAATGTTCGCGATTATCTGGAATGCCAATTAGAAGTTGTGAAAGAATCACTCATTATTTGAGAAAGGAGGGAACAATATGTGTCAACCAAAGAAAACCCGTAGGCAAATAGTACAACAAGCCTACCTTACAAAAAGTGACATATCCACGTTATTAGGGATATCACAAGCAAGAGCAAAGCGTATTTATGAAGAAGCAGTAAATAAGATTGATGGAAAGATGGAATTCCGTGTTGAACCTACAAAGATTAAGATAACCAGTCTTTGCAAGGTAACTGGATATTCAATCAAAACACTTCAGCAGCTGATTCTAACCGATGAAGTAAGAAGTTAATAAGGAGGATAAAAATGGAACAGGAAAAAGAAATAGATCTGCCGGGCTTTTTTCTTAGATCTATAAGCATGACTGAAAAAGCACTGGATGATGCCAAAGTGGCCATCATAGATGTAGAAGATCCAAACACATATGATGTAGCAATTAATAAGATTGCGTATGTAACAGGGCTTATAGATTTAAACCAAGAACTGATTGGTTACATGAGGGAAGAAGACTTTGAAAAAATAATGCTTGGTATTGTTCAAAACTGGGATTCAAGATTAGCTTTTCTGGAAGAATTGTTAGAAGAGCAAAAGCCAAGTGGTTCAAAATCTGCGGAACCAAATGGAAAGACTGAGGGTTCTGATAGTTACAAGTTTATTAGTGATGTGCGTGTATTCAAGAAATCTGATGTAGATGTAAAGCCAGACGTAATAATTGTAGCAAATCCTGATTTCTATGCAAAGGAAGCTTCTGCAGATGAACTTGCTAGAAAAATTGAAGAAAAATTAAAAAAAGGTATTGCTTCCAAAGGCGAATAAGTAAGCAATACCAACAAAACAAACGTCTTATTTTAAAGACGTTTCTATTATACAGGAGAAACATATGACAAACCAAGAAATGATTGAAACTCTCACAAGAGAAAATGCAATTTTAAAAAGAGAAGCAGAAGAATGGAGGATTAAGTTCCAGCATTCTGAAGATACTGTTGCTAAGCAGGATAAGCAAATTAAAGCAGCTGTCAAGCTTAATAATAGACTGTACATTGCAAATCAGCACCTGGAAGAAAGAATTAGAAATTTGAGGGCTTGTGCATGACTGACAAAAGAAAAGCCTTGATAGAAACTCAAGACACTGTATGTGCTCTGATGTTCGTTCTATCCATCGCATTATGGTTAACAACATGGAATATTGCTGGATATACATTAACAGCATTGTCGCTGGTTTATATGGAGGTGAGTAAAAGATGGCGGAGAAATTAATGTTAATAGGAATACTGATACTTCAGGTAATGACAATAGGAGATATTGTTGAAATTTCTGATGATGTTAAAGCAGTGAAAAAATCTATAGAAGAACACAGGAAATGACGAATTATGCCAAACAGAATTCTTAGAGACTCTATCTGCAGAAGTGATAGCATAGATGGCTTGACATGGTTTGAAGAAGTTCTGTTTTACAGATTACTTGTTAATGTGGATGATTACGGAAGGTTTGACGGTAGACCTGCTGTGATACGTGGAATGTGTTTTCCACTAAAAGACGTAAGACTTGATCAGATCAAAAATGCTCTTAATAGTCTAACCTCAGCTTGTATGATTTACACCTATAAGGTTGAAGCTAAATCCTACATTCAGATTGTTAACTGGGAACATTATCAACAGATCAGGTCAAAAAAGTCTAAATATCCGGCACCAAACACCACTTGCAATCAAATGATATCAGATGATATCAAATGCAATCAGATGATATCAGATGTTACCGTAATCCAATCCGAATACGAATCCAATCCGAATACGAATCCTAATCCGAATCCAATATATCGTGCAAAATGCACTGATACTGATGTGATTGATTTGCAGGAATCATGGTTTAACACGTTTTGGAACGCTTATCCAAAGCATTCGGACAAGAAAAAAGCACATGACAAGTTTATTAAAATTTGCAAAACACAGGATGTTTTTAACAGCATCATGAATGGCTTAAATGTCACAGTAGTGCCTAAAGCAAAGGCAGAAGGCACTCAGTTTATACCGTTAGCCACTACATGGCTAAATGGTGAAAGATGGAATGATGAACCATATCAGCAGAAAGGCAAGGAGACAGAACTATGGTTTTAGATGACACACGGAAAATCCTAAACATTCTCAAAGGTGAATATCCTCAAAGCTTTAAAAACATGACTGCTAATGAAATGGCACTAAAGCTCAATGTATGGCATAAGGTATTGGAACCATTTCCATACAGCCTCGTGGAACAGGCAGTGTTGGATATTATCACAAACTGCAGAAGAGAATATGCACCACAGGTAGCGGATATTGTTGCAGATGTCAGAGCTCAAATAGAGCCGGATGCTGATATTTTAGCGAATCAGGCATGGACTGAACTGCGGGGATTCTTGCGCAGCATGAGTCAAGACAGACACATTGATCAGCAGAAATTTGATGCACTGGACGACATCACAAAAGAAATTCTGACATATGACCAGCTCAGACAGATGAGTCAGTCTGACAGTAAAGATATTGAGTTTAAGTGGCCATGGTTCATGAAGCGTTATGTCTCTATAGCAGGTAGGAAGAATGACAGATTGATCAGAGAAGGAAAACTCGAAGAACTAGCAGGAGTTTCTCAATGGCAAATGCTAGAAACAAATAATTCGCAGAAAGGAGATTGAAGAATGAAGTTTATTGCACACGGTGGTATTAAACCACCAGTTAGAGCTACACAAGGTAGTGCTGGATATGATTTTTACTCACCAAGAGAGATATGGATCATGCCACATGAAATCTATGAGTTTGATACATGCGTAAGTGTTGATATTGATGATCCAAGGATTGTTTTAAAACTGTATGTAAGATCTTCTTTAGGTCGCAAAGGTATCACTCTTACAAACTCTGTAGGCATCATAGACAGCGACTACAAAGACCATATACATGCGTTTTTAATCAACACAAGTGATCAGGCTGTATGTATAGAACAAGATCAGAGATATATGCAAGGCATCTTTGAAAGATACTATCTGACTGACGATGATGACGTTAAAGCCTTAAGAACTGGCGGCTTAGGGAGTACCGGAAAATGATTAAGCTTAGAAAGTGTCCTAGATGCAAAGGAACGGCAAAAATTGAAACTGACTGGGAGCACAACGATCC
>CAKVLT010000007.1 GCA_934757945.1 uncultured Bulleidia sp. | reverse complement strand
GTATATGCTAATACCACTAGGATTATGGCATATCGCATATACCAAAAAAGTGCCAGAAAAGCGATTCATCTCACCACTTATGCACGTGCATTGAAGTGGGAGTATTCTCGCTCATTCAAGATAAAGGATAGAATTCTACCTTTGTAGGATTCCATTCAAATAATTCAGTTTTATCTGATAGTATTTGTTAAAATCTGGAACTTATCAGTTATAACTGATAGAAACTTAGTTTTGCTAATAAGTTTCAATTGTAAGTGTGATATACTGTGATCAGTCACATAAGGAGGGCGAAATTTTATGATCAAACGCGAACTGTATATGAGCCGCATTCGTCCGTTTATTGGGACGGAGCTAGTCAAGGTTATGACCGGTATTCGCCGCTGCGGAAAGTCGGTCATGTTGGAGCTGATCCGGCAGGAGCTCACAGAGTCCGGCGTAAGCTCGACGCAGTTTATCTCCATTAACTTTGAGGATATGGGCTACTCCCATCTGCAAACTGCTCAGGCGCTACATGATGAGATCACTGCAAGAGCTGCAAAGATCAACGGCAAGGTCTATCTGTTTTTTGATGAAATTCAGGAGGTTAAGGACTGGGAAAAGTGCATCAACTCCTTCCGCGTTTCGCTGGATTGCGACATCTATATCACCGGCTCCAATGCAAAGCTGTTATCCGGTGAGCTTGCGACCTATTTAGGTGGACGGTATGTGGAGTTTGTAATCTATCCATTTTCTTTTGGTGAGTTCCTGGAGCTGTACCGCTCGATTGCACCCGGCGAGTCCATCCAACGGTGTTTCCAAAAGTATCTGCTCGCTGGAGGAATGCCCTATCTTGCAAATCTACGCTATGCGGATGCATCGTCGAAGCAATACCTTCAGGATTTGTTCAACTCTGTCCAACTCAAGGACATCGTGAAGCAGAATAAAATCCGGGATGTAGATTTGCTAGAACGAATCATTGCCTATGTGATTTCCAATGTGGGGACTACCTTCTCTGCGACCTCGCTTGCGAAGTTTCTGAAAAACGAACATCGCACCGTTGCCCCGGAAACGATTTTGAACTATATCAAATACTGCTGCGATGCATACTTTTTTTATCAGGTGAAGCGGGAGGATTTGCAGAGCAAACAAATCCTTGCCTCCAACGAAAAGTATTATATTGCCGATCATGGTGTCCGTGAGGCTGTTTTCGGCGGAAATATGCAGGACATTAATTTCATTTTGGAAAATATCGTGTATCTCGAGCTGCGGCGCCGGGGTTATGAGGTGACTGTTGGCAGAACGGGCAACAAGGAAATAGATTTTGTATGTAACAAGCGCGGCGAAAAGCTGTATGTTCAAGTTACTTATTTGCTGGCATCAGAAGAAACCGTTAACCGTGAGTTCGGCGCGTATGATAGCATCCGTGATAACTTTCCGAAGTATGTTGTTTCTCTCGATGAGTTCGACATGAGCCGAAACGGTATCAAGCACCGGAATATCCGTGACTTCCTCTTGGCTGAGGAATGGAACTGAAAACAAAGCCTGGCAACACATCAAATTGTGTGTTGCCAGGCTTTGTGCTGTTAGGGTCGTTTCCTTAGCAGTTCAGAGATTGTTGTAAGCATATCTTGATTTTCAAAAGGATTTGTGACGAGAAGAGCAAGCTCCCAAAAAATCAAAAAGGGCGTATCGGCAGTAAGGGTGAGACACTCATTTCTCCGGTGTGCACGGGCATCATATTTGCTTGATGTTTCTTAAATCTCAGTTTTCTTCACCCTCCCGCGTCGCCCTCTCTTTGTCGAAATCTGTGGTATACTGTAAGAAAATCGGCGGAGGGAGTGCTTTCTTATGGCACTCAAATGGGTGCTTACCGGAGTTTGTACGCGATTTGCAGAGTTAAGCCTATATCACAATGGGTACGATGTTCAAGGCTGCGATGAAACAGGTATTAAGTACTTTTGTATGCATGCTTTACGCCACACCTATGCAACGTGTGCAATTGAAAGCGGGATGCACCCCAAGACGCCAAACGCTGAAACCTCTTGAAAATCAAAGGAGAATGAGTGCAAATGAAAATAGGAATTGTTGGTAATGGAAGTATTGTAGTCTATGCTTTACAGTGTTTTAAAGAAGCGGGTATAGAATGCAGTGCTTTATGGTGCAGAACGGAAAGTAAAGGAAAAGCAGTATACGATGGACCTGTGTATACAGATTATGCAGAGTTTTTAAAACAGGATTTTGATACTGTGTATATCGGGTTAAGCAATTCTTTGCATTATGCCTATACTTTAGAAGCTCTAAAAGCAAAAAAGAATGCGATTGTAGAAAAACCATTTACGGATACCTATGCCCAGGCAAAAGAGCTGGTGGATGTGGCAAAGGAAGAAAAGGTCTTCTTGTTTGAAGCTATCATGTCAAGATATGATCCTGTGTATAGAAAAATGCCGGAATATCTTCAGAAGCTAGGTAATCTGAAACTTATTCAATGTAACTTCTCTCAGTATTCCAGCAGATATGATGCGTATAAAGAAAAGAAGGTATTGCCTGCATTTGATCCTGCATTAGGTGGAGGTGTTTTAAGAGATCTCAATGTATATAATATTCATTTTGTGGCAGGTTTATTAGGTAAACCTGAACGTGTAAGTTATACGTGTAATACAGGTTTTAATGGTGTAGATACAAGTGGAACACTTGTATTACAGTATCCAACCTGTATTGCTGTATGTACTGCGGCTAAAGATTCTCGAAGCAGCAGTGGCATTCTTGTACAAGGAGATGAAGGAACCATTGAAATTCATAGCAGACCTGGGGTTATGAGAAATGTAACAATGAACAATGAAGAGATTCCTTGCTCTAGTGAACCGCCTATGGTACTGGAATTTAAAGCTATGCAGGATGTCATTGATGCTAAAGACTATGATACCTGTAACAAATGGATGGAACAGACATTGATTGTGACAGAGATACTTGAACAGGCTACACCGTATACAAAATAACCGTACTAAAGTCAGAATTGTAACAGATTCTGGCTTTAATTATTTCTGACAAAAGAATTTATTTAAAGCTTTTGCATTAAACCGCAAAAATTTTAAATAGATATATTGTACAGTTGAGAAAAACTGGCTAAAATTATATTAAAGATTTCTGCGGTAAACTGCAAAAATTTTTAATTGGAGGTGTTCTGGATGGAAATTAAAAGAAATCATTATCTGAATATATTGATCAGTAAAAAGAATAATGGCTTAATTAAAGTTATAACTGGTATGCGCAGGTGTGGGAAATCTTATCTCCTCTTTACACTTTTTAAAGAATATCTGCTGAAAGAAGGAGTAGATGAGGAACATATCATTGAAATAGCTTTTGATACTTTTGAGAATAAACACCTGTGCGATCCTTATGTATTGTATCCATATTTAAAGGAGCGAATAAAGGATGAGAGTATGTATTATGTGTTGCTTGATGAGGTGCAGTTGCTGGAGGATTTTGAATCCATTTTAAATAGTCTGATACGAATGAAAAATGTAGATGTGTATGTGACCGGGAGTAATGCTCGTTTTCTTTCCAAAGATGTCATTACTGAATTCCGTGGACGTGGGGATGAGGTTCATATGTATCCTCTGAGCTTTGCTGAATTCATGTCGGTATATAAAGGTGCAAAGCAGGATGGGTGGAATGAGTATATGCTTTATGGAGGTATTCCTCTGGTACTTGATTTTTCAACACCAGATCAGAAAATAACATTTTTGAAAACTTTATTTGAAGAAACATATATTTCTGATATTGTGGGCAGACATAATATTCGCAATAAAGCAGAATTAGAAGAATTACTGAATATTTTATCCTCTGCTATAGGCTCGCTGACCAATCCTGTAAAATTGTCAGCTACATTTCAATCAGTGAAAAAAAAGAATATCAGTAATGTGACAATTAAAAGGTATATTGACTATCTTTGTGATGCTTATCTGATTGACAGCGCCATTCGTTATGATGTCAAAGGAAGGAAATATATTGACACACCGGTGAAGTACTACTTCACAGATATGGGACTTCGAAATGCACGTTTAAATTTCCGTCAGATAGAGGAAACTCACAGTATGGAGAATATTATCTTCAATGAGTTGAAGATGAGGGGATTTAATGTAGATGTAGGGGTTATTATGCAATATGGCACTAATGAGAAAGGCAATAGTGTACGTAAACAGCTTGAGATTGATTTTGTCTGTAATAAAGGATCTAAGCGCTATTATATCCAGTCTGCATATGCTATACCTGATCAGGCTAAAATGGAACAGGAACAACGTTCCTTAATGTTGACCGGAGACTTCTTCAAGAGGATGATTATTACAAAAGATACACCGGCTCCGTATTACAATGAATCAGGAGTGTTGATTAT
Organism: uncultured Bulleidia sp.; assembly: GCA_934757945.1. GTDB lineage: Bacteria > Bacillota_I > Bacilli_A > Erysipelotrichales > Erysipelotrichaceae > Bulleidia. The sequence goes on along the minus strand of CAKVLT010000007.1, from coordinate 44,831 downwards.
GAGCGTTTATGATTTCCTGCTGAATGAGAACAGTCTGGACTACTGATGGGTATAAGGAAATGCACTATATCCTTACCAAAAGAAATTCATATATAATGTATAGTGATATAAAGCAGTGCGTATTGAAGCCAGCGTTGTAACAGATTCTGGCTGTTACTGTTTCTAGATGACTTTGAATGTTTGGGCAGTCATTGTAGTTTTTACTTTCAGAAAATGAGTTTTTTTGAAAGCGGGTGACTGTATGAAAATGATAACCAGAACAAACTATCTTTATAGAATCTTCGCATTGAATGGAACTCCTGATATCAAAATCATAACGGATATCCGTCGATCAGGTAAGGATGATATTACTACTCCTGGCTAGTATTGCACATAATCCCGGCGCTATGCCATGATAAAAACTTTCGTTGCATGTATCCATTGAGGATATGCTTGTAAGCATGAAATCTTGCAGTAAAGACTGCAGTTTTTCTGTGATAGAGCAAGAAATATAAAACCAAATCAGCGGTAAAGGCATAAAAATGTGTGTTCACCGCTGATTTGGCTGTGCTATTATAAGTGCATAAGAAAGTTGACGGGTGATAGTATGGTCGGAAGAAAGCAAGAAAGGGAAGAATTAATCAGATTGTTTCATAGTAATAAAGCGGAACTGGTAGCTGTATATGGCCGCAGAAGAGTTGGGAAGACATATCTTGTGGACGAAACCTTTGGTAATAAAATGACTTTCAGACATGCAGGTCTTTCTCCATCAACAGAGACTTCTAAAGATCTGCTTAAAATTCAGATTGAACATTTCTGTAATTCATTAGATTTGTATGGAATGGAAATCAGCAGAAAACCTGATAATTGGCTTGATGCTTTTTTGCTGCTGGAAAAGTTTTTACAGAATAAAGATGAAGGAGAAAGACAGGTAGTGTTTTTGGATGAGCTTCCATGGATGGATACACCACGTTCTGGATTTATCCGTGCATTTGAAGGTTTTTGGAATACATGGGCATGTCATCGCAAAAACCTGATGGTGATAGTATGTGGCAGTGCTAATTCCTGGATACAAGATAAACTTCTGAATAATCATGGTGGTTTATATAACCGTGTGACTTATGAAATGAAACTTTCTCCGTTTAATCTGCATGAATGTGAAGAATTGTATATCAGTAACAACGTACATATGTCTCGTTATGATATTGTACAAAGTTATATGGTATTTGGGGGTATTCCCTATTACATGGGATATATGAATCCAAAAATGAGTCTTGCGCAAAATATAGACAATGTATTTTTCAGAAAAAATGCAGTGCTGAAAGAAGAGTATGACAGATTATTTGCATCAGTATTTACAAATCCTGATGCAATAAAGAAAATTATTGATCTGCTGTATACCAGAAATAAAGGATTTACTCGGAAAGAAATTGTTCAAAAATTGAATATCAGTGATGGCGGAACACTTTCTAAAAATCTGAACGCTTTACTGGCAAGCGATTTCATTGTGAAATATGTTCCGTTTGGGTTCAGTAAAAGAGAAGAACACTATAAGCTGGTGGACCCATTTTGTATCTTTTATCTGAATTTTATAAAAGGGCAAACTAAGGTCAGTGAAAAATTCTGGCAACAAAACACTACATCTTCTTCAATTTCTTCCTGGAGAAGATTTGCCTTTGAAAATGTGTGTTTCAACCACGTTGAACAGATTAAATCTGCACTGGGAATTCCTGCAGTTATTTCTCAAAGCAGTGCATGGATCAAAAAAAGTGATGATTCTGAAGGAACGCAGATAGATCTGCTTATTACCAGAAATGATAACGTGGTAAACATGTGTGAGATAAAGTATTATGGTGGTGAATTTACGGTGAATAAGGAATATTACGCAAAATTGCTTGGAAGACAGACGATACTCGCACAAAATCTTCCTAAAAGAATGACAATTCATAATACAATGATAACTACGTTCGGAGTAACACCTAATGAATATAGTAATATATTTGTAAATGTGATTACTTTGGATGATTTGTTCAAAGAATAAAATAAATCAGCGGTGAAGACATAAAAATACGTGTTCACCGCTGATTTAATTTTAGACTTATCTTGTTAACATTACGCAACATTTCGAGACATTACGTTTACATTACGATTTCGTAATGTTACATCGAAATGTATTCCTATGTGGAAGAGGTCTGCTAGAATAACGTATCGTACATGGTGGTATTTGCCATAACTGCAGTATTACTGGTATTACAGTTGAAAAAGTATATGGCTGTAAAATATACTGTAAGTTAGATAAAAGATATACAGGTCATAGAAAAAGGAAAAACCACACAGTATCTCTTTGTGGTACTTGCCATCGTGTTCTGTATAGCTTCCGTTGTGTTATTTACAGTTCCATTACAGCTGAAAGAAGAGACTTCGTATGCGCTACTGGCATGGGTGTTGTGTGTGGTGTGTATCATCAATGTCTTAACATATACCACTTCGCTATGTCTGTATGTTACAAAAAAAGATGTGTACATAGGAGAAAAATGTATTTCCAGAAAGAAAATCTCTTATGTACAGGAAGAAAACGGAAAGCCATCTAAATTGGTATTGGTTGATGGAACAAAAATAAGCATTTCTGCTTTTCAGGCAGAAATACTTAAGAAAGGGACAGGAGTATGAAATTATTAGTACAGGGAGATGACTTCGGCTTTACACGTGGAGTCACTCTGGGAATTGTAGACAGTATTGACAGAGGTATTTTAAGAAATACCGGATTATTTGCAAATATGCCTGCTGCAGAGTTTGCAGTAAGCTTTATGAAAGACAGACCTCAGGCTTGTTTTGGTATAGACTTTAACCTGGTTGCAGGTAAACCTGTGAGTAAGCCTGAGGAAGTACCACATCTTGTGGATGAAAAAGGGTACTTCATCAAGTCTGGTGTAAGAATGAGAAATGCACTATGGACTGCTGAAGAAGGAAGAAGACAGTTGTTTCCAAAAGAAGAAGTAGTGAAGGAAATACGTGCACAATATGAAAGGTTTATTGCTTTAACCGGAAACAAGCCTGGTTATTTACATGCACATTCCATCATGCCTGAACCATACTTAGAAGCAATCCATGAATTGTCTGAAGAAACAGGTATTCCTTTTTCCATGGAACTATGGAAAAAACAGGGACTGTTTTCTCCAAAGATGAGTTCTCCTGTATCCAAGACAAAAGTCTTTGAACCTCATGCACAGTTAGATAAAGATACTACCCAACAGATTGTGGATGGTTTTGAAGATATGTTGCAACATGAAAAATGTGTTATCTGCTGTCATCCAGGCTACTTAGATGCAGAACTGTTGGATATGACATCTTTGTCCATTGAAAGAGTCAGAGATGCGCAGGCCTATATGTCTGATGTTGTAAACAACTGGGTAAAAGACAATCATGTAGAACTGATTACTTACAGAGATTTAAAAGAGGACTGAGTATGAAAATCTATTCTGAAAGAATTTATTTGCCGAAAGGTGTAATTCCAGGAACAATCACAGTATCTGATGGAAAGATTATCTCTATAGAAGAAGGTATCAAAGATCCAGATGCCATAGATTATGGTACTAACCGTATGATTCCAGGTATCTTTGATACCCATAACCATGGCACCTGTGGTTTTGACCCATCCAATGCGCAGCATCTTGATAAAGAACAGGCAAAACAACAAATCAGAGGATACTTAAAAGGATTAGCTTCACAAGGTGTAACAAGTATCTTTCCTACAGTTGTAGAAAGTGATGCCCTTAGCAATATTGCAGAAGTAGCAGAAGAACATGAAGCTATTGGTGCTGAAATACTGGGTATTCATTCTGAAGGACCATGGTTAAACAGAGTGGGAGAAAAAGGAATACGTACAGGATGGCCTGAGATTTCTGTAGAAAAAGCTAAAAAGATGGTAGCTGATAGTAAAGGGTGGTTAAAGTTAGTGGCTATTGCCCCGGAAATACCTGGTGCGTATGAAGTTATAGAATACTTCTTATCTAAGGGTATTACTGTGGCAGCTGCACATTCTGATAACCACTATAAAGAAGCTATGGAAGGCTATGCTAAAGGTATCTCTGTAGCAACACATTTAGGTAATGTCATGACAGATATTCACCATAGAGATGTAGGTGGTATTGGTGCAGGATTATTAAATGATGCAGTTATGTGTGAAATGATCTGTGATGGTATGCATAACTGTAATGAGATGTTACAGATATATTTAAAGGTGAAAGATCATGATAAGTTAATGATGATTTCTGACTGTACTCCATTAAGTGGAGCACCTGTGGGTAAGTACACTGCTTTTGGCATGGATGTACACATTACAGAAGAAGGCTTTGTATTAACAGATACAGGCAGATTATTAGGCTCTTCTCAACCAGTCATCTACGGTATTAAAAACTTAGTCAATAACCTCCATGTACCATTAGAAGAATGTTTAAAGATGGCCTGTCTCAATCCAAGTAAGAAATACGGTTTCTTTGATACCAAAGGTACTATAGAAACTGGTAAGGATGGAGATATTGTAGTCATAGATGATGACTACAATATCCTGTATACCTACAGTAAAGGTACCTTAGTTTATGATAAAGATACGGATGGTACTATCTTTAATCAGTCCTATATAGATGCCATCAGAAAGTAAACTATGACACATATACGTTTAGTGATAGCAGATGTGGATGGTACTTTAGTCAATGACCATAGAGAACTATCAGGCTATACAAAAAAGACCATAGAAAGATTACATAAAGAAGGTATCTTATTTGGTGTTGCTTCAGGAAGAGATTATGTGCAGTTATTAGAAGATAACGAGTACTGGGGATTTGATTTTCCTTTTGATGTGACCATTGGTATGAATGGAGAACAGGTTTATATAGCTGAAACACAACAGTTGTATGAATACAATAAACTCAGTACAGACACTGTCAAACAGATTGTGTGTATGATGGAACCATTAGATCTCAATCCTTTTGTCTACGGACCTAATCACACCATGATCTGTAAAAGAATTGATCCTGCTACAGAAGATTCCGGAGAAAGAAACAGTATGACTTTACATGTGGTAAAGGATATTTCTGAATTCTGGAGTAAACCAATCCCTAAGATCATGTACAGAACAACAGAAGAACAAATGCCTGAAGTGTATCAATGGGCAAAAGACCATCCTTCTAAAAACTATCAGGCATTTAAAACACAGACAACCATGTTGGAATTTCAAGATCCTCATATTCATAAAGGGATTGGTTTACAACATGCAGTCAATCATTTACACATAGATATGAAGGATGTCTTAGCTTTTGGAGATATGTCCAACGATAATCCTATGTTAATTACAGCAGGTACAGGTGTGTGTTTAAAGAATGGTGCAAAGGACACAAAAGACTGTGCAGATTACATAACAGACTACACCAATAATGAAGATGGATTAGCAAGGTTTATAGATAAGTATATTTTTAAGGAGTCAGAGGAATAATCTGACTTCTTTTCAATCTTGTACAATACAGAACTGTAGTATATGTAGCGCTTACACGGGTGATGGTTGACGCTTACACTATAAGTATAGTGCCGCCGCTAATGTAAATGATGCCTGGAGGGCAAAAAGGCTTCCCAGCATCAATGTTTTAGATAATTAAGTTTAGCGACCACTCATCATTTGCGCTTAATCGGTATCAAGATTCACACAATTCTCTTCTCCAAAAATGGTTATTGCACCTTCCAGAACATTAGGAGAAGGGGATGGATAATAGACAATAAGGTTATCTTTCGCACGGGTGCAACATACATAGAACAGTTTTTTTGTCCTTTGTAATATTTTGAGATAGCTTTTCTTTTGAGAAGGATTTAATGTACTTTCAATTTTAGCGTCAAATAAATACTCAAAATTGTAATTCTTCCATCCACCATTATGTAGAACAATTAAAACATTCTCAAATTCAAGTCCTTTAATTTTGTGTTGAGTTGAAAAAGGTGTGTAGCCTTCTAAATAGAGATAAAGATTTTGGAACTCTTGAAATGGTATGTCTTTAACTCGCCAATATAGATAGTCGTTATGATTGATAAAATCCTTCAGTTTATCATCTGCTATACACAATTTGCAAGAATCTGCATAGCTTATGATAGCTTCGATACTATCAGATGCTTTGGTCATAAGGCCATCCATACATTGTTTAAATTTAGATTTGTCTGCTATAGATTGTATACTAAATGAAGTTCGACGGAGCAGCTCATTATATTCCTTATTATCGAATAAAGATATAAGTTCTTGAATTTTAAACAAATGTTGAATTAAACAATCTCTCTTCGGCTCACGAACAGTAACTCCATTAATAACAACTTTATCATCAATTAAGTTATCTTTATCCAGATATATTTTCTTAACCTTACTGTATGGCCAATCTTTAATATGTTCATATAATACCTTAGCATTAGAATCTTCCAGAAGAACTTCAAGGTGTGATTTTCCTTTGTGGGGTTCTCTTTTATATATCCATGGCATGGATTTTACCACAGTGTCAAAAGAATCTTCATCAGACAAAATGTGGCCTTGCTTTTTTGCTTCCTTATGAAACGCTTCCTTGAATTTTGCAATCGGATCATTATCGTATATCGCCATTAAATTTGAGAAACCTGCCTCATTTGCAATTAAGTTATGGGTTAAGCGTAACTCTTTAGTTTCTTGGACATTATGAAAATCCCAACCCTTGACCCATGAGGACAGTTTAACCTTATCTAGATCAAAATTCATGGAATATAGAAATTTAACAGAACCCTGCTTGACCATGCCGTTTTTCATATTAGGTGCACTGGAATCTTTAGAGGCTGTTTGAACTAATCCGTCTGTCCGTAGCGTATTTGCAACGTCAATTATTGTCTGAGGATTTCTGCGATTTTGCTTTTTCTCAACTTTATAAACAGCTCCAGATTCGATATACGAATCAATATCACCTATCCCGGTTTCGTATATTGCTTGCATAGAATCCCCAAAGAAACCAATAATGTTTTTCTTTTTCCGTTGTTGAATAAACTCTAACAAGATTTCAATTACCAGAGGAGATGTATCTTGATACTCATCGACAAAAATGAACTGAAACTTATCGATTAGTAAATCACAAAGACGAGGATATTTTTTAAACATCTCATTGGCTAATACTAAAACTTCGTCGTGAGAAATTTCACCTCTATCAATTCTGAGGTATTCCTTGTATTGGATTCCATTCTCAAATGTATTCTGATAGGGAAAATCTGAGCTTGGATTCTTAATTGAGCTTTCCGGGTTGTTGATCAATTCAAGCAATGTGGTTTTAGCTTCTTTTTGAAACTGTACAATCATATCCCATAAAAAATCATGAATGGTTGATACTCTGAGATTTTTTATATTTGCTCGATTCTTTATCTCTATTGCAGCAACATTTGTATATGTGATACATGCAATTTGCGCATTTGGACATAGTCCAGAGATGTGCTGTAATACTTGAACTAAAGAGTATGTCTTTCCGCTGCCTGCGCCTCCACTTAACAGAAAATTATGTCCTTGTTTGATATGTTCAAGGATTTCATATAGTTCGTCATTTTCTCGAACTAATTTTTCCGCAACCATAATAGGCCCTCCTTGATGTAAGGCGGTATCTTCCAATTAGAAAAAGTACTTGTTTCATTTGACTCACTGTTGAGTAGAATATCAAGGGCAAAAGAAGATTTACTTTTGACGCAAGTCTTTGCAAGGTTAAAGGCATCGCTCACATATTTTCCGGCAGTATCCTTTTCGTCTATTATTTCTTTGGATTGTAAGCTTGCACATGTGTCCTTATGTGCAGAAATAAAATCACGATTAATATGAATAAATGCATCTTCAAAACTACGTGGATAGTAAGTACCTGATTCTTGGGTTTGGAATACTACCATTAATTCTCCGTTTGCATCTGCTTCCCAAGTGCCGGAGTTGTTTTTCAATACTTTCTGATCAGTAGGTAAAGTTGTAAAAAAATCAAGCTGATTACTTCCACTATATTGACTTAATGGCGATTTATAGTAATGAAGTAAGGCGCCGTTTGTCGTTTGATTACCGCCTTCAACAGTATGGGCCTTAATAACTATGCGAAGAGTCCCGTTTTTATCTGTAATGCGTTCTTCTTTACCGGCGTCGATATCGGTAATAATCAGTGTTTTAGCATCAATGAATTTTAGAAACTGATCAAAAATCTGAGAATATGCGCCGCTTGCAATTAAAGAGATATTCTGTGAAAGCATCGGCAAATCACCTTTAAGTGGGATTTCTTCGTCTATCTTTTTGAGCATTGCTGGGAGCAAGATACGTTCAGTTTCGCCTTCGAAAAGAATGACTTTATCCGCAAAGAAAATCTCCGAATAATTTAAAGTAAGGTATTGTTTCAAAAATTTGAAATGATTATTCTTAGGATCTTCCTCGTCCTTGTATTGTGTTTTTAAATCTTTTAAATTTTTAGAGAGGACAGATGAACTGGACGTTCTTTTGAAATATTTAATATCATCAAAATCACATTCTGACACGATATGGGATGAATGCGTGGTGATAATTGTCTGCAAGTCAATTAATCTGTTACCTTTTTCATCTGAAATTCCTTCGGAGAGAAGATTCTTGATGTTTTTTATAAAAACATACTGTAGCTGTGGATGAGTATGTGCTTCAGGTTCTTCAATAAAAAGCAAATTAATATCTGCTGGGCGTCTTGTTTCATCATTCTTTCTTAGAAAATCTCCAAGATATATTTCGATTTCCATGATAATACTAATTAGATTGAGATACCCTAACCCGTTGTAACTTTCAGGTAACTGGTGTTTATTATTCTCATAAACCACAGTAGTATTTCCCCTCAAAAGCTGTTGCTGACTTAAAGTGGAGATTATTTTTACAACTGTTTCGTTTTCGCGAATACCACCGAATTTTTCAACTTTACTGATAACACCTTCGAATAATGCTTCATACACTGATGACAGTTCTTTATCTGTTGCGTGTAGTGTGTTTTCAAAGGCATTAACCGTGGAACTATCTTCGTTTGTCTTGTTTTTTTCGTAATAACGACTGGAAAGTGTAGAAAGTGTGCTGTCACCTTCTTTATTTACAGTATCCCTTCGAGCGCTTATACAACGAAAACACAGTATCTTATTTAAATCAAAACTCTTTGAGTCAAGTACGGAATACTCAGTCGCAGAAGGTGATTTAGTATTCATATCGTACAAAATTGCTTTCTTAATCACTGAAAAATACATTCTGTGTTTTGCCTTAATAAATACATCAAAAATTTCTTCTTTGTTGTATCCTTGAGTGCTCTCATATTTTTGACTATACTTAGAAAAATCATCGAACAATTGATGGAATTTCTGATCGGTGAGTGTGTATTCCAATTTTAAAATAACGATATTGTTTTCTGGGTCGAGGTCAAGCATTAATGGCTGGATGTTTGACAAATTATCGCTGTCGTTATATTCAATATAAATAAAAAGCTCGATACCTTTGATGTCCAATGCTGACCAGGATGTGCCACCATCGTTAATAGCATTGAATAAAGAATCTTGAAAATCACTGTTAAAGTCGTCAAATGTGAAATTATTTGATGCGCTTTGCGAACCAATAAATTTCTCTAATGCAGATAAAAGTGATGTTTTTCCGCAGTTATTTTTACCTATCACTAAAGATAATTCGTCTTCAAGATCGAAATTTAAATCCTTGAGCATTCGGTAATTATTAATGTGTAATTTTTTTATTTTCATAAGCAATTCCTCTATGGCAGGTAAATTGAAAGTTGTTCTTTGAGTAACTCACCTATAAGGTGAATAAAAATGGATTTATCGTTGTCTCGATAATACGAATCAAAGGCTTCGTAATATCGCTTTCTGTCTGAATACTTCACGTTGATTGGAGGATAACCGGCTTGCATTAGCATGAGATTTAGAATCAAACGTCCAGTTCGACCATTGCCGTCTACGAATGGATGGATACCTTCAAATTTAAGATGGAACAGTGCCGCACGCTCAATGGGATGAAGTTTGTTATTTCCGGCAAATTCAGTAATTAGATTCTCCATCTGTTCCGGAACAAGGACTGGATCAGAAGGCACATGATATGCGCCCATGATTTTTACCGGAATACGGCGGTATACACCACGGTCTTCTGGTCGGTTCATTAGTACCAGTGTATGAATCTGCTTAATAATACTTTCAGAAAACGGAACTTTATCCTTTACGAGATCCTGTACATAGAGAAAAGCATCTCTATGGCCAACTGCCTCCAAATGATCTTTCAAGGGCTTCTTATCAATGGTGACACCTTCTAAAACCAGAGCAGTTTCTTGAAGAGTCAGTGTATTCCCTTCGATGGCATTAGAGTTGTAGGTATATTCAATGAGGAATTCCTCACGGAGACGCTGTAATTCTCCTTGAGAGAGAGGACGACGTTTATCAAGTTCTGCTTTTAACGCATCGATTTCGGCAAACAGTTCCGCATAAGAGCTATCGTTCCGCTGATAGCGTGTCGTTCGACCGTCAATTGGTTTCTCGGCGTTCGCAGGAATCAACCAAGCACGCCCTTTACGTATAACACCGTTAATCTTACCCTGCTGGCATAAAATACGCACTCTGCGGTCGGAAACACCCCATTGTTCCGCTATTTGTGCGACAGATTTATATTCCATGGATAGTCACCACCTTTTTACTTACGATAATAGTATATTTTGCTATCGGAATAATAGCAATAAGCTTTTTGTGAGTATCGGAATAATAGAAGCTGTGTAAGTATAAAGGGGTAGAAATCATAGAAGGACATATGATGGCAGATCATGTACATATATTGGTATCTATCCCTCCAAAGATGTCAGTGTCTTCATTTATGGGATATTTAAAGGGAAAGTCAGCAATGATGATTTTTGAATATCATGCCAACTTGAAATACAAGTATGGGAACAGACACTTTTGGGCAGACGGATATTATGTAAGTACAATAGGACTGAATGAAGCAACGGTTCGAAAATATATACGAGAACAAGAGAAAGATGATATAGCAAAAGATAAATTAAGCGTGAAAGAATATGAAGATCCGTTTGGGAAAGATATAGTAATAAGGAAAGCAAACAAGGATAAACAGGTCGTTAACGACCGGTAATAGTTACAAATGCAAAGGTGGCTTTGACATTACATAATGGAAAAGCCAATGCCTTAAGACATTGTTCTTTCAAATATAGAATAGTAAACAAAAGACTTAAGTAATATGAATAGCCAATAGTACTTTATACACATAACTAATGTAATACAGGCAATCAAAATAATAGATTATAAGAATTATCGATGTAGATAAGTAAAGAAGAAGTATTAGCAAGGTTCATCAATACATATCTTTTTAAGAACTCTTAAAGAGAACTTTACAGACATTTAAACAGGCAAAAAACCTGAAATCGGTTACATTGCATTGCAGTAATTTTTTGTGCATTTTATCGGGTTTGAACACTATAATCTGTGGTAACATATATACGTCATAAAGGATATGGGATAACTTGTATCCTTTTTTATATGTGTAAGCTCATAAATCTGGGGAACAGGAAATACATAAAAGGTATATTTTCAGTGTGATTTATGAGCAGTATATAGAGTGCTAAAAAGGAAAATAAGCCTTCCTTTTTATATAGTTTAGATAACAGGGGGTATTTATGTCTAAGTTGAAGCATGACTTATTATTACAATTTGGGAAACTGTTGAATATAGCTATGATTACTTTTCCATTTGGTATGTGCTGGTTTTTGTACTATGCCAATGGTATTCATGAGCCATTCTATAATACTGGTAATATTGTAATGATACTGTTGTATGCATTTCTATATAGTATCTTTGCAAAGATTTATGATGCATTTGTGGTGTCCATTTCAAGAATTTCTGAACTTGTGTACAGTGCATTTCTGGCATTTGCCATGAGTGATCTTATCATTTATATAGTCATCTGTTTACTATCCAGAAGAATGCCAAATATTTTGCCTGGTGTAGGTGCTTTGATAGGACAATTATTTATGGCTGTTACATGGGCTAATGCAGCATATGAGAAGTATTTCCAGGTATTTAAACCTAACTCTACGATTGTTATCTATGACACAAGAGAAGGACTGGAGAGCTTAATTGACTCTTATGGTTTAGATAAGAAGTTTAAAGTGGAAAACACATTAACTACAGAAGAGTGTCTGGAAGATATTTCTGTGTTGGATAACATTCATACAGTATTTTTAAGTGGTGTACATTCTCATGACAGAAATACGATATTAAAATACTGTATGGAGAAAGATATTAAAGTCTTTGTGATTCCTAGAATCGGAGATACGTTAATGTCCGGAGCCAGACATATGCATATGTTCCATCTGCCTATGTTAAGAGTAGAAAGGGACATGGCTTCTGTAGAATATCTTTTCATTAAAAGAACAATGGATATTGTACTATCTTTAATTGCATTAATTATTCTCAGTCCTGTACTGTTAATTACAGCGTTATGTGTTAAATCTGATGGCGGACCTGCTTTCTATAAACAGGTGAGGCTGACTAAAGATGGTAAAGAATTTAAGATTCTTAAATTCAGAAGTATGAGAGTAGATGCTGAAAAAGATGGTGTAGCAAGATTGTCTACAGGTGAAAATGATGACCGTATTACTAAAGTTGGTAAAGTTATCAGAGCCTGCAGATTAGATGAATTACCACAGCTCATCAATATCTTAATGGGTGATTTAAGTATTGTTGGTCCAAGACCTGAAAGGCCTGAGATAGCAAAACAGTATTGTGAACAAATGCCTGAATTTGCATTAAGACTAAGAGCTAAAGCAGGTTTAACTGGTTATGCACAGGTATATGGTAAGTACAATACAACACCATATGATAAGTTAGTAATGGATCTTATGTACATTGCTCATCCAAGCATTGTAGAAGACCTAAAGATTATATTTGCAACAGTAAAGATCCTGTTTATGCCTGAATCTACAGAAGGTGTAGAAGAAGGGCAGACTACTGCGATGAGTGGAGAAAACCACTAAATATAGAAGTTTTTGTATATTTTGAACTGCTAAAAATTGGAAGAAATTCCAGAGTGGAATCGGGTATAAATGTAGCTCTTACAGTAGCGTTAAGCAGAGAAGTCGGCAAAATGACTTGGATAACACAGAATTTCCACTTCCAATGGTGCAAAATGCCGAGAACCTGTGCGTGTGCGAAGGCAAAACGAGGGTGAATTGAGCTTTTCCACCCCGAAAAAGCACTTTTATGGATGCAACCGTAGCTCATGGGTTTATGCCGAATGGCACTATGATGATATTACGGACACTGTGGTGATTATCACATAACGGTTTCGGGATTGAGCGATGATAACATTACCTGCGATTTCATCTCGGTCTTGGAGATAACAAGGCGGATGTGAGAATCTCATGCTCGCGGAGATGCTCATTCGTGTGTGGGGGGATCTGGCAAAAGCAGGGGAGCTACCGTGGCATGGATGAGTGTAAAATGGTGCCATAACATGAGCAAAGGGCAGGGAGACATTATGATAAAGAAACAAAGTAATTTTCAACTATTAAAGATTGTGGCGATGCTGATGATAGTGGCTCATCATTTGGTATCAAAGAACGCGTTCAATGTTGATACCGAGATAGTGGGATTAACTGCCAACAAGTTGCTTTTACAGGTGTTTGGAAACAATGCCTTCATAGGAAATAATTTATTCTTTTTGATTTCAGCGTGGTTTTTAAGTTCGAAAGCAGAGGATTCAATCAATCTGAAATATTCATTCTCTTCCTGTGTCAGATTGGAGCGAATAGTTTTGTTTTATAGTATAAGTCTCCTTTGCCTTTCCTTAATTTTCAATAAGGGGGGGGGTAAGCTTAATATTAGTGCTGAAGTCTATATTTCCAACTTTATTTGGTTTGTGGTGGTATCCAACAACATACATAGTTTTTCTTTTAATGTGGCCCTTTTATCACAAAGGTCTGAAAACATTAGATGATGACAACTTAAAAAAATGTATTGTAGTAATGTTTGGTGTCTGGAGCGTATCAACATTAATTCCGTATGTTGACTTAGGATCAAATAACTTCTGTGCATTTTTGATGCTATATGCAGCTGTAGTTTATATAAAAAGAAAGAGAATTACATATTCGAATTATAAAAAGCAATGTGTTGGCGTAATCATTATTCCATACTTGCTTGCGGTTTTGAGCATTATTGTATTGGACGTTCTAGGAATGAGATTGAATGCTGCTGCAACATATTCTTGCTACTACATTCGAGGAAATTTTAGACCGGTTTCTATGTTGGTCTCCATCGGGCTTTTTATTTGGGGAGTGAGTTGGAAGATTAAGTATGATAGGTGGATTAATTATATTGCGAATGCAACATTTGGAGTGTACTTGATTCATATGTATCCGACAGTAATAAAATATCTGTTCTCAGATGTTTTTGATTTGAGCAAATATATCGATAAAAATTATTGCATCTTTTATTTAATGTACGGTATAATAGTCATTTTTCTACTTGGAGTAATAATAGATACGTTAAGAGAAGGTATATTTTGTGCTGCTGAAAAACTAAGAAAGCTAACCGTTATTCGAAAATAATAAAGGACGGCTCAGACTCTTTGAGATTGAGTCTGGACTGTTTTAGTGGGAAAGGAATTCGAGATGAAAAAAGTACTTCTAGTGACATTCTCAGATAATGTGGATCATCAGGATACGCTGTTTGGAATGTACGAAGAAATGAGAAATCGAAGTGACTGGGATGCTTACTTGCTTTGCATCAAGACTCCGAAGGTAGAACTTCAGAAATCAGATCATACTTGGCTGGTTGACTGCCCGAAGAGGCCTGGCGTAACGAAAAAAACATTCAATCTCCCACTGTTGGTTTCGATTATTCATCGTATCCGCAAGGAACATTTTGATGCGATTTATTTTGAAAGTCTGCATACATGGAATCTTCCGATTATGCTGATGTCTGGAAAAGCCAAGACTTATCAGGTGATTCATGAGGTTATCCCACATGAGGGAGACAGTCAGGTTAAGATGGTTGATTTGATGAATAAGGCTGTGGTCAAGTTTGCAGACATAATTGTGCTGCGTAATAAAACTTATATTCAGAATATGATTGACCGTTATGGAATCAGCGTAGACCGTGTAAAGTATCTGGAATTGTGGCGTAGATACTCGGCATATACGACACCAGTACATAGTGGTCGAGTACTCTTCTTTGGAAGAATCAATCCGTATAAAGGCGCAGACAACCTTTTGGAAATTGTTCGCCTGTGTTCTGATATCAAGTTTGATGTGATTGGACGGGTTGACCCACAGATGCAGGACGTTGTGGATCAGCTTGCCAAAGAGAAAAATGTAAAGTTGAATAACGACTACGTCACAGACGTGGAGATGCAAGGAGCATTCGTTAACTGTGACTGGGTAATCGTTCCATATAATTCTGCTTCTCAGTCTGGCATCATTATTGATGCTTACAAGTATAGCCGACCTGTTATTGCGTTTGCCGTGGGAGCTATTCCAGAGCAGGTGGATGATGGAAAGAGCGGTTATCTTGTTGAGGCCGGCGATAATGAAAAGTTTGCAACTATGCTGAAAAAGGTCATGAAGCTGAGTACAGAACAATACGATGCAATGAGCCGGGATGCGTATCAGTATGGTAGCAAGAAGTATGCAACGAGTGGTGCAGTGGAACGGTTTGTTAAGTTGCTGGAGGAAAAGTAAATGATTATTACAAAAACACCTTTCCGAATGTCTTTCTTTGGTGGTGGAACAGATATGGAAGACTTTTTCAAGGAAAACGGAGGAGCGGTTCTTTCGACAACTTTTGACAAATATTGCTATGTCAATGTTCGTCATCTGCCACGCTTCTTTGATTATTCTACAGAGCTTTCGTACTTAAAGACGGAACGAGTTACCAATATTGATGACATTCAGCATCCGGCTATTCGTAATGCCATGAAAATGCTTGATATGCATGAGATTCGTCTTACATATGAAGCCGATCTTCCGGCTCGTTCTGGTTTGGAACATCCAGTTCCTTCGCTGTCGGGATGCTGAACGCATTTTACGCACTCAAAGGCAAATATGTGGACAAGAAAAAGTTGGCGGACGAAGCAATTTACCTTGAGCGCAACCTGTGCCAGGAGGCCGGTGGCTGGCAAGATCAGATTGCAGCGTCTTTTGGTAGATTTAACCGTATCAATTTTAATGCATCCGGCTACGAGGTGCTGCCAATCATTATTTCCCCAGAGCGTAAAAAGCACCTGAATCAAAATTTGATGATGTTCTTTACGGGTTTTACTCGTTTTTCATTGGATGTGCAGAAGGCAAACGCATGCGGAAAACAGGATAAGACTGCTCAACTTAAGGAAATGCTTGCGCTCGTTGATGATGCGGAACGTGTTTTGACGGACCAAAACATAGATCTCGATGATTTTGTTAGAATGCTTGATCACACTTGGAAACTGAAACGTCAAACAGGTTCGGCTGTTTCGACCAATAGCATTGATGAACTGTACGCAAAAGGCATGGCTGCCGGCGCACTGGGCGGAAAACTGCTCGGTGCTGGTGGCGGAGGATTCCTCGTGTTCTATGTGCAGCCGAAGCATCATGATGCTGTTCGTTGGGCAATGCGTGATTTGATGTATATTCCGTTTGAATTTGAAGACGGTGGTACGAGGGTTATTCATTATACACCAGAGGTGTATGACCTACAGAATTAAGCGGGAGGTATCATTATATGGGACGAATCAATAGATATTTAACTTTATTTCGCATTTTTATTCGGGGGGGGGATACTCTCGGGCTGAATACCTGAAAAGAAAGCATTACTTCAAAGCGATTGGCGAACACTGCTACCTCCAACCATGGAATTTTGGAACAGAGCCTTACATGATTAGCTTTGGAGAGAATGTTCATATTGCGAGCGGAGTAACTTTTGTAAATCACGATATCACTGCATTGATGTTTCGGTACATGGATAAAAATCCGAAATATCAAGAACGTAAAGGACCAATCTCGATTGGCGATAATGTTTTTGTAGGTGCGAACAGTACAATCTTATATGATGTGAACATTGGAAATAATGTGATTATCGGAGCTGGTAGTCTTGTGAATAAAGATATTCCAGATGGAACTGTTGCGGCAGGTGTTCCCTGTAAGGTGATTGGTAAGTTTGAGGACTATAAAGGACGAGTTTGCAAATAAAGAGCTGTTTTAGGGAGAAAAGGGAGAATATGGTAGTTGACAGAAAATCATTTACATGTAATGCGTTCTTATTATGCATGAATTCTTCATTTGTAATAAGCATGAGCCAATTACATAATACGCTATTTGGAAATTGTGCTGAGTTACTTTTTTCTCTATTCGGGATGTTATTTTTCATTTTTCACTTTGTTTCATCGGCAAAATTCAAGTGGAAAACAATTTTAGAAATTGTCACGCTAATCTGTGTCGGTATAGTTGCTATGTTGATTTCAGGTGGTGCTACATTGCTGAAGCTCGTACTCTTTTTTGCGATTACACAAGATGTAAAATCAAAAGATGTGCTGAGTGGCTATAAGTGGTCGTTAGCGATACCTTTTGTCATCATAGCATTACTATCACTAATTGGTGTGATAGATTTGCACTATAAAGGAGCAAAAATAGCGTTAGAATTTGGTATGCAAAATCCCAATACCGTTCCCGTAATTGTCTTTGCAATAATTGTTGCTTTTAATCTGCAAAAGGAAGAACAACTCAACGGAAAGGTATTATTGGTTGAGGCTGTTGCTTGTCTTGCTTTGTATTATTTTTGCAGAGCACGGACAGCGGGCATTATTTTGGGCATGTATATTATATTGCTTGTACTGTTTAGAAATGCAAAACGTGTAAGTAAAGTGGTATCAGCTTTTCAATACTTATTTCTGTTTTTCGCAATTGCTTCGATAGCTATAGCGATTTTATTTCATAGCCGAACGGCAATATGGTATCAAATTAACAACGTGTTGTCCGGAAGACCATGGGCGTGGGATTTATATTTTACTCGGTATGGTATCCGGTTTTTTGGCCAGAGGATTGATCTCACAATAGCAGCGTTGGATAATGCATATTTGAGATTACTCATACAGTATGGTTTATTAACATTCATAGTTTATTTATGGCTTTTTGTTAAGATATCTCGCTATGCCTATAAGAATGGGAAAGTAGTTCTTTTCTTTAGCGTGATAGCATACGAGCTGTATTTTATGGCAGAATTTGGCCCTGTTCTAATTAATTTTTGTCCGGTTTTGATGTATGAGGCTACTCTATTGATGAATCGGATGCAAAATGGAGAGTAAAATAATGATAACATTAAGCATTTACATTGCTACATATAATAGAAAAGAAATCTTGAAAAGAAAACTAGACGAAATATTGGCAATTAAATCAGATGATTTCGATGTGTGGGTATTGGATGACTGTTCGAATGATGGAACAGTTGAAATGCTTTCTGAAATCTCAGATATTAGGCTGCATTACATTCAGAACAGTGAAAGAGTTGGCATAAATAAAGATGGTGCGATGCCCAATTGGTATAGGCTTTTGGAAGCATGTGATGGTAGATTTGCGTTGCACTTGAACGATAGGGATATTTTTTACACAGATAAGCTTCCCGCTCTGATTGAGTTTCTAAAAAATCACAGGGACTATTCAGGAGGAATTTGTGACAGCTTCTCTGAAATTAAATATTACGATTCTCCTAAAGAGGCGTTATTAGAAATTCCGTATAAAGCATCACATCCGACAGGTATTATTTTCAGAACAGATTTATACAAAGATATTGCAGAAAGAAAAAATTATTTTGAAAAGGAAACGTCATATATTCATCCTCACGACTTAGTTCTTGGAAAACTAAGCGAAGACGGGAAAATGTTTCGGTATAATAAAATATTTGAACTTGCAGATACAGAATCTTTTGCAAAGAATAAGTCATTTTACTATAACAAAGGAACCGAAAAAACATCCTGGTTTGCGCCTGCGGAACGATTGAAGGAATTTCAAATGTTTATAAAGCATTTGGAAACCTTATCTTTTACACGGCAAATCAAAGAGAAAAAAGCAATTGAAATAGCAAAATCATATTTGTATTTTTGTACATTCAATTACAAATATTATATAACAGACCCTGGTCAGACACAGCATTATGGAATAGAAACGCAGCCATTTGGAAGAAAGAAAATGATAGGCTGTGCAAAGGAGTTTGTTGAAAAGAGCTCTAGTATTTTGCATGAACAGCACTTACTGCAAAATATCAGTTTGTACAGGATTAAAATGAAAATATACTTTTATGCCATATATATAATGAAACCTTTGTGGGATATTTACAAGAAAGGAACAAATAGAAAATGGTAAAAGTTGCATTTGCCCTCCCTGTTCCAAATCAAAAAATAATTGGTGGATATAAAGTTGCATATGAATATGCAACTTATCTTGCTCAAAAAGGCATGGATGTCTCGATTGTGTACAACGCTCATGACGGGGAAAATTCGAAAGGACTTCCCCGTTTTGTGGTTTATTCTTTAAGGTGGATGATAGGTATTTTTGGTCCCAAATGGTTTAAATTGCCGAATGAAATTCATCGAGTGGTTGTCCGACATTTTACAGACAAAACGTTTTCAAAATATGATGTTGTTATAGCGACCGCAACGGAAACTGCAGAATACGTAAATAAAGCAACATGCAAAAAGTACTACTTTGTGCAGGACTTTGAAGATTGGGGTAGAAGTGAAGAAGCTGTTTTAGACACTTATCGCATGAATATGACAAAAATCACAATCTCAAAATGGTTAAAGAATATTATCGATCGCGTTTCTGATACCAAAGCTATTTACATACCAAACGGAATAGACAAGCAGATCTTCTATGACAAAAAGCCGTATTTGGAGAGAGGTAACCATACGTTATGTGCTTTATATCATTGGGATAGCAGAAAGGGTTGCGATGTTTTATTAAGAATCATCTATAAACTGAAGGAGTGCTATCCAGACTTTGAAGCATATCTTTTTGGAACACCCAAAAGAGAACAGAGTTGGCCTGAATGGATTCATTACACAGAAAAGGCAAGTCCAAAAGAAGTTTCTGACAGTATGAATTGTGCACGAGTATTTTTATGTACTAGCCGACAGGAGGGATTTGGACTCACTGGATTAGAAAGCGTTTTCTGCGGATGTACATTAGTGACAACAGATTGTTTTGGCATTCGTGAGTATGCAAGTAAGGATAATGCATATATGTGTGAAGTGGATGATGAGGAAAAATTGTTTGAATCCGTCTGCAGAGCATTTGATAATACTGAAGAAAGCAATGAAAAAAGAGAAAATGCAAGTGATACATTGCGGAATTTTGACGCAAGTGAGTCAAAGAAAAGATTCTACGAAGTAATCACAAAAAATAGAAACTAATATGAAAATGGCAGGAAAGGTGGTTGGGATGTTAATGAATAAAGATATTGGTCTGGTCACGTATTATAAGGAAAACTATGGTTCGATACTACAGTGCTATGCGACAAAAAACTATCTGGAACAGAAGGGGTACAATTGCCATGTTCTATATGAAAAGTATGATGCAAGGCAACTTAGAGTTGTTCGAGTAAAGAATATCATCTTTCATGCATACAATTCACTGCGGTATAAGGGTTATTTTTCACAGTATATGAAAATGCGAAAATCAATGAAGAAAGAAAAGGGATATTTAACTCGAAGAGCATATGACTTTCAAAATAAATTTGTGGAGGACATGCTAAAGCCACAGGGGTTCACATGGAAAGAGTTGCAATCGATTGCTACTCGTGATGATTATATCGCATTTATTGCAGGGAGCGATCAAATCTGGAATGCGAGTATTCATATAAAGCCGATTTACTTTCTTCAATTTGCCCCTAAATGCAAAAGAATTGCGCTTGCTCCTAGTTTTGGTATTAATTCAATTCCGGCGTATAACAAGAAGACAGTTAAAGTAGGATTAGAGGGATTTGAAAGAATAGCAGTAAGAGAGCAAACGGGAGAAAAAATCATTGGTCAACTATGTAAAGTACCAACCATTCAAGTAACGGATCCCGTATTCTTATTAGATGTAAATCAATGGAAATCGTTCGCTGGAAGTGTAAATACTCCTTCAAAACCGTATATCTTTGTGCATTTTCTAAGCGAACCAAGCAAGGACACAATTTATGAAATTGAAAAATTCTCAAATAGAACCAGTACGGAGGTTGTTTGTTTTTCATATGGTTATGAAGAGTACTCGATATTTAGTAAAATAACTCACTTGGATGGAGGCCCGCAAGAATATGTTTCTCTAATTCGTGATGCATCGTATATCTGTACGGATTCTTTTCATTCTTCGGTGTTTTCTATAATAATGCATAAAAGATTTTATACTTTTCCGAGACAACAGTTGCATAAATCTCCTCAGTCAAGCAGAATAACAGACTTGTTGACACGATATGATCTTGAAGATCGCTATGTAAAAAGTGGAATTATCCCAGAAGAAGATTCAATTAATTGGAATGCGGTTGATACTACAATGGAGAATGAACGTATAGCTTTAAGAAAATACCTGGACGAAGAAATTGAAAGGAGAAGTTAAATGAAGGTATATGCATTTAAAGGCACTCCTGATGTAGTTGAGAAATCTTCTTCTGGTGGTGCATTCTCTGAAATTGCGATGTCATTTGCCCAAAAATATAGCGACAATTATGCTATTTATGGCGCAGCTTGGACCAAAGATAATGAAGTCAAGCACATCAAAGTAACACGATTGGAAGATATAGAGCTATTTAATGAATCAAAATATGCAAGAAGTAACATCGGGGGGATTTATAACAGTGTAGCTGAAGACTTGATAAATGAGCAGAAGGTTCTTTTTTCGGGAACCCCCTGTCAGGTTAGTGGACTTATTAAATATCTCGAACATGTGAATGTACAAACAGAAAACCTATTTATAATTGATATTATATGTCATGGCTCACCCAATCCACGGATCTTAAAGGATTATGTTGCATGGTTGGAAAATAAGTATCAGTCCGAGGTAATCAAAATATCCTTTCGTGACAAAAGCGTTGGATGGAAACGCTACCCAACAAAGGTTTGTTTCAAGAATGGAAAAGTTTTACGGCGATCTTATGATGCTCAACTATATATGAGAATGTATTTCTCTCTGCTTATATTGGATAAGGGATGCTATAGCTGTAGGTTCTCTAGTATGGAGAGAACAGGCGATATAACTCTTGGGGATTTTTGGGGGATAGATAAAATTATGCCAGAAATTCCTATGGGGAAAGGCGTTTCATTAATGATTGCAACTTCGGAAAAAGGAAATGAAATCGTTGAAACACTAAATAAAACGATCCATGAGGGTGAACTTCTAAAGGAGTATGTGGGTGACGAATTCCTGAATTACCAGCATAATCTTAACCGTCCAACAGAAAAACCCGATTTATATGAAGAGTTTTGGATGGACTATAAGAAACATGGTTTTGAGTATGTGGTTAAAAAGTACAGATTTGATTCACCAAAAGGAAGGGCAAAATACTTCGTCAAATCCCTATTAGTTAGATTTGATTTTTTTGATAAAAGGTTGTCATGAGCAATGGAGAAGCGTAATAAAATAAAGAATTTATCACAAAATGCTTTGCTGTTCACAATTAGTGGCTTCGGAACGAGAATTATTTCATTCTTTTTGGTTCCCTTGTACACGTATGTGTTATCAACTGACGAATTTGGATCTGTAGATTTGGTGACTACTACAGTACAACTTTTGATTCCAGTTTTAACAATTAATATACAGGATGCGGTTTTACGCTTTTCACTTGATAAAAAATATAAAGCGGAAGATGCTATTTGTGTAGGATTTAAGATAATTGGCGTGAGCTCAGCATTGTTGGGAGTAATTCTTTTTGGGTTGGATTATTCTGGCATTATCCCGTTGGAATCAAACTATATGTTTTTTTTATATCTGTCTTTTACTTCTGGTGCACTTAACAATAATTTGTCAATGTATCTTAAAGCAAAGGATCAGGTCAAAACATTAGCGTTCTGGGGGATTACTAACACAGCCGTTACTTGTTTGGTTAACCTATTACTGCTTTTAGGAATGCATTTAGGCATAAATGGATATATGATTGCTTATGTTTCTGGAACCATTGTAGCTGATGTGGGTATGTTCCTATCAGGAGACATTATGAAGGACTTAAAAAGCAGTAAGCATTCTGGTGAAATTGCGCGTGAAATGGTTAAGTATAGTGCACCATTGATTGCAAACTCTCTTGGATGGTGGATTAACAATGCAAGTGATCGATATATTCTTACCTATTTCTGTGGTGCTGCAGTCAATGGCATTTATGCTGTATCCTATAAAATTCCGTCTATACTATCTGCTCTACAATCTATTTTTTATAACGCATGGTCGATTTCCTCTATTACAGAATTTGATGAGAAGGACGAAGACGGTTTTATCGGAGGAACCTACACCGTATATGGCTCGGCGTCTTTTTTGGCTTGCTCTTTGATAATGCTTTTTAATATAACCATTGCTCATATTTTGTATTCCAAAAACTTTTTCGTGGCATGGAAGTATGTTCCGTTTTTGTTGCTTGGTACTGCCTTTAACGGATTGGGATTATTTAATGGATGTATTTTTGCTGCGGCAAAAAAGACGAAGGAGATTTCGATTACCACTGTAGTTAGTGCACTAATTAATACTGCTTTAAACTTTATTTTGATTCCGCTAGTTGGAGCATATGGAGCCGCATTTGCCACAATGATTGGATATTTTTCAATATGGCTTATGCGAATGCTTCGCCTGAAGAGTGTGATAAGGATGAATGTTAACTGGAAAAAACAAGTACTTATGATGATAGTGCTTTTAATGCAGTGTACAGCCGCATCGGCAAATGAAAGTTTTCTATATCAGCTACCATTCGTTCTTTTGCTCTTCGTGATTCAGCAAAAGACTATATTAATTATATTTGATAAGTTGGTACTGTTGTTAAAACGATAAATATATGAGAGGAAAAAAACGAAGATGAAAACAGTGATAATGGCAGGCGGCAGGGACACACGGAATTCCTCTCTTGCCAGTGATATCCCACAAGCCGATGATAAAAATCGAAGGAAAGCCCGTTCTGGAACATGAGCTGGAGTGTCTGCGTGACCAGGGATTCAAAGACATTATTTTGACCGATTCTCATCTCAGAAACATCATCATGGACTATTTCGGAGATGGTTCTGGTATATCTCCGGCAACAGGGAAGCCCTTTGGAGTTCATATTGAATACTATTTTGAGAAGGAGCCGCTGGGTAATGCCGGTGCACTTTTCAAAATCAAGGATAAGTTGAATTCTGATTTTCTGTTGTTGAATGCTGATGCTGTGTTCGATGTGGACTTCAATCGATTTGTAGCCTTTCATAAACAGCATGGCGGTTTGGTTACTTTATTCACGCATCCAAATAGCCATCCTTATGACAGTGGACTCATTATTGCTGACAAAATGGTGCTGTCAAGCAATGGTTGGCTGAGGAAGATGAATGAGCGGAATATTATTGCAACCGTGTCAATGCTGGACTGCATGTCATCAATCCAATTATCTTGGGCAGTTAGGAATTGATGTGGACAAGGTTGGTACTGTGGGAGAGAACGTGAAACCCATCAAGGTAGACTTGGATCGACAGCTTCTTAAGCTGTTGTCCGGAAGTGGTAAGCTTTTCTGCTACGATAGCCCTGAATATGTGAAGGACATGGGGACACCCGAACGCTAATATTTTGTATGCGAGGATTACAAGACTGGTCGCGTTTCCGCTAAGAATCTGAGGAACAAGCAGAAAGCGGTGTTCCTTGATTGGGACGGTACAATCAATAAATATGTGGGGGTCCTACGGAACATAGCCGAGTTTGAGTTGATGGACGGCGTTGCAGATGCAGTCAAAAAAGCTTCAGGTTATTTGGCAATTGTTGTTACGAATTAGTCTGTGGTAGCCCGTGGGGAAGTGCCCCTTGAGGAACTCGAAGTGATTCACAACAAGATGGAGACACTTCTAGGCAAGGAGGGCGCATATCTGAGCGCCATCTACTTCTGACCACACTATCCGTTTAAGGGATATAAAGGAGAATGTCGAGAAATGAAGTTTGACGGTGATTGACGTAAACCGAAACCTGGAATGCTATTGAAAGCGGCTCAGGACTTTAACATTGATCTGTCGCAGTCTTGGACGAATAGCAATGGGAAAAATGATATCAAGGCTAGTCAGAATACCAGATGTCGAACTGCTTTGATTGGCTCTGAACCATACGGACAAACTGTGACGCTATCGTCTTTGAAGAACTTTGCAGAACAATACCTGAAATCAAAGGCGAAATCCCGAAATTGTCCTACTGAATATAAATACTACTAAGGAGAGAAAACTATGATTATTACACAGACTCCATTTCGCATGTCTTTCTTTGGTGGTGGAACAGACATGGAAAGTTTCTTCACCAAATATGGTGGAGCAGTATTATCCACAACATTTGATAAGTACTGTTATGTCAATGTCAGACACTTACCAAGATTCTTTGATTACAGTACAGAACTTTCTTATTCAAGAACAGAAAGAGTAACAGATATCAATGCTATTGAGCATCCAGCTATTCGTAATGCCATGAAGATGCTGGATATGCATGAAATCAGACTGACTTATGAAGCAGATCTTCCTGCACGTTCAGGATTAGGGACCTCCAGTTCCTTTGCTGTAGGCATGCTGAATGCTTTCTATGCGTTAAAAGGAAAGTATGCAGATAAGAAAAAGCTTGCGGATGAAGCTATTTATCTGGAAAGAGTTTTATGCGAAGAAGCTGGCGGCTGGCAAGATCAGATAGCCGCTGCTTTTGGTGGTTTTAACAGAATCAACTTTAATACAGATGGAACATATGATGTATTACCGGTTATCATTTCTCCAGAAAGAAAGAAAACATTAAATGATAATCTTATGATGTTCTTTACAGGCTTTACAAGATTTTCTTCTGATGTGCAGAAAGCAAATGCAGGAAGTAAAGAAACACAGGAAGTTAAAGAAAAAAGGCTGTTGGAGATGCTGGCTCTTGTGGATAAAGCAGAACATATCCTGACAGATAAACATACTGATCTGGATGATTTTGGAAGATTGTTAGATCATACATGGAAATTGAAAAGACAAACCGGATCTGCAGTATCCACTAACAGTATTGATGACCTGTATGAAAAAGGCATGCAGGCAGGTGCTCTTGGTGGAAAACTGCTGGGTGCTGGTGGTGGAGGTTTCTTAGTGTTCTATGTACAGCCTGAATATCAGGAAGCTGTAAAAGAAGCTATGAAAGATTTAATGTATATCCCATTTAAATTTGAAGATGGTGGTACAAGAGTGATTCACTATACTCCTGAAACTTATCTACCTCTGGAGGGCAAGTAATATGAAAGTAGTTATTATGGCTGGAGGTAAAGGTACAAGAATCTCTGAATTGTTTCCGAATATTCCTAAACCTATGATTCCTGTGTGTGGAATACCTGTATTGGAAAGAGAAATACAATCATTAAAAGAACAGGGATTTAAAGATATAATTTTGACTGTTGGGTATAAAGCTGAAATTATTATGCACCATTTTGGTAATGGCAGAAAATATGGAGTACATATTGATTACTTTGTAGAAAAAGAGCCATTGGGAAATGCAGGTGCTCTGTTTCAAATGAAAGATAAATTGACAGAAGATTTTCTGCTGTTGAATGCAGATGCCATGTTTAATGTAGATTTCAATAGATTTGTAAAGTTTCATAAAGAGCATAAGGGTTTTGTAACACTGTTTACACATCCTAATAATCATCCGTATGACAGTGGTCTGATTATTGCCAATAAAGATAAACAGGTGGAACAGTGGCTTTCTAAGGAAGATGACAGACCTGAATTCTATCAGAACAGAGTCAATGCCGGTTTACATGTCATCAGTCCTGAAGTATTAAACATGGAAGTAACTACGCAGAAGGTAGATCTGGACAGACAGGTGTTAAAGCCATTGTGTGGTACTGGTAAGATGTACTGCTATGATAGTCCTGAGTATGTAAAAGATATGGGTACTCCAGATAGATATGAAGGAGTATGTAAAGATTTTGAAAAAGGTATTGTAGAATCCAGAAATCTTAAGAATAAGCAGAAAGCAATCTTTCTTGACAGAGATGGAACAATTAATAAGTATGTTGGCTTCCTGAGAGAAACAGAACAGTTTGAATTATTAGAAGGTGTATCTGAAGCTTTAAAAAAGATCAATCGTTCTGGATATCTTGCTGTAGTGGTTACAAATCAGCCGGTTATAGCAAGAGGTGAAGTAACGTATGAAGGTCTACAGGAAATCCATAATAAGATGGAAACACTTCTGGGTAAAGATGGAGCCTATTTAGATGGCATCTATTTCTGTCCACATCATCCTGACAGTGGGTTTGAAGGTGAAGTCAAAGAATTAAAGATAGACTGTGACTGCAGAAAACCAAAACCAGGTATGTTATTACATGCTGCTGAAGATCTGAATATTGATTTGGAACAGTCCTGGATGATTGGAGATGGAAAGAATGATATTCAGGCAGGTAAGAATGCAGGATGTAAAACAGCTCTTATTGGTAATGAAGACTATGGGCAGGATATGACTGTTGATTCTTTACTTTCCTTTGTTAATAAAGTAATAGAAAAACCAGGTCAGGATGAACTGGATAACAGAATATATGCACATTTAGATGTATTGATTGAAAGATATCCAATATTACAGCCGTGTAAAGAAGATATCTTGAATGCATATTATGTATTAGAAGATGCCTATGCACACGGTAATAAGCTGCTAGTAGCAGGGAATGGTGGATCTGCAGCAGATTCAGAACATATTGTAGGTGAACTGATGAAGGGATTTAAACTTCCTAGAAAATCAGACTCTGCTTTTAAAAAGAGACTATTTGAAGAAGATGAAGAATTAGGTGCAGTACTTGCAGAGAATCTTCAAGGTGCTTTACCAGCAATTGCACTAGATGGTCATCCTGCATTATCCACAGCATATATGAATGATTGTGAACCATTATTGTGTTTTGCCCAGCAGGTAAATGGATATGGTAAAAGAGGAGATGTATTCTTAGGTATTTCCACAAGTGGAAATAGTAAGAATATACTATATGCAGCAGTGACAGCACATGCAAAAGGATTAAAGGTAATTGGGCTAACTGGGAAGAAAGACAGTAAGCTATCTGACAAAGCAGATATCTGCATACAGGTACCACAGACAGAAACGTATATGATTCAGGAATTACATTTACCTGTATATCATTGCTTGTGCTTGATGTTGGAAGAAAGGTTTTTTAAATAATTATAAAGATTGCGATAGAATCTGTAACACTTGTATGGTAGATCTATAACGTATCTGTGGTTTTAGTGGTCAAGGGATGAAAATGGAATTGCTTTCGCCACTCTATTTCATATCCTTGACCACTTTCTTTGTTTTGTGTGTTTAAAGTTTAAATGTATCCATCTTGTTTACACAATACAGAATTCTATTTCTTGTTCTTTTGTGATTTGAGAAACTGTTTGCGTTTATCAATAGTTTTTCGATAGTAGAATTTCTGGACTCAATATAGAAATTATTAATTCTTCTGGTATCTATACATGTGAAGGAATTAATGATTTCAACATGCCAGTTCTTCAGTAATGTAACAAATGGAATGTATTCAGGAATACCTGAATCTTCTAATGCTTGGATAAGTGCTTCCAGTTGTTCTGCTTTTGTAATTGTTTTATTTTTTTGTACTCTTTTTCTTCTGTTGTTTTCCTATGATTTCATGTATTATTTTTCTGTAAATAGAGTCTGAAAATAATAATGAAGGGGAAGATTATGAAAACACACAAACTAATAACCATACTGTTAAGCATCTTTATTGGCTTTAATGCTGTAGGTGCTTGCTATGGAGAAGAAACAGATGCAAATGCAAACTCACAGAATGTAGAAAGCCTGGTAAGTGATGATGAGATTGGACTGCAAAATGATGAATCAGAGGGAGATGACTCACATAACTATGGTGCTATCATCAGTGAGCATGCAGAAGATGTTCCATATTATGAAAGTGATACTGAAACATATACTGCAATTCCATCATCTTATGTGCTAGATAAAAGTAAGTATCCTGATGTAAGAAATCAGGGGAATTATGGAACATGCTGGTCTTTTGCTGCTTTGGGATTAAGCGAATTTGATTTAATTACTAAAGGATTGGCAGATAAAACTATAGATTTGAGTGAATTGCAGTTAGCATATTTTACGTATAATTCTGTTATTGATCCACTGGGTGGTACAGTAGGAGATCAGAGTCAATATTATAATGGTTCTACAGATTATTCTTATTTAAATCGTGGTGGGATGTATGAATATGCTGTCAGAAGATTATCTCAGTGGTCTGGAGCAACAAATGAAAGGGATGTTCCATACAATACTTCCAATATTAATACTGTTTTAAATAATGGTCTTAGTGCAGAATACGCTTATAGTAAAGATGTTGCTCATCTTGAAAATGCATATATACTGAGTCTTAAAAATAATAGAGATGATGTAAAAAATTTCATTATGAGTAATGGTGCTGTGGGTGTACAGTACTATCATTCAGATAGTAAGTTATTATGGAATAGCGATAAACAATTATGGACATATTATGATTCTGCTATTTCAGGTGGTGGACATAATGTCATGATTGTAGGATGGGACGATAACTTTTCCAAAGATGACTTTGTGGGAGATAAACCTGTCAATAATGGCGCCTGGTTAATAAGAAACAGCTGGGGTTTTACACAGTCTTATTTCTGGATGTCTTATGAGAATGCATCTTTATTAGATGCTGCATGGGCATTTGATATGAATACTGCAGATAACTATGATAATAACTACCAGTTAGATGGTGGAGTTGACTGCTTCAATGTTTCTAATAAAATCTGTCAATATAAAACCTATTCCAATGTATTTACTGTGCAGAGCCAGGATACTATTACTTCAGAAGATCTTAAAGCAGTATCTTTATCTTTTACGCATGTTGCTAATGTGAATTATAAGATTGAAGTATATACAGACTTAAAGAATACTAACCCATATAGTGGAACTAAACAAGAAAGTGCTACAACAGAAGGTACTACTGCATATGCTGGATTGTATACTGTTCCGTTAACATCGTCAGTTCAGCTGACTCCTGGATCATCTTTTGCAATAGTTGTAACTACAGATAAATATGCTTTGGATTATGAACAGGGTATTACCTGGGAGAAAAACGGAGTGAAAGTATGGGATGCTCCGGTCAGTTTAAACAGTGGTAAAAGTTTTTATGGAACTGGTAATTACCAATGGGACTGGTATTGGGGAAACTTCTGTATTAAAGCTTTTACAACAAATAATCATAAAGTTCAAAAAGATATCAGTAATGCTGTAATAACATTGAATGAAGATTTTAGTGAATCTAATCCTAGTATCACAGTTACTTATGGCGATGTAAGCACTTTAATAAAAGATGTAGATTATACAGTCTCCTGTACAACAGATACAAATGGAACTACAGTAACCATTCATGGACAAGGTGATTATACTGGTACAGCATCTAAAACATTTATTCCCGTAGGTAAACTTGCAATAAAGTGTAAAGATATAGCGTATACAGGTAATGAAGTAACACCAGCAGTAACAGTAAAGAATGGGGAAACTGACCTTACATTAAATTTTGATTACACAGTTAGTTATTCTAATAATGTTAATGTCTCTGAAAAAGCTATTGCTACTGTAAAAGGTATGGGAGACTACTATGGTAGTGTGGAGGTTCCTTTCCAGATTTATAATGATATTGGAGAGGATTTGACGGCTTTTAGCTTAGGCTTAAAAGGATTAATTGAATTTAATGTATATATTGATCTGAGTGATCAATTGCATAATGATGTTAATGCGTATGTTTTGTTCACCTTGCCAGACGGGCGAGCAACGTTAAAGCAGTACGTTAAAGATGCGGCAAAACAGGAAGGATATGGTTATGTTTTCACATGTGGTGTTTATGCTAAAGAAATAACAAAAAAAGTTACTATTCAAGTATTTAATGGTCAAGGCATTGGCGGGAAAATTTATTATAGATCTGTTGAAGACTATACTAATGTATCTTTGAGTTCTGATAGAGAGCAAAGTATTAAGGTGCGCCCATTAATTAAAGCTTTACTGAATTATGGAGGGTATTCTCAAAATTTATTTCAATACAATTTAGATGATATGGCATATAAAAATGTCCAAGATGATATGCAACAAGCCATGGATCAAGTCAATGTAAATAATCTTTCGATGTATAAAGTTGTTTCTAAAGGAAATGAAACAGGCATTCGAGAAATGGGACTTGCACTGTTGTTAGAATCATCAACTTCTCTAAGATATTATTTTACAATTGATTCTTCTGTGGATTTGTCAAAACTAGTGATACAAATAGATGGAGATGATTGTGAGCTAAAAAAGGATGCGAATGGTTATTATTTAGAAATGCCGTCAATTCGCTCAAAGGAATTAGATAAGGTCTATACTTTTACAGTTGGAGGAATGTCCATACAATGTTCTGCCCTATCTTATGTTTATAATTCACTTAGAAATGCAACAAGTCCGAATGGAATGCTAGTTGCTAAAGCTATTTATCTTTATTGGAAAGAAAGTAAAGCATATTTTGGATAAAAAGTGATTGTTATAAAAGCAATTTACATGATAATATATCTTTGTGTTTATAAAAGATAAGAAAGGGGATTTTATATGAAAAAAGAGTTTGAAATGCCTGTGTGTGAAGTTGTTGAATTTGATAATGCTGATGTAATTACTACAAGTGATATAACACCAATCGAACCATCAACTGGTCATTAATAGAAAACGCTTTAGATTGCACTGCATCCTATGATGTGGTGCTTTTTTTGTTATAATTTGCATGTTGAGAGGTATAGCATGCGTATTCTTTTATGTAATACAGTTTTTGAAATTCATAACATATATCCTTATATAGAACAGTACTGTAAAGAGTATCTGTATGATGGGGACAGAAATACTGAATACAGTATACGTGTTTCTGATGAGGATATAGAATATGAACGTGAGAAAAGTAAACAGGAAGATATCAAAGAAGGTATTTCTATAAGAGAATTCAGTGATGCGTATCTTGAAACAATTGCTGTTTATAGAAAGATATGCAGATATTTACTGGATAAAGATATTGTATTGTTTCATGGATCTGTCATCAGTGTAGATGGTATTGGGTATCTGTTTACTGCTAAAAGTGGGACAGGTAAATCCACTCATACCAGGTATTGGAGAGAGTACTTCAAGGAAAGAGCAATCATGATCAATGATGATAAACCACTTTTAGCAATAAAAGATGATAAAGTCTATGCCTATGGTACTCCATGGGATGGCAAGCACAGATTAAGTACTAATACTTCTGTACCATTAAAAGCAATATGTATATTGCATAGAGGTAAAGAGAATACTATTTGTAAGATAGATAAGAAAGAAGCCTATACTATGTTATTACAACAGGTAAATCGACCTGTTGGAGATATGCCAGCAATGAGTAAGACTTTAGAGTTAATAGATAGATTAAGTGATTATGTAGAGTTCTATTCTCTGCATTGTACAATGGATATAGATGCAGCAAGAGTTGCCTATGAAGGGATGAAAAACGTATGAAGTTAAAAGATACATTTATTACACACATGAGTAATGGAGAACAGATACTTGTAGATGCCAGTGGTAAGTTTTCCGGGTTAATCAGAAATAATGAGAGTGCTGCATTTATCGTTGATTGCTTAAAACAGGAAACTACGGTAGAAGAAATCATAGACAAAATGTATGAAGAATATGATGCTCCTAGAGAAGTACTGGAAAAGGCAGTGAATGATGCGGTTTCCAGTTTAAGAAAAGCAGGAGCTATTGATGAGTAAATCCACTTTTGAAGAAGAACTGAAGGGAAAAGGAATATTAATCTATACCAATGTTGGAACAAGCATGCGTCCTTTGATACGACAGGGAAAAGACGTCATGATTATCAAAAGACCTGAAGGATGGGATGCGTGTAAACGTAAATTGAAGAAAATGGATGTTCCGTTATACAAAAGAGACAGTGGACAGTATGTATTACACAGAGTAGTAAAGGTTACTGAAGAGGGATATGTTCTGAGAGGTGATAATACCTATAGTAATGAATATGGTATTACAGATAAGCATATTCTTGGTGTATTGACGGGTGTCATACGTAATGGGAAAGAAGTATCTGTAAACAGTTTAGGATATAGAGTGTACAGTTATATCTGGTATTACACATACTATATTAGAAAGACTGTAGTGTGGATGAAAAGGAAGATTAGAAGATGAAAAAGAAACTATCACAATCTACATTACAGTACTTAAAAGAAATCACAGGAAATAAGAAACAGTATTTCCTGATTTTAATGGTTGTACAGATCTTGCAGGGTATCAGCAGTGTCTGCTTTGCATTACTTTTAAGAAGTGTGATAGACAGTGCTGTGGCACATGATGGAAGACTTTTGATCAGGAACATTGCATTGTTTACAGGATTGATAGGACTGCAGATAGTGTTTAGTGCATTATTGAGATATTACAATGAGCTTAGTAAAGCAACTTTCGAAAATGCCTGCAAAGCAAGATTGTTTCAACAGATTCTGCATAGAGATTACAGTGAAGTGACAGGTATACATTCTGCAGAATGGATGAACAGACTCACTTCGGATACAGTAGTAGTTTCTACAGGATTAACAGAAATAGTGCCTGGAATTGCCGGTATGGTTGCTAAGATGATTGGTGCTTTAAGCATGATTATTGTACTCGAACCAAGATTTGTGTTTGTGATTGGTATTGGTGGTGTACTTATGGTAGTACTTACCACAATCTTCAGAAAGAAGCTCAGGGCATATCATAAAGTGATGCAGGAAAAAGATGGTAAAGTAAGAATTTTTCTGCAGGAATATCTGCATAGTTTAATGATTGTCAAAGTGTTTACTAAAGAACAGAATTCATATAGGCAATCTTTAGAAATCATGGATGCTCATAAGAAAGCAAGAATGGATAAGGTGAGATTTTCCAATGTCTGTAATATTGGCTTTTCTCTTATGATGAATGGGGCGTATGTGTTAGGAGCAATCTACAGTGTAATAGGTATTTATAATGGCACTGTAAGCTATGGGACATTGATGGCATTATTGCAACTGATCAGTCAGATACAGACACCATTTGCCAATATTACAAGCTATATTCCAAAGTACTATGCCATGATTGCCAGCAGTGAAAGACTGTTAGAAATAGAAAACAGCAGTATGGATGTTGAAGAAAGTAATGGCAGTACAGACTTTGAAACTATCACCTTGCAACATATTTATTTTTCTTATGAGAAAAGCAGAGAAGAGATTCTCCATGATTTTAACTTCACATTGCATAAGGGAGAATGTGTGGGCTTTACAGGCCCTAGTGGATGTGGAAAAAGTACAGTATTAAAAGTTTTGTTAAGTCTGTATCCGGTGAATGAAGGTGAAAAGACTATTGTATGTAATGGGGGAGAAGATGAGCTGACTTCTTCTTACAGACATCTATTTTCCTATGTACCACAGGGTAATCAGCTGATGTCTGGTACTGTCAGAGATGTTGTGACATTCTCTGGTAGAGCTAATGACGAAAAAATATGGAAGGCGTTGGAAATAGCCTGTGCAGATGAGTTTGTTAAGAAACTTCCTGATGGCTTGGATACACAGTTAAAAGAACAAGGGACTGGTATTTCTGAAGGGCAGATGCAAAGACTGGCTATCGCAAGGGCCATCTATTCTGATAGACCTATTTTATTGTTAGATGAAGCAACCAGTGCTTTAGATGTAAATACTGAAAAACAGGTCTTATCCAATCTGAAGGCAATGAAGGATATGACAGTCATTATTGTGACACATAGATTAGAAGCACTTTCTATATGTACAAGAGAAGTGCAGTTCAAGGTGAAAGAAGATGAATAAAACTGAACAGGATATTCTATACCTGGCTGGATGTGCCATGCATCAAATAAAACCAGATATAGAAGGTATGGATATTGACGCTATTACCAGGTTAGCTATACGTCATACCATACCTTCTATGATCTGTATGGCATTGGAATCTGCAGGTTTAAAAAGTGATGTATTAGAAGAACAAAAGAATAAAGCTATCAGAAAAGTGATGCTATTGGATAGTGAAAGACAAAAACTCTTTTTTGCAATGGATAAAGCAGGAATATGGTATCTTCCTTTAAAAGGTGTGCTTTTAAAGAAAATGTATCCAGTATATGGTATGAGACAGATGGCAGATAATGATATTCTTTTTGATAGCTCCTATCGTGAAGAAGTAAAAGATATTTTCTTATCTTCAGGATATGAAGTGGAAGAATATAATAAAGGAAATCATGATGTGTATCAGAAAGCACCTATTTACAACTATGAAATGCACGTGTCTTTATTTGGTAAGACCATTCCAGGCTTTTTTGAATATTACACACAATTAGAAAAGAAATACTTGTGGGATGATAAAGACCACAGGTATGCCAGACATATGGATGTGAATGATGCATATGTTTATATAGTTGCTCATGCGTATAAGCACTTTACATTAAGTGGTACAGGAATCAGGACCTTAATGGATTTGTACATGTACAATACCTATTGTGAAGAACAATTAGACAGAAACTATATTCATGAGCAATGTACAGTACTTGGTATTCAAGAATATGAAGAAAAGGCAAGAAGTATTGCTTATAAGCTATTTGAAAAACCAGAACGTGATTTTTCTCATTTGACTTCAGAGGAAGATACTTATGTACAATATTACATTTCCAGTGGTACCTACGGTACCGAAAAACAAAGAATACAAAATGCAGTACATAAACTGGAATTAGAAGGCAGTAAACATGCAAAAGTACAATACTTATTCAGAAGACTGTTTCCAAGTGTTTCGCGGTTTAGAGAACATAATACATTTCTGGATAAGTACCCTGTGTGTATTCCATTCTATGCAGTCTTCAGATTAGTAACGAAAGTGTTTATACGATGGGATAAATGGACCGGTGAAGTAAAAACTGTGAAAAATACTAAATAAGCAGTGGCTTCTATTGGCTTTGAAATTTAATGTATGAATGTTAGCAAACTGTACAAGTATATGAATCAAAATTCAGAATACTTGTGATAATATTTTTATAAGACATGTGGTATGTCTTCCTCCTTTCATGAGTGGTCTTTGGATAATTCCATTCTATGACAGGAGGATTTTTTATGTTAGAGATACCACAGTAGAGTTATAGGATGACCACAATAATGTAGCAGGTAAACCACAGAAAAGTGAAAGCTTACAAAAACCACAGTTTCGGTTATAGGTGTCACCACACCACAGGCTTTGGACTAGTTCCCTCTATTTCCATATCTTTGACCATTTTTTTATTTGATGCTTCCTTTGTAAATGGTGCAAAATTTATACGCTAAAAATGTATCAGTCATGATATCGTTATACGTCATCGAAAAAAATTTAGAGGGCTCAGGTATCATCTGAATTTTGGTATTAATTACTTTTTCCGGGGTGTATTCCTCCTCCAAACCACTCACCAGTTGCAAGCCATAATTCAAAGAAATAAAGCCACAGACATGTCCAAGGTATTAAAGTGTCTGCCCACAAATCTTCTATACTCCATTCATTATAATTTGGATAATATAGGCACAATGAACCATTTAGATAAAGATGAGGTATTGAAAGTTCTTTCTTTAATTTTCTTATATTTGGCTCTACAACAAAAACCTCTACAGCTTTTGCACCTATTCGTGTGATAAGTTCCACCTTATATTTTTCTGAACCTTCTGATGGTTGTAGAATAATATCTACCACTACTTTTCCCTTGTTTATCTTATATGTAGCTTCAGAATATTTTCTTTTGATTTCATTACAGTTTTTTAATAGTTCAGGAAATGAATAACTGGAAGTATTGAAAAGATTTCTAAAACTACTCGCCATAGAATGTATTCTTCTTCACAGTAGTAATTGCATTTGGTGCATTCAGCATTCCAGTTGCACCAACAGTTACTGTGCCAGACAGCCGAGCTTTATTAAGCTTTTCTGCATTG
This sequence comes from uncultured Bulleidia sp., assembly GCA_934757945.1. Classification (GTDB taxonomy): domain Bacteria; phylum Bacillota_I; class Bacilli_A; order Erysipelotrichales; family Erysipelotrichaceae; genus Bulleidia. Next base: position 7,639 of record CAKVLT010000007.1, on the reverse strand, counting down.
TTTTTTACTGCATCATTAGTTATGTTCTCTCCGAACATTGCCTGAAGTTGTTTTATTATGGCAGTGTTTGAGGAAGCTGTGTTCAGTGTCTCTAGATCTTTAGTTAATGATTGCATCATATTAACAAAATCTATATAATTTTGCTTATTTTCTTTCCATTTTTCTGTCAGCACTTCATCTACAACGGGATTCTTTACTTCAAATGCTTTACCATTTGAAACTGTTATTTTTGCGTTAACAAATCTACAAAAATCCATCATAATTGATATTTCATTAGAATAATCACTGCTGATATATCCCATTAATGTACATATTACGATGCTTCTGACGGGTTCAGTATTGTTTTTGTCACAATATATATCTCTATATCGTTTGATAAGTTGAACAGCTCTTTTTAATGGCTCAAGATGAGTAACAACTTCTTGCTCTTCTATAGGTTCTGTACTACATTGGATTTTTTTGCTTTTTAAAACATATTCAATTCTTGTTCTAGCCTGATTTTTAAACCAGTTTGCATAACCAATCGGATTACTATGATGATACCATTTTTTCAATTCTCTGTCTGGGACAATTATTTCATTAGTTGAACGATTAAGGGCTTGCCCTGGCATAATATCAATGTGAAAGTCATTTGCATAGCATACTCTAATACATCGGTTCTTCTTTTCTAGCATTTTGTCATGAATGCCATCAGTTGATAAAATTCTATAAATGTGATCATATAATTGCCTCGGTGTCATATTAGCGTCTTGAGGTAATTCTGCCACGAAATCTAAATCATATTCATTTCCTTTGAGAGGTTTAACAGTTGTTTTTAACCTGAAAGAACCTTGTGGATACATTCTCAATTCTAATTTTTCAAATACGGTATCATTTTGAATAATATCAGCAATAGTATGATATCTTTCATTAGCCAACACATATAAATTCGGTTGAAGTTGAAGCTTTGAACATATTTCAAGAATGATAACTTCTGTATAACTAATCATTTGCTTTTCTCCTCTCTTTTTATATAATCCAAGGTGTATTGTTTCCAAGATTCATTGTCAATGAATTACCATACCTTCTACAAAGAATCTCGTCTATCGTGGCTAAACATATTTGTGTGGGGTGTTGTTCAATGGCGGTTTGAATTATTTGTTTTTGATAATCTGTCAATTTTATCTCAAAAATATCCGCATATACTACTTCATGTATCTGAAGTGGTTGTGAATATGTTAGCCCAACATTATGTGCGCAAACTTTTCGATATTTCAGCTTTCTAAACGGTTTTGCAGGCAAAATTCCAGTGTCTATAAGTTCTTCTTCAAACTCGCGCCTCGGGTCATATTCTCTATCTTTCATAGACTCAAACCAATCCCAAAACTTAAAATAATACTTTCCCTTTATTTGCATTCGCAAATCATCTGTTTCATCGAAATTCCCCATTGATGTATCGGAAACTGCATGTATTTGATTTAAGAAGCTTTTTCCCTCATCATAAACTTTATATACCCCACCGATAGGTTGGTATTGATTATTCATTCTATGTCCACGTACTAACAGATATTTACCATTCACTTCTATCCGAAAAAGGTACGAAAAAGACAACCTTATATTTTCTTCTCTAAATTTAACTTGTGTAGCAAACCAAGTTTTAAAGCCTTGATTATGAGTGTCCACATATTCATAAATTGATGAAATTACTATTCCAAAGATTCCTGAGGAAATGGTGAAAATTATTTTCTGTACCACAGAATCAGAGGATGATGTTAAAACTGTTAATGATAAACAAATAGAGCCTGTTAAAAGTATTCTGTAAATTTTTTTCATTTTCATTATCTCGCTGTTTTATATTTCTCGTATCTTAGTCGACCATAGGTCTTTGCTTATTGCTCATTATGATGTGGTGTGTGATTATAAGAGCAATGTAGGAAACTTATTTTTCTAAAGCATCGTATAAAATGCATTATTAATCCAAAAACATAAGTAAGGATGATTCTATAGGCCTAGATATTATATTTATATCAATAGAGAGATATAAATATATTCTGCTGGTTTAGATATCACTTCTATCTTTCCTGACTGGCACCGGACGCAGTGAAGAAGACATTTAAGTTTTTTATTTGGAACAAGTTACTATGGATGGTAGGATACAGAATCTATGATTGATTCTATATCGATACTTGTAGAAGTTAAGTAGTAAGATTTTCAATGGTATAAAGATTTTCGAGCCGGATATACCATGAAAAAGCTATAGGATCCATAATGGCGTAGGTAGACTGCACTGCAGAATCGGTGTAGTGAATATATTTATTCAAAAAAGATTTCTTCTTGACTTTTGTTATATATATCTACTCTATTCTGTACATTTATTTCGTTTACAATCCATCCTCTTAGTGAACATAGCTGTATAAAATCTTGAATTCGATTGTTTCCGTTTATTTCTTTTAATGTAATAACTGCGCCAAAGTTTAAGCCAGTTTCTGTGCGAGAAGTTAATCTTTCTTTAGAAATAATAGAGATACCCCAAAGACGGTCGTCATAGGCTTTTATAGGATATAATTTATTTTTTAAGACTTTGGAAATGAGTTTCGTATTTTCCCATTTTCTAAATTCATTCCTTGAACGCCTTTCGTCAATGTATGCGAAATCATCGTCTTGAATGTTGTCATTAATATCGTCAATTTTCCCTTTATTATTAACTCTCCCAAATTTTAGAGACAGCTCTCTGTTTGTATAGTCGATTCCTTGAGAACGTGAGCATTCAGGAAAATAACATAGTGTAGCTCGTGCGATATATGGATATTTGTTATCGGAATCTTTTGGGATTGGAATGCCGTAATTTGCAGTTTTATATGACTGAGAAGTACCGTATACAAAGAACTTGATTTCATCAGGTTCACTGGCTATTATCTTTTGAATGTCAATAGGAACTATTCCATATCCAAGTAGATCTTTTTGCTTATAAGTGTTGATTTTATATTCCCATCCAGCGGATGAATCAATAATCAAAGCTTTTGCAATTTCTCGTGGAATTCCCATGATGTCTATAAGGTAACATAGCTTTCTGCTGATCCAAGGTGCAGCGAATGAAGTGCCATACACCATTGTCTCTCCTTTTGAAGGACAGAAAACTTTGATTCTATCATCAAAATCTCCTCCATAATAAGCTATATCTGGTTTATTGAAGAAAGACAGTACCGTTCCTTTTCTTGAATAGGATGCTGGTTTTCCATCACGTCTTACAGAATTTACCACAATTGAATTTAGTGAATCGGCTGGTGAGCCTATTTTTAAATAATTGGTTCTGTTATTTCTGTTATCATTTGTGCCTGCGACTACGAAAACTATGTTGTATTTTGCTTGCAATGAATCCAGAACGGATGCATCAAAGGAAATGAAATTCTTTGAAACTTCATCTTCTGTACCTAAAGACAAGTTCCACACATGAATATCTGGATTATGAAGTATAATATCTTCGATTTTCTTCACCAAACGTAAAGTGGAAATTCTATCTTCACACACTCCGAAGTGTCTTACTTTAAATCTTCCACAGCCATCATCTAACCACGGATTAAGTCTTGGACCGTCAACGATAATAGAGCTTACCTCAGTTCCATGTTCTCTAAGATTGTCGTGCAATAAGCTTTTTTCTAATTCATCCAAGTAGTCATGATTTTCAACCCATTCTGAAAAATAGGCGGTTTCATCAAATAATGTATCAATCACGCCAATTGTTGGTTCGTTATTTGGAGATGGTATGGTAATAGAAATATTGCTTTTTTCTTTTACTATTTCATCTACCGTTATTTTTGATAAATCATTTGATATCATGGAAATCATATAAGGTACTTTGCTGAGAATGATTTCAAATAAGTTCTTTGTTACTGATATTGTATTCTCACCGTGAATAGAATATTGATATTGAATTCCATCTATATTTAATTTGCTAAGTAATTCTGATATTGACAGTTCTGTTTTAAAGAAAGTTATTAAAATATTGTTTTTGTCTATATCGGAATATGCGGAAGGGACAGAAAAGGAATCTAAAACTGAACAGTCAACAATAATATTTCTGATTTTACTTTCAGAAAGTTTGTATGGAGTATATATGTTTTTGTCTTTTAAATTGTTGAAATTGGTACTGTTTGCCTCACCGTTTAATATTTCATGCAAAAATAAACTGCATATTTCTAATTCGGTAATAGTCCTTTCTATGGTTTCTTTAGTAACATAATAGGTGATTATATGATTCTCTTCACCATCTGGAGCATCGGAGAATCTTGCACCTACAATAGCTTCATTAACTGATTTGCGTTGTGGCTTTAAAAGTGCTTGAATTCTTTTTGACTTTGCAATAATAGTATTATAATTTGCATCTATTAATATTCCGTCTATGTATTTATTTGAACTTTGATAATATATTAAAATACCTTTTAAATCATTTATTAAAGAAGAAATTTTATCAACTGTTGTTACAGCGTTTGCCGATAATGTTCTGCCTTTTGGTTTTGAGGAATTTTTTTCACTTCTTAATGTTAGCTTCACTTGTAGCAGTGGATTCATTAGTTACTTCTCAACTTTCTAGATACACTACTTTTTGGTATTCTTGTGAGAATTTCAATTTCTCTAGTTGTGTATCCTTTTGATTTTAAATCTTGAATGTCAATGGAATCAGGGTTGTTATTTATAGTGAGATAAAATTTCCTTAAGTAATCATACTCACAAGTGTTGTCACTAAATGCAATTGAAGTTTTAATGATTTGTTTTAAATCTCCTGGAAATGGGATGGTTTCCATATTGTTAAGAATTTTATTGAATAAACGCATATCACGTTTTAAATAATCGGCTCTTTTTAAATAATTAGATAATAGAGAGTCTGCTATTTCTATTAAATCATTTTTGGAATATCGGTCAAAAGAAACAGTTGCATCAAAACGTCGAATAATAGCTTTATCAAAATCTGCAATCAGGTTGGTAGTGGCAATTAATACTATGTTTTCATTTAGTGAATCCAACCCTTTTAAGAAAGCGGATGTTACACGGCCCATTTCTCTCAAGTCGTTTTTATTGACTCTATCCATAACAATAGAATCTATTTCATCAAAAAGTACAATAGAGTGGTTATAGGGTAAATGATTTATCTCGTCAAATAGTAAAGATAAATTTTTTGCTGTTTCGCCCAATCTGCTGTCTATTAATTGCTCATAAGATACTGCTAAAATATCTCGCTTAAGAATTCTAGAAATCTGATACGCAGATTCGGTTTTTCCACTGCCAGGCTTTCCGTAAAATAAAAACTTAGAAAGGCCAACGTTATTGGTGACTGCTCTGATAATACCTAAAATATCTTCTTCAATAATATTTGGAAGCAATAAAGGCTCTGAAGAGTAACTGATTTTTTGCAAATACTTCAAGTTTTTATAGGTGGCTTGAGGAACATAAAAACTTGGTGTAGATATTAACTCCATTAAATATGAAGCTGTATCAAAATCACCATTTTGATCAAAGTCTTTGGCTATTTCAGAGACTGTTGCTGCAAAAGAGGTTTCATTTTTTTCTACATGGTATTTAATTAGGTTAATCAAATCTTGTTTTTTCATATAAAAATCGTAATTGTTTTGTAAGCTATTACCTTTTCCTCCATACGCTTGCTACTTTTTTGTTGTTATACATGTTTTTGAAGACAAAACAATTATAACATAAAGCAGGACAGAAAAAGCAAAAATGGGACAAAAATAAAAAATCAAAAAGATGAATGTATAATCAACTAAAAAGGTTATATTAGCAAAGCGGTGAGAAATAAATATACATGCCAACTTGATGGGTTTTATTTTAACACATATTGTAAGTGTAATCATGAAGCATATAAAGCAAAATTAGCCTAGTTCAGGCAGTGGGTTTTGTGTAAAAAGTACCTCCAATTTCCAAATCACTCTTTTGTGAGGATACAGAGGATAATATAAGGAGTCATATTTGTTGATGCGAGCATGTGTAAATTCATATCCGATGATTTATCTTTGTACAGTGGTAAAATAGTATTAAATGAAAATCCTTTAGATGTTGATTGTGGTTGGTTATGTACTGACTCAACAGGTTATATGATGTATGACGTTAAAATGAATTGGTAATAATTGAAAAGGAGAGAAAGCTGTGAAAAACAAATATGTAAAAAAAAACGGGAACAAAGTGATGGGATGGATAGCTGTGATTGTGATTATTTTAATCGCTTGCTTAATAAAGACTCCATTTGTATTACAGGAATCAAAAAATACTTTTATAGATGAGCATTATGATGCTTTCTTATCATATATTGGTGCATTTTTAGCTCCATTTTTGGGAATGATGGGAATAATTTTGACAATTTTAGATAGCCAAAATGCAAGAAGAGAAGACTTAATACAATCTGCTAAGCCATTCTTTATCTTGGATCCGGTAATGGTAGTGAATGATTTTTCGATTTTTTCGTTAGATACAGATATTCAGAAGGCTAGTGAAAGTCCAAGCCATTTGTCTAAAGGATATCAGGAATATAAATTTGAAAAACTGTTTTTTGTGGTTACCCCTACAGAGTCGAGAGTTCAATTAGAATTAACCGAACATCAAAGAGGACTAGTAAATAAGAATGGTTTTGAAACCATAAAACCAAAAGGTGGTTATCAGCTGCAGATTAAGAATCCATTACTTTATTTTAGATTTGAATCTGCAAATGTAGGAAAAGGGGTGGCGGTTAACTGCAAAATCGGGTTAAATAAAATGGATTTAACTAAACCTCTAACTCCTCAAATGGAGTCTGTTAATTGTTGCGTGCCATTCACTATAGAAGTTGGGAAAAGACTGCCCATAGCGATTTATAGTGAATCTAAAATAGAAGACATTCAAGGAATATATGTTTTATTTTTTGATTACGTAGATTTGTATGGGAGTGAATATCATCAATATTTTGAAATTGATATTCATAATGAGGGGAGTTCCTTTAATAACGTTAGTTTTACAAATGTTGAGGATTTGAAATTAGTACATGAACAAACAAAAAGAGTTTAAAGAAAAACTGTTTAGCAAAGAGAATATTAGTCCAATGGTATTGATGGCTACTGTATTTATGTATGTATTTATGGAAATTGCTGTTTTTGGAACAGATATAGCTAGTGTTGTGAAATGGATAGCAATTCCCATGTGCATGGCTTCGATTTTTAAGTTCATTGCTGATATATGTGAAGACATAAATGACAGAGAAACATCCATCTTAAAACAAAAGGAGCAATGGGCTTCCCATTTGAACATACCTTATAATGCATGGGTATATCTTCAGGAATATTCTGTCGCTGATTCTAAACAGATGTATAACCAATTAGAATCTATGTCTGTAGGTAAACTTGAAAAATATCATGATATTGCAGTAGATAGAACCAAGTACAGAAAAATCAGAAAAATATGTTTGTTTCTTTTTTACCTATGTCTAGTTGGTCTTTTCCTGGCTATGTTGTTACATACGCAGATAGAAGAAACTTATCCAAATGTAATATCTGCAAAAACATTCGATGTTCTGTCGTTACTCTCAATGTTGCTTTTGCTGAGTGAAACATTGTTTAGAAAAACAATACTGGATATATTATTACCATCAGATAGTCAGTACTTTTAAACTGATTGTTCTTGA
>CAKVLT010000006.1 GCA_934757945.1 uncultured Bulleidia sp. | reverse complement strand
GAATCTGCTGGATTTGTTAACATTCCTCAATTTCTTTCATTTATCTCTTGACTTCCTTATAGTTAAATACTCCTTTAAATTCCTTCGATATTATAGCATCTCTTCTGTAAATTTGATTTTTTATGTGAACTTAGATAACATTGTATTGACGAAAGGAAGAATTATGTCAGATAATAAACAACCAAAATTCAATGTGAATCCGAAAAAGATGATTATTCTCTTTACGATTGTCTTATTTGCTCTAGTCTCTTTTTCCTTATATAAAATATTTTTCTTAGATCAGAAAGACGTCAAAATCAGTGCAATTAAAAACGAAAAAACTCAGGAAACTGCAACCCCTGAAGCTACAGCTACACCTGAAGCAGGTATAGATTATTCCAGTTACACTTTTCTTTTAAATAAGAACAGTACGCCACTGGATCAAAGCTATGTACCATCAGATCTTGCTGATCCGGAAAATGTACAGAGTACTACAGGAGTATTTGAAGTCAGACAGGAAGTTGCCACACAATTACAGGCAATGTCAGAAGCCGCCAGTAATGAAGGTATTACATTATATGTAACAGCGGGATATATTTCCTATACTGACCAGGATCAGATTTACACATCTGAGGTAGCTTTATTAAAAGAAGCCAAAGCAGCTGCTTCCTGTCCAAAAGCAGGATACAGTGAACATCAGCTTGGTCTGGCTATAGATTTTACAGATGGTCCGGATACCCCAAATACATCAGAATCCTTTAAAGATTCTGATGCCTGCAAATGGTTAACAGCACATGCTCATGAATATGGATTTATCTTACGTTATCCTGAAGGAAAAGAAGAGATTACAGGATATACTTATGAACCATGGCATTACAGATATGTAGGCGTGGATACTGCTACAGACATGTATAACAAGAATGTGACCATGGAAGAATATTTCAAATAATAGATTCTTATAAAAGAAGGATGAAATCCTTCTTTTATTTTGTATTTGACCCGATATTATCGTTATTTTTAATATTTTGAATACCTTTTTTGGAAAAATCTTTCATTACATATATCCATAATCTTCTGTGATTTCCATAGAACATTTTGTCTTTGTGTTTGACATTGGAACATTCCTTTATTATTATTTATAAGCGTTTGTTCTAAATATATAAAAAAAGAAAACTGGAGGTGGCGTGAATATGAAAAGAACATACCAGCCTAGCAAGAAAAAAACTAAGGCTACACATGGCTTCAGAGCCCGTATGGCAACAGTTGGCGGTCGTAAGGTATTAGCAAGACGCCGTGCAAAGGGAAGAAAGGTCCTTTCTGCCTAATCAAACCACCCTTTGGTGGTTTTTTTATTACATATGAAAAAAGAAAACAGAATAAAGAAATCTCAGGAATTTCAAAAGATTATTCATACAGGAAATAAACAGGTAAATAAAAGCTTTGTATTCTATTATGTTTCTAAAGCAGCTGAACATGGACGTATAGGTATTTCCGTTTCAAAAAAACTTGGACACGCTGTAGACAGAAACCTGTATAAACGTCAAGTACGTATGATGTGCCAGGAAATATTCTCTTTTGAAAATCTCAATTATGATGGCGTTCTGATTGTCAGAAATGGCTACAAAGATAACAATTATGAGACAAATAAAAATAACTTGGAAAAACTACTTATAAAGGCTAAAATAAAGTAGTTAAAATTAGGAGACATTATGAAAATTACCCCACGTAGAAAAAAATTTTTAACAGCAATTGCATTTGTGGCAATTGCTGTGACATTAACCGGTTGTACAGTACCAAGAGATGCCAACGGAAACACTATTTTAATTGACAGTACAACAACATTCTCTTCTGTTATGGCAGATGAAAGCTGGTTCTCAGCTATCTTCGTATGGCCATTATCCCAGTTAATCAACTTCCTTTCACCAAAAATTGGTGTAGGTCTTGCAATTGTACTGATTACTGTGATTGTTAACGGATTACTTGCTGTAGGAACATTCAAATCTACAGTTGCCACTCAGGAAATGCAGCTGATTCAGCCAGAACTTGAAAAAATCAACCGCAAATATGAAGGCAGAGACGATTCCGCAAGCCAGCAGAAGAAAGCACAGGAGATGCAGAATCTCTATGCTAAACACCATATCAATCCATTAGGAACAATGCTTGTTACATTCATTCAGTTACCATTAATTATGGCAATGTATATGGCTGTTCAAAGAGCTTATGCTGTACAGAACGGTACATTCATGGGTATCAAACTGAGTGTAACACCATTAACAGGTATCAAGGGTGGAAACCTGATGTACCTTGTACTGTTTGTCATCATGGCATTACTTCAGTTCCTTTCCATGTATGTTCCTCAGTACTTCTCTAAAAAGAAAGCTGAAAAGTTAGCTGAAAAACAGCACAGAAAACCTGAAACAGTCAATAATAAGTCTCAGATGATCATGCAGATTTATATGATGGTTATGATTTGTGGATTCGGCTTAATGTGGCCTACAGCTATGGCTCTTTACTGGGCAATCAACTCCTTTACAAATGTTATAAAGACTATTCTTGTTCAGAAATATATCGATAAGACAGAAGGTAATAACAAATGAAAAACTACACAGGAAAAACATTAGAAGAAGTATTATCTGCAGCAGCCGCAGATTTTGGATGCTCTGCTGATGAATTAAACTACACTGTTGTTGAAGAAAAGAAGGGTATTTTAGGACTTGGTTCCTCCATTACTATTGCAGTTGAAGAAGATGTTGTTGTTGAAGAAGATGTTGTTGTGGAAGAAGATGTAGTTGTTGAAGAAACTGCTTTAGAACCAGAAACTGTCAAAGAAGAAGCTGTTGAAAATACATTTTCCATGGATGATGTAAAAGAATTTATCTTTGACTATTTAGGTAACTTCTTTACAGGTATTGATGAAGATATTGAAGTTGCTATCGAAGAAAGAGAAGATGGCTTTGTAGTTAACCTGAATGCTGAAAATAACGCCGTTCTGATTGGTAAGATGGGTAAGACTATCGCCGCATTCAATACTGTTGTAAAAGGAGCTGTAAATGCTCAGTTTAAGCACAGAGTAAATGTTCTGATTGATGTTAATCATTATAAAGAAGACAGATATGCCAGACTTCGTTCCATGGCTAAACGTACCGGTAAACAGGTACAGAGATCCAAGGTGGATGTAGAACTGGATCCAATGCCAAATGACGAAAGAAAAGTTATCCATAAAGCTTTATCCGAATGGCACAATCTGCGTACTGATTCAGAAGGTGAAGGATCTAATCGTCACGTATGTATCAGATATGTAGCTGATAAAGAAGAAAGCGAAGCTGAATAGGACTTGTAGAAATACAAGTCTTTTTTAATGTGAAAAGCTGTGAATATCTCACTGCTCATCAAAGAATGCATATTTCTCTTTATATTCCTTTTTTACGCGATACAGGGCTTTATCCTTATCCTACAAAACATCCTGATAGTAAATTGGCATTTACCATGGTGCAAAAAAAATAGATCTGCCGTTATTTTTTGGAGAGCAGGAATATAGATTCAATCATAGAAATACAGAGAAACAGATGATGGATAAAGTATCCAAATATATTTTCAAATCTCATCCAATGACTCGTAAACAGATTATGAATGCTTTGAATGCTGCTTTTCCTATTTTTGCTTGTCGATGAGTCAGATAGTCAATTATACTTATAAGTATAAATATACTTCTTTAATATCTAATTTTTTAGCGGTATAGGAGGGGAATACTATGATCAGATTACAATGTGAAGGTTGTGGTGCTTCGAAACTAAAAAGATATGGAAATATGTATGTTTGCGGATACTGTGGAAGTAAATACTTATTAGATAGCGAAGGTAAAGAAAAAAATTATGTATTGACTGAAGCAAAGGTAATAGCGCTATTAGAAAAAGCAAATAGATTACATGAAAGTAAACAATATACTGAAGAACTTAGTGTTTTAGCAGAAGCACTTGCTTTAGATGAAAGTAATTCCGTAATTATGATTCATCTTGGAAGATGTTGTAGAGTCTTAAATAATACAGATAAGGCGTTGATGTTTTATGATCAATCAATAGGACTTAACCCTTATGAAGGGACAGCATATACAAATATGGGTGCTATCTATCTATTTAAGTGCGAATATGAGAAGGCGAAACAATGGTATGAGAAAGGTTTGCCATTGATTGATAAAACTGAATTTGATTATTGGGTTGCACAGGCAAACTATGCTGTTGCGATTGCTAAATTAGGCGATCCTGCAAGAGCTGAAAAGATGATAAGCGAATCTGAAGCAAGAGGCTATTCAAAAGGCGATGCAATAAGAAAGATGGCAGGAATAAAGAAAAAGACATTATTTTCTCGTTTATTTCGTTAATCATTATTGCATAATGTAAAATGCATCATTTAGTAAAAATGAGAAAAAGATAATTTACGTGCTTATGAAGCATATGTTGCATATATCAGATCAAAATCAAAAGAATCAGGTCATCAGGGCTGTAGTACGGAACAGCCTTTTTTCAATAGCTCTGTCAACAAGAAGAAACAGTACCTATCTACAGTTTCTCAAGTTGAGAGCAGGACCAAAAGACGACAGTAAAATAACAAATTCCTTTCTGACACAGTCACTTGTTCTATCAAAAGACAGGACATTGAATACGGACAGCAAAACAACATTCAATATCCTTGGCATTTACCATGTTGCAAGAAAAATAGATCTGCCGTTATTTTTTTGGAGAGCAGGAATATAGATTCAATCATAGAAATACAGAGAAACAGATGATGGATAAAGTAGCCAAATATAATTCCAAATCTCATCAAATGACTCGAAGAAGATTACAAATGCTTTGAATGCTGCTTTTCCTATTTTTTCTTGTCGATGAGTTAGATGGTCAATTATATTTATTTCATCTTCAGTTTTTTGGCAATTATTACTATCAATACTGTTACATTCAAAGGGTATTACAAGATTTATAATACTTTTCCACACAATGAATTGTGGATAACTTACTGGTTTTTCCACGACTCCACAGCAGGAGTTTTCCACATATGTTGAAAACTGTGGAAAACTATAAAAAATCCTTTATTTATGCTGTTTTTTTATATGTGTAAAACTTGTGGATATCTTCATTTTTTGAATAGTTTTCCACATAATCCACTACTTTTCCACATGTTTAAAAGTTTTCCACAAATTATCCACATTCTAAAAATTGTGGAAAGATGTGGAAAACTCAAATATTACTTGTATTTATCGTGTTTTTTACAATTATTAAAATTGTGGAAAACTTTTTTATCCACAATTTCTTTCTGGATTTCTCAACATATATTGTTACAATAACACTGCAAACATCGTGTTTCAGGGAGATTTTTATGTCATTAGATAAAGATCAGTACTTATCCACAGTGTGGAAAAAGGTACTGGATTATTTACAGGTAAATACTAATATCAGTCCTACGACTATTAAAAGCTTTTATGAGCCAAGCAGTCTGAAGGAACTGACCGATACAAAAGCTATTATTGTAGTAGAAAGTATCATTTACAAACAGATACTTCAGAAGGATTCTGAAAGCATCGCTACAGCATTCATTGATATTCTTAACCTGGATCATAATTTCAGTGTAGAAATATGTAATGAGAATGAATTTTCCAGTGTTAAGAATAAAAAAGAAGTAAGTATGGCTTCCATGGACATGTCTGAATTTGCGTCCATGCCAATTCAGAAAGACCATACTTTCAGCAATTTTATAGTAGGGGATTGTAATAAAGAAAGCCATGCGGCAGCTCTTGCCTGTGCTGCTCAGCCAGGACAATTCTTTAATCCGTTATTTATATACGGTAATTCCGGATTAGGTAAAACCCATCTGTTAATGGCTATTGCCAACTATGTGATGGATACGTTTCCTGAAAAGAAGGTTTACTATACTGAATCTTTAAAATTCGTAGAAAATGTTGTTAAAGCTATTCATGAAGGTAAGATAGAACAATTCAAACAATATCTTTATTCCGTAGATGTTCTGATTATTGATGATATCCAGTTTATAGCTGGTAAAGAGAAATCACATGAAATCTTCTTTACTATCTATAATGAACTCATTAACAACAGAAAGCAGGTATGTATTGCTTCAGACAGACAGCCAAACGAAATCAAAGGTCTTGAAGACAGATTAATATCCAGATTCTCAAGTGGTTTAAGCGTTGGAATAGATTCTCCTGAATTTGAGACATCTCTTGCCATATTACAGCTTAAAATCAAGCAGAACGGCTATGGTATTGAAGACGTTGACAGTGAAGGTTTAGCTTATATAGCTTCAAATTTTTCCGGTAACGTAAGAAATCTTGAAGGAGCATGGAACAGAGTACTGTTTTATGCTATTCAGTTCCAGCCAGATGGAGGAATTATACGTTTCGAAACAGTTATGAATGCTTTAAGAAATCAGGCAACTGTTTCTGAAACGACCGGATTATCTCCTAAAAAGATTATTAATACCGTAGCGGATTATTATGGTCTGACACATCAGCAGATTACATCCAAAACCCGCACAAAAAATATTTCCAACGCAAGACAAATTTCTATTTATTTATGTCGTAAATTATTAAATTTGTCATATATTAAGATTGGGGACGCCTTTGGAGGCAGAGATCATTCTACAGTTATCAATGCCTATGATAAGATCAGTAAAGCTTTAAAGAAAGATGAAGCACTGAATACGGCAATTCATGAAATTGAACAGTCGCTGAAATAGTTTTCCACATCTTTCCACAAGTTTTCCACAACTGATATTCATCAAAATATATGATGAATATTGAGTTTCTGACTACTTTTCCACTTTTCCACCGTCCTAATAGTAATAAATTAAAAATAAATATATATACATAAAGCCAGGGAGGCAGCACATGAACTTTAGTATTTCAAAAAACAAATTTTACGATTCCTTACAGGATGTATCTCACGCTATATCCTCAACTACTCCATTGCCTGCATTAAAAGGTATTAAGATGCAGGTTATTCAGGATAATGTCATGGTATTAACTGCAAGCGATAATGACATTACTATTCAGAAAACATTAAGTAACGAAACAGATGAAGATCTGAATCTTCAGGTAAATGAAGAAGGTTCAATTGTTATTGAATCTAAATATCTGCTGGATATTGTACATAAGATTGACTCTGATATTGTAAAAATTGAATTGATTGATGGCGCTTTTACTATGTTTAAGGGAAACAATGCTGAATTCAGAATCAATGGTATGAAAGCAAGTGAATATCCTACAATTGATTTAAGTAAACCTGTAGATGAAATGGTACTTCCTGTAAAGACATTGATTGAAATTATTGAACAGACTTCCTTTGCAACAAGTACAAGTGAACAAAGAGCTATTCTGACAGGTGTAAACTTCTCTTTAAAACAGAATAAACTGCAATGCTGTGGAACAGACTCTTATCGTTTGGCAAGAAAGATTATTGATTTTGACAGTGATAAAGAAGTTACTTTTACAATTCCTGCAAAGAGTCTTGCTCAGGTAAAATCTATCTTATTACTGGATGAAACAGCTTCTATTACGATGAACTATAACGAAAAGAAGTGTCAGTTTACTGCAAACGGTATTGTCTTACAGACAAGACTATTGGAAGGTAACTTCCCTGAAGCAGACAGATTAATCAATCCTCTTATATTTAACAGAACTTTAACTGTAGATCGTTCTCTGTTAATCAGTGTTATTGACAGAGGTATGTTTATCAAGAATGACAATATGTCCATCAACAGACTGCAGTGTTCTGAAGATGAAATTCTGATTTCCAATAAATCTCAGGAAATTGGCGACTTCAAACAGAACTTATCCCTGGATGGTGCTACTTATGAAGGAGAACCTTTAGACATCTCTTTCTCAAGTATTTATGTTCTGCAGGCCGCAAGAGCTTTAAAAGGAAATACTATCTGCATTAAGTTTTCAGGAGAAATGAAGCCATTCATTTTAACTAATCCGGATGATGATTCCATCCTGCAGTTATCTCTTCCAATCAGAACATATAACTGATAAAAATTCTTGTGAAACAGGTATAAAAACAATACCTGTTTTTTTTCTTTCACAAGTTATAAAAATGCGGTAAAATAAAGGCTTTTTTATACATTTTATGCTATAATTGTACTGGTGATTTTCACAAATAGAAAAGAGGTTACAATATGTTAAAAACAGAATACATAACCTTACAGCAATTCCTTAAATTATTGGGCATTGCATCTACAGGTGGACAGGCAAAAATCATGGCACAGGAAGCAGATATTACTGTGAATGGAGAACCTGAAAACCGCAGAGGAAGAAAATTATATCCGGGTGACATAGTTTACGTGGATGGAAAGAAGTATGTAGTTGGATAATGTTTGTACATACATTGACTTTGTACAATTACAGAAATTATGAATCCTGTTCTGTCACATTCTCAAAGGGAATTAATGTTTTATCTGGTAATAATGCCCAGGGGAAGACAAATCTTCTTGAAAGCCTTGTCTATCTTTCTTTAACAAGATCTCACAGGGTATCTAATGATAAAAAACTGATTAAGGACGGATGTTCTTTTGCAAGCATGGAATGTGATGTATATGAAAATGATAAAAAGACAGATATCAAAGCTGTTTTACATAAAAAAGGAAAAACACTTTTTCTGCATCACCAACCAGTATCCAGAAGCAGTGATTTTATAGGTAATTTAAATGTTATTTTCTTTTCTCCGGATGATCTGAGTTTATTCAGTGATTCTCCAATGGAGAGAAGAAAGCTGATAAATCAGGAGGCGGGTAAATTATCCAGAAAGTATATTTATGCATTAAACAGATTTCGCGATACTTTAAAGAAAAGAAATTTTCTTCTGAAGCAGCCAAAGATAGATGAAATCTATCTGGATACTTTAGACGAGATTTTAAGTGAACAGGAATATGTTTTAATCGAAGAAAGAACAAAAATTGTTCAAAGTCTTAATGAGACCATTCAGAAGTATTTTACGTATCTGTTTCACGCCTCAGATATGACTTTAAACATACAGTACATGTGTTGTCTGGATGGAATGACTTGTACAAAAGAGAATCTTGTGCAACTGCATAAAAACGCAAGAAAAAAAGATATGGATTACCGTACCACAACTACCGGTATTCACAGAGAAGACTTTATATTTCTGATGAACGGTCAGAATGTAATAGAAAAAGCTTCTCAGGGGCAGAAAAGAATGATTCTGTTATCTTTGAAACTTGCTTTACATTACTACATAAAACAACAGACAGGCATTGATGCTGTTTTATTATTTGACGATGTATTATCTGAACTGGATATACATGTACAGAAAAGACTGCTGGAAATATGCAGAAAAGCAGAACAATGCATACTTACAACAACGGAAATACCTGCATCAATTGCAGATATCCCTATACAAGAATTTCATATAGTAAATGGAACCGTATCTCTAAAAGGAGGACCAACAGATGAGTGAAGAAAATAAAGTACAGGAAAACAATGAAATAGAAGAATCAGATATTTCTAATGCTGTTATTGGACAGGAATTAGATATGAAAGTAACAGAAGAATATGATGACTCTGAAATTCAGGTATTGGATGGACTGGAAGCTGTACGTAAAAGACCTGGTATGTATATTGGAACTACAAGTAGCAGGGGTTTACATCATCTGGTATGGGAAATTGTAGATAATGGTATCGATGAAGCTATGGCAGGATACGCAAGTACTGTCACTGTAACTATCGACAATGACAATATCGTACAGGTAGATGATGATGGACGTGGTATGCCTACAGGTATGAATGAAAAAACAGGTAAATCTACTATTGAAACTATTTTTACTGTGCTTCATGCAGGTGGTAAGTTTGGTGGAGGTGCCTATAAGATTTCAGGTGGTTTGCATGGTGTAGGTGCTTCTGTTGTTAACGCACTTGCTTCATGGCTGGAAGTGACTGTATATCATGATGGAAAAATGTACTTTATACGTTTTGAAAACGGAGGACATCCTGTAGAAGAACTGAAGGTTATTGGTACATGTGATAAAGATAAACATGGATCCAGTGTCAGATTTAAAGCAGATCCTTCCATTTTCACCGAAACAACAATATATGATCATGACATCATTAAAAACAGACTAAGACAGTTAGCTTTTTTGAATAAAGGCATTCGTCTGATTTTCTGTGATGAAAGACAGACAGAAGAATCCAAGAAAAAATATGAATTCTTATATGAAGGCGGCTTGTTGGAATATGTGAAATATCTGAATAAAGATAAAACTGTCGTACATCCAGATATTGTATATGCTGAAGGTTATGAAAATAATATTCAGGTAGAAGCTGCTATTCAGTACAACGATGGCTATAATCAGTCTATTTATACATTCTGTAATAATATCAATACTGTAGAAGGTGGTTCCCATCTGGAGGGATTTAATCTTGCGTTAAACAGAGAAATTAATAAGTATGCAAGAAATGCAAAACTGTTGAAAGATAAAGATTCAAATTTGTCTACAGATGACTGTAAAGAAGGTATTACAGCAGTTATTTCTGTCAAGCATCCTGATCCTCAGTATGAAGGACAGACAAAGACAAAATTAGGTAATTCTGAAGTCAGAAAGATTGTTTCAGATATCTTTGGCTCTCAGCTGGAAAAATTTCTGATGGAAAATCCAGATGAAGCAAAAATGATTGTAGAAAAGTGTTCTCTTGCATCTCGTGCAAGACTTGCGGCTAAAAAAGCCAGAGAAATGACCAGAAGAAAGAATCCTCTTGAAATTGGTTCCTTACCTGGTAAATTAGCAGATTGTTCCAGTAAAGACAGCAGTATATGCGAAATTTATATTGTCGAGGGTGACTCCGCCGGCGGTTCTGCTAAACAGGGTAGAGATTCCCACTATCAGGCTATTCTTCCATTAAGAGGTAAGATTCTTAACGTTGAAAAAGCAAGAGAAGAAAGAGCATTTGACAATGCAGAAATTCGTTCTATGGTTACAGCCTTTGGATGTGGTATCAAAGAGGAAGTGGATACTTCAAAGTTGAGATATAACAAAATTGTAATCATGACCGATGCCGATGTCGATGGTGCTCATATACGTACTTTGTTATTAACTTTCTTCTATAGATTCCTGAAACCTGTACTGGAACAGGGATATATCTATATTGCACAACCACCTCTGTATAAGGTACAGAAGGGTAACAGCGTGAAATATGCGTATACAGATAATCAGCTTGAAAGAATTAAAGAAGAAATGGGTTCTCACTTGTCCATTCAGAGATATAAAGGTTTAGGTGAAATGAATCCTGAACAGTTATGGGAAACCACAATGGATCCAAAAAACAGAACTTTAATCAGAGTTACTGTAGATGATGGTGAAGAAGCTGACAGAAATTTCAGTATGCTGATGGGTGATGAAGTAGAGCCTAGAAAGAACTTCATCATTGAAAATGCAAACTTTGTAGAAAACTTAGATTTCTAATAGGGAGGTGTAACTATGGGATTTGATGATTTCATGGAATTTGATGAAGATAATTTTGATCCGGGACATATTACTGAAACAGATCTTACAAAAGAAATACGCAGAGACTTTTTAGAGTACTCCATGTCCGTTATTGTCGCAAGAGCACTTCCTGATGTCAGGGATGGTTTAAAACCAGTTCAGAGACGTATCTTGTATGCAATGAATGAGATGAATAATGGACCTGATAAACCATATCGTAAATGTGCACGTATTGTTGGTGATACCATGGGTAAATATCATCCTCATGGTGATAGTTCTATTTATGGTGCCCTGGTTTATATGGCACAGAACTGGAATATGCGTGAAGTACTTGTAGATGGACATGGTAACTTTGGTTCTATGGATGGCGATGGTGCTGCAGCTATGCGTTATACCGAAGCACGTATGGCTAAGATTGCTGTAGAAATGTTAAGAGATCTTGATAAAGATACAGTAGATATGATTGACAACTATGATGGTGAAGAAAAGGAACCAACTGTTTTACCTTCTCGTTTTCCAAACCTTATTGTCAATGGTTCTATGGGTATTGCCGTAGGTATGGCTACCAATGTAGCTCCACATAATCTTGCAGAAGTTATTGATGGCTGTATTGCTGTGATGGATAATCCTGAAATCACTACCAGTGAACTGATGAATTATATTAAGGGTCCGGATTTTCCTACAGGTGCCTATATTCTTGGAAGAAGTGGTATCTATAAATCTTTTGAAACAGGCAGAGGCGCTGTTGTCATGCGTGCTAAAACACGTATTGAAGATATGGCTAATGGTAAGAAGCGTATTATTGTGTATGAAATTCCATATACTGTTAATAAGGCTTCTCTTGTAGAAAAGATTGCTTCACTTGCACGTGAAAAACAGATTGAAGGCATTACTGATTTAAGAGATGAATCCAATATGGATGGTATTCGTATTGTTATGGAATTGCGTAAAGATGTTCAGCCTGAAGTACTTTTAAATCAGTTATATAAAATGACACCTCTGCAGTGTAATTTTTCTGTAAATAATGTCGTTTTATTTGATGGAGTTCCTCGTCAGACTTCTATGAAACAATTGATAGAAGGTTATATCAAATTCCAGGATGAAGTTATTGTAAGACGTACTCAGTTTGATTTAAAGAAAGCAAAAGACAGAGCTCATATTCTGGAAGGATTGAGAATTGCTGTAGATAATCTGGATGCAATCATTCATACCATCAGAAACAGTAAAGATGCTAATGAAGCTATGCCACGATTAATGGAAGGTTTCAATCTGGATGAAATTCAGGCAAAGGCTATTCTTGACATGCAGTTCAGAAGACTGACAGGTCTGGAAAGAGAAAAGATTGAAAATGAATATCAGGATCTGTTAATCAAGATTGCTGATCTGGAAGATATTCTTGCTAATCATGACAGAGTTCTTCAGATTCTGAAAGAGGAACTGATTGAAATCAAGAATACATATGGAAATCCTAGAAAAACAGAAATTATTGATGCTTCTGTAGATATGGAAGATGAAGAATTGATTCCTGTACAGAATGTCATTATTACATTATCTTCCAACGGGTATGCTAAACGTCTGACTACAGATACGTATAAAGTACAGAATCGTGGTGGACGTGGTATCAAGGGAATGGATTTGCATAATGATGATGTGATTGATCAGTTTATCAATATGTCTACTCATGATCATCTTCTGATCTTTACAGATAAAGGAAGAGTGTTCCGTATAAAGGGATATAATATTCCTGAATTCTCCAGAACATCTAAAGGTATTCCAATGGTAAATATCATTGCCATCGACAAGACAGAAAAGATTAAAGCAATGGTTCCATACAGTACAGACGAAAAAGATATTCAGTATCTGTTCTTCAGTACAAAGAATGGTCTGGTAAAGAGAACACCTGTTTCTGAATTTGAATCTATTCAGAAAAATGGTAAGAAGGCTATTACATTAAGAGAAGATGATGAACTTGCATTTGTCAAAGGAACTCATGGTGAGGATGAAATAATTCTTGCAGGTTCAAATGGTAAAGCAATTCGTTTCAATGAAAATACAATTCGTCCATTAGGCAGAACATCTATGGGTGTGAAAGGATTTAATATCGATGGTGGCAGTGTTGTAGGTATGGCAGTAGATTATGAAGGCAAATACCTGTTAACTGTTACTGAAAACGGTTATGGAAAGCAGACACCTATTGAAGAGTTCAGAATTGTTAACAGAGGCGCTAAGGGTGTGAAAGCATTGAATGTTACGGATAAGACAGGCAATCTGATTTGTCTGAAGGCTGTTAACGGTGATGAAGACTGTATCTTGATGAGTGATGATGGTATTGTTATTCGTATCAGTTTATCACAGGTAAATACTCACGGAAGGGTATCCAGTGGTGTGAAACTGATTAATCTGAAAGAAGGATCCAAGGTATCTAATATTTCTATTCTGGAACCTGAAGTTGAGGAAGAAATTGAAACAACCGAAGAATAAGAAGTTCTCAGAACTTCTTTTCTTTATGCATTGACATTTAAAAGTAGGAATGCTTAAATGAATGTGCAAATCGTTGAAGAGAACTAGTATATGTATATTCTTTATAGAGAATTCATGGTTGGTGCAAATGAATAAGAGTATGTATTGAATTCCATCTCTGAGAGAAGTTAATAGCTTCCGGAAATGTCCGTTATCCATAAAATGAGAGATATATTGTTTCACGTGAAACAATATGTAAATAGGGTGGCACCGCGAATTAACACATCGTCCCTTTTGAGGAAGATGTGTTTTTATAGTATTAGGAGGAATTATGATTGATATTAACCTTATTCGTACAAATCCTGAAATCGTAAAAGAAAACATTAAAAAGAAATTCCAGGATGAAAAACTTGTGTTGGTAGATGAAGTAGCTCAGTTGGATAAAGAATTCCGTGAAACAAAGCAAAAGGGAGATACTTTAAGAGCTGACCGTAACAAGATGTCAAAATCCATCGGTATGTTAATGAAAGAAGGCAAGAAGGACGAAGCAGAACAGGTAAAAGCACAGGTTAAAGATCTTGGTGACGAAATGGATGCCTGTGGTAAGAGAGAGGAAGAGCTTGCTGAAGAAATTAATAAGAGAATGATGGTAATTCCAAACATTATTGATCCAAGTGTTCCAATTGGTAAAGATGATTCTGAAAACCAGGAAATTGAAAAGTTTGGTGAACCAGTCGTTCCTGACTATGAAATTCCTTATCATACGGATATTTTAGAAAGATTAGATGGTCTGGATATTGATGCTGCCGGCAGAACATCAGGTAATGGCTTTTATTATTTAAAAGGTGATGTTGCAAGACTGCATTCTTCTATTCTTGCATATGCAAGAGACTTCATGATTAACAGAGGTTTTACATATTTTGTACCTCCATTCATGATTCACGGTAACGTTGTTAACGGGGTAATGTCTTTTGCTGAAATGCAGAATATGATGTATAAGATTGAAGGAGAAGATTTATATCTGATTGGTACTTCTGAACATTCCATGGTAGGAAGATTCATTAATCAGATTCTTCCTGAAGATCAGTTACCACAGACATTAACTTCTTATTCTCCATGTTTCAGAAAAGAAGTTGGTGCACACGGTATTGAAGAAAGAGGATTATACAGAGTTCATCAGTTTGAAAAACAGGAAATGGTTGTTGTATGTAAACCAGAAGATTCTAAATACTGGTATGATCAGTTATGGAAGAACAGTGTAGATTTCTTCCGTACATTGGACATTCCTGTTCGTACATTGGAATGTTGTTCTGGTGATTTGGCAGATTTAAAGGTTAAGAGCTGTGACGTGGAAGCTTGGTCTCCACGTCAGAAGAAATACTTTGAAGTAGGTTCTTGTTCTAATTTAGGTGATGCACAGGCAAGAAGATTAAAGATTCGTGTAAAGGGTAAGGATGGTAATTATTTCCCTCATACATTAAATAACACTGTAGTAGCCCCACCTAGAATGTTAATTGCATTTGTTGAAAACAATCTGCAAGCAGATGGTTCTGTAAAGATTCCTGAACCATTACAGCCATATATGGGCGGTCAGAAAGCTATTACACCTAAAAAGTGAAAATTGTTTCACGTGAAACAATATTCTACGTTGATTCTGTCTTAAAAATATTTTATACTATCCGTGGTACAGCAAACATGTATCTAATCTGGTCAGATTCGGAAGAAAGCAGCCATACGTGCCTCTGTTTGCGTGTACCACTTTTTTATATTATGAAGAGTATACATGAACACTATATGCAATTAGCTTTGAAAGAAGCAGAAAAGGCGAAAGAAATTGATGAAGTTCCTGTGGGTGCAGTTATTGTAAAAGATGGAAAGGTTATAGCAAGAGCTCATAACTTAAAAGAAAAGAAAAAATTAAGTTATGCTCATGCAGAAATGCTGGCTATAGAAAAGGCATCTAAAAAAACAGGCAATTATTATCTGAATGACTGTGATCTCTATGTTACATTAGAACCATGTATGATGTGTACGGGAAATATTGTGCTATCAAGGATACGACATGTATATTATGGAACTAAAGACCCAAAAGGTGGATGTATGGATTCTGTTATTCAACTTGAAAAACTAAAAAAAATAAATCATCATCCTCAAATTACATATGGGGTATTACAGGAAGAATGCGCCGCTATACTTAAAAAATTTTTTAAATTAAAAAGAGAATTGAAGAAGAATCAACAAAACACTAAATAACCTGCAATGCAATGCAGGTTTTTTGATATAATTTAACGTAGACAGGAGTAAGCATACATGAGCAAATTAGCACTATATCAAAAATACAGATCTTCCAGCTTTGATGAGGTGGTTGGACAGGAAGTGACTGTTCGTACCATTCAAAATGCTATTAAGACAAATCAGGTAGGTCATGCATATTTATTCTGTGGTCCACGTGGAACAGGTAAAACTACCATGGCACGTTTACTTGCAAAAGCAGTAAACTGTGAAAATTCAGAAAATGCTCCATGTGAACAGTGTGCAAATTGTAAAGCAGCAATAGAAGGTACACATCCGGATATTATTGAAATCAATGCAGCTAATGAAACACATGTAGAAGATATTCGTGATCTCATTGAAAGAAGTAAGCTTGCTCCAATGATGGGAAAACATAAAGTATATATCATAGACGAGGTACATCAGTTATCCAGTGCAGCTTCCAGTGCATTATTAAAAACACTTGAAGAACCACCTGAAAATGTTATTTTTATTCTTGCAACAACTGATCCTCAAAAATTACTGCCAACCATCATTTCCAGATGCCAGCAATTTAATTTCTTTAAAATCAGAACAGATCAGATACAGAACCATCTCCTGGATATTGCTGAAAAAGAAGGTATTTCTATGGATACCAGTGCAGCATATAAGATTGCTATTCTTGCTAATGGTGGTATGAGAGATGCTTTATCTATTATGGATCAATGTGCTTCTTTCTCTGAAAATACCATTACAGAAGAAAATGTAGATACTATATATGGATTAACTTCTTTACAGGAGCAGATAGATTTTCTGCAGGATATTTTTAATAAGAATGTAGAAAGCATCATTCAAAGAATCCGTTCCTATGAATCGCATGGTATAGATATCTCAAGAATGATAGATACACTCATAGAAGATTTGAAGGATACTGTAGTCTACAGCTATACAAAGAAACCGGAACTGTTAAAAGCCATTCAGGTTGAACAGGCTCAATTCATGCTTGAAACACAGAAACCATCTCATTTACTTGCGTTAAGTAATACTCTGATGCAAGGAAAAGAAAAGCTGAAACTTGCTCAATCTGCCTATAGTGCCTTTGAAGTGATATGTCTTGAAATGACCATGCAGGAAGAAATAGCTGTACAACCTGTTATAAATACATCTGCTCCAAATACACAGCCAGTAAAACCGGCAATGGTATCTGCACCTGTGATTACTCCGATTGTTTCAGCACCACCTGTACAGGAAAAACCTGTTGTGGATGAAACATTAATAGAGAATAATAATCTGACATTAACTCAGGAAGAAGTGCTTGCTATATTGCAGATATGCAATAAAGAAGAAAAAGCACAGGCAACAAAGGCCTTATCTGAAATAACCTATGTAACTGAAGATATGTATATCAAATATAAGATGCTTCTGAAAGATGTGCAGGTTGCCGCAAGCGGTAAGGATATTCTGCTTCTGTCTGTAAAAGATGTATATGTGGCAGACAGAATTAATTCTGAAAAAGAAAATAAGGAAATATATTATTTCTTCAGAAATGCATTGAAAATGGATAAAATGCCATTTGCAATCTCTGAACAGGAATTTAAGTCCTGTATCAAACAGTTCGTAGAAAGAAATAGAACAAATACTTTACCAGCACCATATGTGGTAAAGAAATATACTGTAGATAGCAGTACGGAAAAAACTCCGGAAGAAAATGTAATAGATTTCTTTGGAGAATCCAACGTACAGATAATCTAGGAGGAAAGAAAAATGGATCTGCAAAAATTATTAGAACAGGCACAGGCTATGCAATCTTCTTTATCTTCAGTAGAAACTCAGCTGAAAGATACAATATATGAAGGTTCCAGTAATGGAGTAAAAATTGTTATGAACGGTGAAAATGAGGTACAGGAAATTTCCATTCCTGATGACCTTATGGATAAAGAAAATAAAGAAATGTTACAGGATGTGTTATTAATTGCTTTTAATAATGCTAATGAAAAAATCATTGCGGACAGAGAGTCCAAGATGAATGCTATAACACAGAATGTACATATCCCTGGAATGTAATAAAGACTATGTATCCAGAGGTATTACAACAGTTGATTGAAGCTTTTAAGATTCTTCCAGGAGTAGGAGAAAAGACAGCAGAAAGATATGCTTTATCTCTGCTGGATATCCCTGATGAAGAAATTGAAAATATGGCTTCTTCATTAACAAGATTAAAAAAAGAACTACATTATTGTAAAGAATGCGGAAATCTTACGGATCAGGATACCTGTTCCATATGTCAGGATACAACTAGAGATCACAGCACTATTTTTGTAGTCGCAACTACAAAAGATATACTGGCTATGGAAAAGACAGGGGTTTATCACGGAGTATACCATGTATTAAATGGATTGATTTCCACCAGCAAAGGTATTCTCCCTCAGAATCTGAATATTGATTCTTTACTGGAAAGAAGTAAGCATGCCAGGGAAATCATCCTTGCTACAAATACAACTATGGATGGTGAAACAACAGCTATGTATCTGGAAAAGCTGTTAAGTACCACCTGTCCGAATCTGACTGTCAGCAGAATAGCCAGAGGGTTACCTACAGGAGGATTGTTGGATTATGCAGATGAGATGACATTATCTCATGCTTTGGAAGACAGAAAACAAGTGAAAGGACAGTGACTATGAAAACAGATTTACAGATTGCACAGGAAGCTACATTAAAAGACATTTATGACATTGCAGAAAAAGCTGGTATTGATGCTGAGTATGTAGAACCTTATGGTAAAGATAAGGCAAAAATCGATACTTCTATTTTTCAAACTCTGAAAGATTCCAAAGACGGAAAATTGATTCTGGTAACAGCTATTACCCCTACAAAAGCAGGTGAAGGGAAAAGTACTACAACGATTGGTCTGGTAGATGGATTAAACAAGATTGGTAAAAAAGCCATGGCTGCCTTACGTGAACCTTCTTTAGGCCCTGTCTTTGGCTTAAAAGGTGGAGCTACAGGTGGAGGATATGCACAGGTAGTTCCAATGGAAGCTATTAACTTGCACTTTACAGGAGATATGCATGCTATCACTTCCTGTAATAATCTGATTGCTGCTATGCTGGATAACTCCATATATCAGGGCAATCCATTAAATATTGATCCTGAAAAAGTAGTATGGAAACGTTGTCTGGATATGAATGACAGAACTTTACGTTCCATCACTATTGCCCAGGATAAGAAAACAAACGGTGTAGAAAGAAAAGACGGATTTGTTATTACAGTTGCTTCTGAAGTCATGGCAACATTATGTCTTTCAACAAGTATCAAAGATTTCGCCAAGAGAATCGGCAGATGTGTTGTTGCCTATACTTACGAAAATACACCTGTAACAGTAGATGATATTCAGGCTACAGGTGCCGCAACCGTTGTTATGAAGGAAGCGTTAAAACCAAATCTTGTACAAACTCTGGAACATACACCAGTATTTATCCATGGTGGTCCATTTGCCAATATTGCTCATGGATGTAACTCTGTTTTAGCTACAAAGCTCGCCTTAAAATTAAGCGATTATGTAGTTACGGAAGCAGGATTCGGTGCAGATCTCGGTGCAGAAAAATTCCTGGATATCAAATGCAGAATGGCAGATCTTCACCCAAGTGCTGTAGTTATTGTAGCTACAGTCAGAGCACTGAAGATGCATGGCAATGTGGAACAGGAACATCTAACGGAAGAAAATATTCCTGCATTGTTAGAAGGTGCTGCTAACCTTGAAAAGCACATTGAAACCATTCAGAGTTTTGGATTACCTTTTGTTGTAGCAATTAACAAGTTTGCCAAAGATACACCAAAAGAAGTAGAAACTTTACTCAACTGGTGTAAAGAAAGAAACTATCCTGTTGCTGAAGCAGACGGATGGGCTAATGGTGGAGAAGGTATGAAAGACCTTGCTGAAGTAGTATGTGCAGAATGTGAAAAAGAAAATACTTATGTACCACTTTATGATGTGAATGATTCTATTGAACATAAGATGGAAACTATTGCTAAAACAGTATATGGTGCAGATGGGGTGGAATTCAGTGATGAAGCCAAGGCAAAGATTGCAGAATACAGTAAATACGGCTGGGACAAACTTCCAATCTGTGTAGCTAAAACACAGAACAGTTTATCCGATGATACTGCAAAGAAAGGAAGACCTTCCGGATTTACAATCCATGTACGTGATTTCTCTACTTCACTTGGTGCAGGATTTATAGTTGCCTATACAGGTAATGTACTGACTATGCCTGGATTACCTAAGGTACCGGCTGCAGTAAATATGGGAGTAGATGAAAACGGAGAAACCTTCGGTTTATTCTAATCATAAAATAAAGGGATAGATATGAGTTCAATAGCCTATGTAACAGATGAAAAAATGTTGGAATACCATAGATTGTGCTGCAACAGCTCCATCTTATTCTGGCGTTTAACAACCAAAAATAGATTCACGGACTTCAAAGAAGGAGATCTGTTGTTTTTCTATGCACGCGATACTAAAGTGCGTTCAAGGAAAAAAGCGTTCATAGGCTATGGACACTATTCCGGTACAAAAAGATTATCTTTAAATCAGATGTGGAAACAATACTCCACTAAGACTGGATATGATTCCTTTAAGGATTTGCAGGAAGCTATTTCCAAAGCGTCCAAGGGAGAAATACCAAAAACAATGTTGTGTCTGGAACTGGACAGAATTGTTTTCTTTATGAGTCCTGTCTATCCAAGTGAAGTAGGAGTATCCATACCCTTGCAACTGGAATCTTATTATTATCTTGATCAGGAAGATCCTTCCACCACCAGTAAGATTTTGAAATGTGCATCTAAATACGGAGTAGATATATGGACACAGAATTCCAATGAAACTCCCGAAGATATCTTTTTACAGGATGAAATCAAACATATTCTATCCACAAGTGCCTATGTTCTTAAAGAACAGAAACTGACAGATAAAGAAAAACCTGTTGCCAACAGAGTTTCTTTACAGCAAGTTTCTTTACCGGACTGGGAATACATTCGTAACAGTAAATATGAATGTATGCATGTCACAAAAGATAAGATAGATATTGCCATACCTTTCACATGTAATACTCTGAACAGACAGGAGAGAATAGTACAGCTTCTGGGAAGAATGACGTATTATAAAATTCAGCTTATGAATTCCGGTATTACATTACCTGTCCATTTTAAGGTGCTACATGAAAATGAAGAACCTGAAATAAAGAAATTAGTCAAAGTAGTTAATGAATTAGTAAAAGAGTAAGAGAGATGAAAGATTTTGAAATTATAGTTGTTGGTGGAGGACATGCAGGTATTGAAGCTGCTTTAGCTGCTGCCCGTCTTCATCACAAGACAATGTTATTGACATTATCTATTGAAAATATTGGTAAAATGCCTTGTAACCCTAGTATCGGAGGACCTGCAAAAGGGATTGTTGTAAGAGAAATAGATGCTCTGGGTGGTCAGATGCCAATTACAGCAGATA
Source organism: uncultured Bulleidia sp. (assembly GCA_934757945.1). Lineage (GTDB taxonomy): Bacteria > Bacillota_I > Bacilli_A > Erysipelotrichales > Erysipelotrichaceae > Bulleidia. Next base: position 27,752 of record CAKVLT010000006.1, on the reverse strand, counting down.
AAACAGCACTGCAGTTTAAAATGCTGAACAGTGCCAAAGGACCAGGTGTCAGAGCTTTAAGAGTACAGTCTGATAAACTGAAATATAAAAAATACATGCAGGAAGTCTGTCTGCATCAGGAAAATCTGACAGTAAAAGAAGGCATGGCCACCAAGTTACTTGTAGAAAACAATAAAGTACAGGGGGTGCAGTTAAGTGATGGATCCTGTGTTTACAGTGATATTGTGATTATTACAGCAGGAACCTACATGGCAGCTGTCAATATGATTTCCAGTGAAGTTACTCCTGGTGGACCTGACCTTGAACCAACTACAAATGCATTTTCTGCTTCCTTAAGAGATGCAGGCTTAAAGACATTCAGATTAAAAACAGGTACTCCTCCAAGAGTATTAACAAAGTCTATTGATTTCACTAAAACCAAATATGAACCGGGAACTCCTGGTTTCTTATCTTTTTCAGAGACAACAACAGAAATTCGCCCCTTTGAAGACCAGGTACCTTGTTATATGACATATACCACACCTGAAACACATGAACTGATTTTAACCAATCTGAATAAAAGTTCCATGTATTCCGGTGTAGTCAAAGGTGTTGGTCCAAGATACTGTCCTTCCATTGAAGATAAACTTGTCAGATTTAAAGATAAACCAAGACATCTGTTATTCCTTGAACCTGAATCTGAAATGATGGATACAACATATGTACAGGGATTCTCTACATCTTTACCAAGAGATATTCAGGAAAAGATGGTACACAGTCTTCCTGGATTTGAAGATTCCATTATTAAGAAATATGCTTATGCCATTGAATATGATGCAGTGGATCCTATTCAGATGCAGGCTTCTCTGGAATCTAAGATTATTGAAAATCTGTTTACTGCAGGCCAGGTCAATGGTACAAGCGGTTATGAAGAAGCAGCCGGCCAGGGAATCATGGCAGGTATCAATGCTGTTATGAAACTGGAAGGTAAAGAGCCTCTGATTTTACAAAGAGATGAAGCCTATATTGGTGTACTGATTGATGATCTGACTACGAAAGGTACACAGGAACCATACAGATTACTCACCAGCAGAGCAGAATTCAGACTGTTATTAAGACATGATAATGCTGAAGAAAGACTTCTTGAAAAAGGATATAAGATTGGATTGATATCTCAGGAAAGAATGGATAGTTATCTGAAGAAACAGGAATTACAAAAACAACTGGAAGATCAGCTTTCTGTAACATCCTATAATCATGAAGATACAGATGTCAGTGAATATCTGCAGTCTTTGGGATATGATGCTTTAACACACAGAGTCAATGCGCTGGAACTGATTAAACGACCAAAGGTGGATGTATATACTTTACTCACTAAAGCACATGAAGAAGCAGATAAGAAAATATGTGATGAAGTATCTATCCAGATCAAATATGCAGGCTATATCGAAAAAGCAAAAAGAGAAGCTAAGAAATTATCTTCAATGGATAAAGTAAAGATTCCATCTGATCTGAATTATGATCAGGTAGATAATTTGTCTATTGAAGGAAGACAGAAACTGATGAAATTCAGACCGCAAACTGTAGGACAGGCCTCCAGAATCTCCGGAGTAGATCCAAGTGATATAGCGGTTCTGGTAATGCATTTAAGAAACAAATAAGAAAGCAGGTAAACATGGAATATACAGAAGTAGTAAGTAATGTGAAAGTATTCGGACTGGAAGATTCTGTAAAAGGTGCCAAATATCCAATGGCCACAGATCTGAGCAAAGTCACAGATGAAATCACACCACGTACCAAGATTTTAGCAAATGCAAAAGCAGGAAGCGGACATGATAATTTCTTAAACGGAGTTATTGTGCAGTTCGATTTAACTTTTACAAATAAAGCATGGGTGGAAGCTGAAAGATATCACTTTCTGGATTTTGTGTCCAGTCAGTCCACTATGCACAGAATAACGAAATTCAATCTTGATGAAGCCTATATTTCTTATGTGGATCCAAGAATGATAGATATCATGAAAGAAAAGGTAAATGCGTATAATGCACTGCAGGAAGAAATTAAAAATACAGAAAACAATGCGGAACTGGTGAAGAAGTCGGCAGAAATGTATCTGGAAATTCTGTATTCCAATCCTGCTGGTTTCAGACTTACAGCAAGAATGACAACGAACTACAGACAATTGAAGACAATGTATCTGCAGAGAAAAGATCACAGATTACCTGAATGGAGAGCATTCTGCAAGTGGATAGAAACTTTACCACATGCAGATTTCATTACAGAAACAAAATAAAAAATGTGGAAAACTATTTATTCCACAAACATAATATTCATCGTATATTTTTAAGCAAATGTGGAAAACTAATTATTCCACATTTGTTATGGTATACTAGGGACATAGAGAGACGATATATATGAGACAGGAAGAATTTGTACAGGCATTACAGACATTGCATATTGCACTATCCGATACACAGTTACTTCAGTTACAGGAATATGCAGAGTTATTGAAAACATGGAATGAGAAGATGAATCTTACAGCTATTACAGAATATGAAGAAGTTCTGGAAAAGCATTTTTATGACTGCATTATTCCACTTCAAAATATCTATGTACAGGGAAGTGTTTTAGATGTAGGTAGTGGTGCCGGGTTTCCTGGACTTGTCTGGAAAATCATGAAACCTGAACTACAGGTTACTTTACTGGAACCAACAGGTAAAAGATGTACATTTTTAAAAGAAGTTATTTCTCATCTGCATCTGGAAAACATTCTTGTTGTAAATGAGAGAGCAGAAGAATTTGTAATAAATCACAGAGAATCTTTTGATGTAGTTACAGCAAGAGCCGTAGCAAATTTAAATGTACTCAGTGAATTATGTGTTCCTTTAGTAAAAGTGGGTGGATACTTTTATGCATTGAAGGGTGCTAAGGGAAAAGAGGAAGAACTTTCAGCATCTAAAGCAATGACTATTTTGGGGATGGAACTGAAAGAAGAAGAACACTACACTCTGCCAAGTGGAGAAAGAGTTAATCTTATCTATGTAAAGGTAAAACCTACAGATAAAAAATATCCAAGAAACTACGGGCAGATCAAGAAAAAGCCACTCTAGGGGAGAATCTATGAAGTTAGCGAATATCTTTGAAAAACAGACAGACAAGAAGGTGGTAGAAATACCATTAACCGATATTCTTCCAAGCAGATATCAGCCTCGTCTTCACTTTGATGAAGAGTCACTGGAAGAACTGACACAATCCATCCTGCAGCAGGGACTGATTCAACCCATCACAGTGAGAAGCGTAGATGATCATTATGAAATCATTGCAGGAGAAAGAAGATTCCGTGCCTGTACAAAAGCAGGTTTTGAAAAAATACCATGTTATGTGTTAAGTCCGAGTGAATCCCAGGCTGCACAGATGGCACTGGTAGAAAATATTCAAAGAAAGAATCTTTCTGCGATTGAAGAAGCCAAATCTTATGTGGAAATCATGAGACAGGCAGAATTGACACAGGAACAGATGGCACAGAAGATTGGTAAATCCCAGTCCAGTATTGCTAATAAAATACGTTTGCTCAATCTTCCTCAGGATATTCAACAGGGAGTCATTGAACAGAAAATTACAGAAAGGCATGCCCGTGCCTTATTAACAGTAGAACCAGCAAAGCAAAAGAAGGTATATCAGCAGATTATAAAGAAGCAACTTAATGTAGCAGAAACAGAAGAGTATATTGCTTCAATGAACCAACCGGCAAAAGTACATAAAAGACAGAAAACAAAAGGATTTACAAGAAACACACAGCTCGCAGTGAATTCTGTCAATCAATGTGTACAGATGATTCACAAGCTGGGAATAGATTGTAAAGTGGATCAGACTATAAAAGATGATGAGGTATGTATGGTCATACACATACCTGTGAAATAGAAAGAGGAGAGTTTACATATGGGAAAAATTATTGCAATAGCAAATCAGAAAGGTGGAGTAGGTAAAACTACTACAAGTATTAACCTTGCGGCAGGATTAGCCTATTTTGATAAAAGAGTACTGCTTGTAGACTTTGATCCTCAGGGAAATGCCACACATGGTATCGGCGCCAATAAAGTAGGGTTTAATGGTAATGTGTATGATGTTCTGATGTCTGATGATACTGTGGAAGAAACTGCAGTGCATCTGACGATACCTCCTTTGGATGTATTACCAAGTACTATCGATCTTGCAGGAGCAGATGTGGCTATGTCCAGTTATGAAGTTGGTAAGGAACAGTTACTGAAAAGAAAACTGGAAGCAGTCAGGGATCAGTATGATTTTATTATCATTGACTGTCCTCCTGCATTAGGACTTTTGAATACGAATGCATTAACGGCCGCAGACAGTGTCATCATTCCTGTACAGTGTGAATATTTTGCACTGGAAGGTCTGACGCAGTTGCTAAGTACTATCCGACTGGTACAGAAATTATGGAATCCTCATCTTTCTATCGAAGGTGTTCTGTTAACCATGTTTGATGTCAGAACACGTTTATCTGTAGAAATTCAGCAGGAAGTAAAAAAATACTTTAAAGAAAAGGTGTATAAGTCTTTTATCCCAAGAAATGTCAAACTCTCTGAAGCTCCTTCAGTAGAACAATCCATATTTGAATACGATACAAGATGTGATGGTGCCAAAGCATATGCACAGCTTGTAAAAGAAGTAATTGTACAGAATACAAAAGAAGGTAATTACTAATGGCAGAAAAGAAAAAGAAACTTGGCAGAGGCCTGGACTCTATTTTTGGAAGTAATGTAGAACAGTTTTTGGATGAGATTCAGGAAAGCGGAACAGATGCCCAGGGTAGAAAAGAAGTACAGATTCCTATTCAGGAAATTCGACCTAACCCTTATCAGCCAAGAAAAGAATTTGATGAAAAGGCATTGGAGGAATTATCCAGATCTATTGAACAGCATGGTATTTTTACAGCATTACTGGTCAGAAAAAGTATCAAAGGCTATGATCTGATCGCAGGTGAAAGAAGATTAAGAGCGGCGCGTAAAGTAAAACTGGAAACAGTTCCTGCGATTATTGTAGATTTTGACGAACAGGAAATGATGGAAATTGCTCTTCTGGAAAATATCCAAAGAGAAGATCTGAATCCTATTGAAGAAGCAGAAGCTTTTGAATCCTTAGTCAATACATTGCACTATACACAGGAAAAACTTGCGGAAAGAGTTGGTAAGTCCCGTGAATACTGTGCCAATATGCTGAGACTTTTAAAACTTCCTCAGGAAGTGAAACAGTTTGTTGTAGATAAAAAACTTACTATGGGTCATGTAAGACCGTTACTTGGTTTAAATGATGAAGAGCAGATGTATGAAGCAGCACAGGCAATCTTAAAACAGAAGATGAGTGTCAGAGCTGCAGAAAAATATGTTAAAGAACTGACACATAAAGAACCTGTTGTAAAACATGATCCAAAGAAGGAAAAAGATCCGTTAGTCAAAGACATTGAAAACAGAATGAGTGAAAAACTGGGAACCTATGTAGAAATCAGTAAGAAAGAAATTCGAATCTCGTATACAGGAACGGATGATCTTAACAGAATTCTTGAAGAACTGGGATGTCTTGAAGAAAGTCAGCAGGATTAGACAAATCTGAGTATTTGTGAATTAAGTTTTATTTCAAAAATACTACAATAAAAAAGTAAACACACCGGAGGTAAGGATGCAAAAACAAACTTGGAAGTTGTTTACAATACTATCTGGTATTCTTTCAATAGTACTTCTTGTCATACGAATACCTTTGGGTTTAGGATATATAGTAGGTATTGGTATGTGTGTCCTCTTATATAAAAGGAATGAATGGTATTGGACAGACATATTAGATTCAAGAGAGAAAATAGGATATGCATATTTAGGACATTATTGTATTAATTTCCTGTGTATGGCAGTGCCAATGGTTGTGGCGGCACTGTATCCCAGCATTCTCAACATATTCACTGTAGCATTAGGTCTGTTGATGCTGAAAATTACAGTTACCATTGACGTATTGCTGCAAAAGAAAGGAGGTGGATGCATGTGAAGATTCAATCAGATGTCTACACGATTATCCTGATTACGATTCTGTTAGCATTCGCTATTATTGCTATATCTAAGAAATTAGATAAGACAGATCCTTTTGCCAAGCCAAAAGGAATCATTGTACCGGTTATTTTAGGAGTAGAAAGTGTGTACAGAATGTGCTCCGATAACCTGGGACAGAAACTGGCAGACCATTATGTTCCGTATATTCTTGTCTTGTGGGTATATATCTTTGTAAGCAATATTATTTCCTTATTTGGATTATCCTCACCAACCTCAAATCTGAGTGTCACTCTGTTATTATCCATTATCACATGGGTGCTCATTCAGAGAGTGGAATTGAAGTATGGTGGATTTAAGGCCTATATGCACAGCTTTATAGAACCGATTGCTGTGATGTTGCCAATGAATATATTTGGAAAGTTCTCAACAATGGTCTCCATGTCACTGCGTTTGTTCGGAAATATTCTGTGTGGTGGCATTATGATGCAGTTGATTTACAGTGCATGTCAGTCTTTAAGTAATCTGTTGCTTGGATGGATCACAACCAGCGGTACCGTATTTAACTTTATGGCCCCTGTCCTGGCTCCGGTATTACATGTGTATTTTGATTTATTCGCTGGATTTATCCAGACATTAGTATTTGTTACTTTAACAGTCGTTCTTGTAGGAAATGATATTCCTGAAGAAAATAAAAAAGAGGTCCAATAGGAGGAAAATTATGGATATCAACAAAGGTTTAATTGCAATTGGTGCAGGTTTGGCAGTCATGACAGGTATGATGACAGGTCTTGGTGAAGGTACCTGTGCGGCTCATGCGTGTGATGCTATCGGCAAGAATCCGGAAGTAGAATCAAAGATTCGTTCTACAATGATCTTAGGTATCGCTTTATCTGAAACATGTGCTATTTATGGTTTGTTAGTTTCTATCTTATTAATGTTCGTTTATCCTAATCTCTGATAAGAGGGTACAGCTACAATGATTGATATTGACATCGTTGAACAACTGATTCCTAATCCAATGACAATGCTTGTTCAATTATGTTCTACACTTGTTTTGTTTTTACTGATGAAGAAATTCCTGTGGAAATCCGTTAAGAATTTCCTGGATGTGCGTGCAGATAAAATGCAAAGCGATCTTGCTGAAAGTGAACAGGCAAAACAGGATGCTTTAACCGACAGACAGAAGGCTCTGGAAGAATTGCAGGGTGCAAGTGCTCGAGGTGAGAAGATAGTAGAAGCTGCTGTCAAACAGGCCAAGGACGAAAAAGAGTCTATCCTGTTGGAAGCAGGAAAACAGGCAGATGCGTTACGTAAGAAAGCTCAGGAACAGATTGAAAGTGATCGTCAGCAGATGTATGACGGCATGAGTAAGGAAATGGTTGAAGTAGCTATGAGTGCTGTAGAAAAACTTGTAGGTTCTAAAGATACAAGTGATATGGACCGTAAAGCTATTGAAGAGTTTGTAAAGGACGCATCTCATGATTAGCGAAGTTGCTGCCAGATATGGCTATGGTCTGTATCAGCTGGCTAAGGAAGAAGATACAGTTGCTGAGAAATGTTCTCAATGTGAATGTTTGCTGACAGCACTGGAAAAAAGTGATGATTTACTGATTTTCTTAAGAGCGGTAAAAATAACTGCTGAAGAAAAAAAAGAGTATCTGGAATCCACTTTTAAAGATGTCTTTGATAAAGACATGATTAATTTCCTGAAATTGCTGGTAGATAAAGATCGTACATATTATCTGAAAGAGATTTTACGTATGTACATTGAACTTGCCGATGACGAACTAGGCATTCAGAAAGCAATTGTACAATCCGCAAAACCACTGTCTGAAGCAGATATGCAGGAAATCAAAACTGCTTTGGAGAAGAATACAGGTAAAACAATCGTATTACAGAACACTGTAAAACCAGAATTGATTGCAGGCATTAAAGTCATAGTGGGAAATACAGTTACAGATAATACATTCAAAAATAAAATGGAAACATTAAAACAAGTATTACTGAAAGGAGGCCGTGCATGAATACTCTCAGACCGGAAGAAATCAGTTCTCTTATAAAAGAGAGAATTAAAAACTACGATACACAGATTCATTCTGATGACGTAGGATATGTTATTTCTGTTGGTGATGGTATCGCCATGGTACAAGGCATTGATCAGGCCATGTCTTCAGAACTTCTTGAATTCCCTAACGGTGTTATGGGAATGGTACAGAACCTGGAAGAAGATCATATTGGTGTTGTTCTTTTAGGCTCTGATATCCTTGTTAAAGAAGGGGATGAAGTAAAACGTACTGGAAGAATTGTAGAAGTTCCAGTAGGAGATGCTCTATTAGGCAGGGTTGTCAATGCATTAGGACAGCCTATTGATAATAAAGGTGAGATTAAAACAGATAAAACCAGACCTGTGGAACGTGTAGCACCTGGTGTTATGTCCCGTAAGTCTGTATATCAGCCATTGATGACAGGGCTTAAGATGATTGACTCCATGATTCCTATTGGTAAAGGACAGCGTGAATTGATCATCGGTGACAGAGAAACAGGTAAAACTGCAATTGCAGTAGACACTATCATTAACCAGAAGGGTAAAAATGTATATTGTATCTATGTAGCTATCGGACAGAAGGAATCTACCGTAGCACGTATGGTACAGAAATTAAAAGAAAACGACGCAATGGAATATACAACAGTCGTCAATGCAGGTGCATCTGAAAGTGCTCCGTTACAGTACATTGCTCCATATGCAGGGTGTGCTATGGGTGAAGAATGGATGGAACAGGGAAAAGATGTTCTGATTATTTACGATGACTTAAGTAAACACGCCGTTGCTTACAGAACCATGTCTCTGTTATTAAGGAGACCTCCGGGACGTGAAGCGTATCCTGGTGATGTATTCTACTTACACAGCCGCTTACTGGAAAGAGCTGCCAAGTTATCAGATGAATTAGGCGGAGGTTCTTTAACCGCTTTACCTATCATTGAAACACAGGCAGGTGACATTTCCGCCTATATTCCTACAAACGTTATTTCTATTACAGACGGACAGATTTTCTTGCAGACAGACTTATTTGCTGCAGGTGTAAGACCGGCTGTAGATTCCGGTTTATCCGTATCCCGTGTAGGTTCCAATGCACAGACAAAAGCAATGAAGAAAGTTTCTTCTTCCTTGAAGCTGGATCTTGCGCAGTACAATGAAATGTTATCTTTCTCTCAGTTTGGATCTGACCTTGATGCAAGTACAAAGAAAATCATTTCTCATGGTGCAAGAGTTATGGAACTGTTAAAACAGCCTCAGTATAAACCAATGCCTATGGATGGGCAGGTATTATCTCTCTATGCTGCCAAATATGGTCAGCTGGATGAAGTTGAGGTAGAAGATGTTGCAGAGTTTGAAAAGACAATGCATGCATACTTCAAAGAAAACCATCCTGAAATTTTACAGGAAATCAATGAAAAACAGGATATCGATGATGAACTGAATACAAAGATTTCTGAAGGAATGAAAGAGGCACTGGAACAATTCAAGTTACGTAAGGGAGCAAATGTATGAGTCAGTCGAAGCAGGCTTTAAGAACAAGAATAAAGTCTGTCAACTCTACAAAGAAGATAACCAGGGCAATGGAAATGATTGCCAATGCCAAGTTATTTAAACAGCGTAACAAGATGGAATCCAATCGTGAATATGCAAAAAGATTACAGGAAACTGTAGAAGAAATTGTCGCTAAAAATCCAAAACTGGATAATCAGTATATGAAAGCAAATACCTCCGATAAAGCCTACTGGATTGTTATCGGAAGTGATCTTGGTTTGTGCGGAGGATACAACCAGAATGTTGTAAAGTTTGCACAGGCACATATTCATGAAGGGGATTCTGTCTATGTCATTGGCACAAATATGTATAAAGCCATGCAGACAGCCGGATTCTCCCTGATCAATCAGGGACCTGATTCCAGTGATATGTTAGAGTACATGCATCTGAAAGAAATAGTAATGGATGCAGTCAGGGCATATCAAAATGCAGAAGTTGGAGTTGTACAGATTTTGTATACACGTTTCGTGAATACAATGACATTTACTCCAGATACAGATGTGCTTCTTCCTTGCAGCTTAAATGTCAAAGAAGAAAAATCAGACAGTCATGTAGAAACATTATTTGAGCCTGACGCCAACAGCATTCTGGATGAACTCATCCCGATGATGTTACAGGATGTGGCTTACTCTGACTGGATGGAGAGCACAACCAGTGAACAGGGATCAAGACGAGTTGCGATGAAGACCGCAACAGATAACGCCGAAGATCTTGGAAACAGCCTGTTATTAGAATACAACAAAGCAAGACAGGCCGCAATCACACAGGAAATCACCGAAATTGTTGGTGGTTCACAAGCTGTGTAGAAAGGTGAAATATGAACAATACAGGTAAAATTGTACAAGTTATTGGACCAGTTATTGATATTCGTTTCTCCAGTGAGAACTTACCAGCTATCCGAAATGCCATTCACATTCAGTTACAGGATGGTAAAGAGATGACTTGTGAAGTTGCTCAGCACGTAGGAGACGATATTGTTCGTTGCATTGCCATGAGCTCTACAGACGGACTGGTACGTGGTATGACTTGTATCGATACAGGAAACGCTATTGAAGTTCCTGTTGGTGATGAAGTATTAGGCAGAATGTTCAACGTATTGGGTGAACCAATCGATGGACTGGGTGAAGTCAAAGCTACCAAAAAAATGCCTATTCACAGAGAAGCTCCTACATTTGCTCAGCAGCAGACATCTTCTGAAATCCTGGAAACAGGTATTAAAGTCATTGACTTATTATGCCCGTATTCCAAAGGTGGTAAGATTGGATTGTTTGGTGGTGCAGGTGTTGGTAAAACAGTATTGATGCAGGAACTCATTCATAATATTGCTATTGAACATGGTGGAAGATCTGTCGTTGCAGGTGTCGGTGAAAGAACCCGTGAAGGTAACGACATGTATCATGAAATGAAAGAATCCGGCGTATTAAAGAATACTGTTCTTACATATGGTCAGATGAATGAATCTCCAGGTGCCAGAATGCGTGTTGCCTTAAGTGCATTAACTATGGCAGAGTATTTCCGTGATGAAGAACATCAGGATGTATTATTGTTTATCGATAACATTTTCCGTTTTACTCAGGCAGGTTCTGAAGTATCCGCATTATTAGGCCGTATGCCTAGTGCTGTAGGATATCAGCCTACTCTTGCAACAGAAATGGGTCAGCTCCAGGAACGTATTACATCTACTGATGATGGTTCTATTACATCCGTACAGGCAATTTATGTACCTGCCGATGACCTGACAGACCCGGCTCCGGCAACTACTTTCTCTCATCTTGACGCAAGACTTGTCCTTGACCGTTCCATTGCAGCATTAGGTATCTATCCTGCAGTTGATCCGCTGGGTTCTTCTTCCCGTATGCTGGATCCTCTTGTAATTGGTGAAGAGCATTATCATGTTGCACGTCAGGTACAGCAGATTTTACAGAGATATAAAGAATTGCAGGATATCATTGCCATTCTTGGTATGGAAGAATTATCTGAAGAAGATAAGAAGATTGTTGCTCGTGCAAGACGTATCCGTAACTTCCTGTCTCAGCCCTTCAGCGTTGCAGAACAGTTCTCTGGTCTGAAAGGAATTTATGTTCCGGTGAAAGACACAGTACGTTCCTTTGCTGAAATTCTGGAAGGAAAATACGATGATCTTCCTGAACAGGCATTTATGTCTGTAGGTACTATTGAAGACGTCGTAAAGAAAGCAGAGACATTAAAATGAGTACTTTTCATGTACGTGTCGTAACTCCTCATGGTGTTTACAGAGAGTGGGACACAGCCATCTTGAATATTCAGACCAGTGATGGTGATCAGGGAATCCTTGCCAACCATATGCCACTTGTCACAATGTTGAAGATTGGAAAAATGACAAGTGATATTGATGGAAAAAGAGAAGAGTTTGCGGTAGCAGGAGGCTTATTCTACTTCAGAGAAAATCTTGCAGAAGTATTAACGGATGCGATTGAAAATAAAGTAGATATTGATATTGCAAGAGCTGAAAGATCAAAAGAAAGAGCAGAAGAACGTTTACGTAAAGCTGATCCTTCTATTGATATAAAGCGTGCAGAAGTATCTTTAAAGAAAGCCATGAACCGTCTCTCTGTAGGTGGTAAATAAAGAACTGCAAATGCAGTTCTTTTTAGAAAGAGGAACCCATGATTAAAAGATTTTATAAATCCTGTATATCTTTACAGTTTTCAGTCACTTTGATTCTTAATGCAGTACTTGTTTTTATCTTTGCCTTTCTGACATTTAAAACCAAAAACAATGTTTTCTATTATGCAGGCGTTATATGCGGTTTAGTACTGATTGCTCAGATTGCTTACAGCGAGTTTCGTAAATGGCAGGTAGGAAACCAGCTAAGAGGTGTCAAAGAAACCGGAAGATATTATGAAGAGGGCAGTATGATTGGAAGAAGTTTTATTCTTCCGGACAGACTGCTTGCCTGTGATGAGAAAATGCATATTCAGGAAGTCACTTTACATTCCATTCAGAAAATGGAAGTAAAGCCTTCCTCAAAAGGAAAAGAATCTGTTGTATTAACGGTAAATAACACATCAGTTCCTTTATACAGTGATAATACATTGCAGAGCAGAAGACTTGCGGCTTTCCTGAAATCTGTTAATCCTTCTATGATTATAGAAGGAACTACACCTGATGGAGATGGAAGCTTTACCTCATTAAGCAAATAATTTAGCAAGCATATAAATAATCTGCTAACACAAAAAACAGCTTAAATACAGGCTGTTTTTTATATTTATAAAGTAAAGTGTTAAAAAAGATTAAATAAATTAGCACTTGACACTTGACAGTGCTAAATAAAGTTGTATTATATTGAATGTAAGGAAAAAGAACCTTAGGAGGTATAAACTATGAGATATTTACCAGAAAGAAATTTATTTGATGATTTGTTCAACGATTCATTTACAGGAAATAATTCCCTGATGCGTACAGATATTCGTAAGAAGGATGGTAACTACTTATTGGATGTAGAATTACCTGGATATAAGAAAGAAGATATTAAGATTTCTCTGTTTAATGGCAATCTGACAATCAGTGCCTGCCATAATGAGTCAAAAGAAGAAAGGGACGCAAAAGGTACAGTTCTTCGTTCTGAAAGATATTCAGGAACTACATCCAGAACTTTCTATGTAGGTGATTCTATTAAGGATTCCGATATTAAAGCTTCTTATAACGATGGTGTTCTGTGCATTACAGTTCCTACAGCTGAAAAGAAGGAAGCTGAGGAAAAGAAATTCATTTCCATCGCGTAAGATATTCCTCTCCCCCCTTTAGGGCCATGGTTGAAACCATGGCTCTTGTTTTTAATTTCGCATACTAAAAAAGTATAGCCTGGCTGCTATACTTTTAAAACTTTTACACAATCACATCAATATTATGTACAGGTTCAAAATCAATGACTTTTTTATGCATGATATATTCTGCCAGAATTTCTACCATGCTTTCTGAGATTTCCTTAACAACAGGAGCGTTTTTGATCATGTTATAATTGCCACCACCGCTGGCTCTGTAATTATTCACGGCTATTGTGAACTCATCATCTTCTTTGACAAATTGTCCGTTTCTTGTCAGAGAAGTAATACGGGAACCTTCAGGATTGGATACTTTGATAATGTACTCTACACCATCTATCATATCGTAGTTAAAGTGCTGAGGTTTAGGAGATTCAAATAAAGGATTGATGCCTACACCATCTCCTTTAACCGTAAAGAATTCAGCACATTTTTCAAGATATTCTCTTAAAACTTTACCTGTAATCTTTTTGATAACCAGTGTGTTTGGATAGACATAGGTACTGACAAGATCTCTCATTGTAATTTCAGATTTAAATCCAGTAGCTCCTAAGAATAAGGCATTGGCCGCAAGGTCAGCACCAGTAACTTCCATGGTGACTTTATTCAGGAAGGTAATTATCTGGGATTTATGTACTCTTGCATCATTTTCATTTCTGACTCTCAGATCGATTTTACTTGTACCAAGTGGTGTATCCAGCCATTCCTGACAGATATCTTCCTCCTGCTGTACAAGTGCAGTGATAGAAGAATCGGCTTTGGTATCACAGGAAAGAATATGTGTTTCAATGGTATGCGTTTCAGGATAAATATCTATACATGCCAGTTGTTGACCGTTGGCATTGGTCTGAGTGTAATGTGTGTTAAATAATTTACCGCTCAAAGTTCTATGTTGATGACCGGAAATCATAATATCAATACCAGGAACAGAACGAATCAGATCATATGCTTCATTTTCACCTGTCAGATCTTCTGAAGGTCTTCCTGTGGTCAGATCCTTTTCAAATCCACCATGATACATACAGACAATATAATCTGGTTTTTCAAAACGTCTGATAGTATCTACGGTTTTCTTTGCGGATTCAATAGCAGAGATAAATTTGCTGTTGGAAATATGTTCTTTGGTTTCCCAATGCGGAATATATTGTGTAACCAGGCCAAACAGAGCAATCTTGACACCGTCAAACTCTCTGACGACATAGGTTGGTCCATAAGGAGCACCATGGTAATACCAGTTATTCGTAATACATGGAGCTTTTAAGTTCTGTAAATGCATCATGAGACATTCTTCGCCATAGTTAAAGTCATGATTACCAACATTGACATAATCGTATTCCATTTCATTCATAACTTTGGTCATAGGGGAAATATCCAGTGGCATCTGGTGATAATGATAGAAAGATAAAGGAGAACCTTCAAGTACATCCCCATTGTCCAATACCAGAGTATTCTCATCTCTTAAAGCATCTATTAAAGTTTTTAATCTTGCAAATCCACCATTGAAGTTAGTGCCATCCGCATAGGAATATGGATAGATATATCCATGAACATCTGATGTTGCAAGTAACCGTATCTTTTTCATAAAACACCTCTTTTTAACAGAAAATATTGTAACGTATTTATGTCAGTTTTGCGTTAAGAATATGCAGAATCAGAGTACTTAAAGTACAATGTAAACAGGAGCAGTATATGCGCAAAGAAATGAATTTCAGAGATGCCGGCGGCATGAAAATAAAAGATGGCAGACATATTAAAAAAGGTGTCTTTTTCAGATGTGGAAGTATCAGTAAAATGAGTGAAGAAGAACTCATGGAAATGAAAGAGTTCGGTATTCGCTATATACTGGATCTCAGAAATACACACGAAGTGAAACATCACCCTGACCCTGATATAGAAGGAATGGAACAGCTTCCATATTCTCATTGTGGTACTAAAGAAGGAAAAAAAGTAAACTTCGGTTTCTCCGCTACAAAACATACCTCGTCAGAATGTCTTAAACATCTTGCACAGGTTAATGACTATTATTGCAAGATGCCATACCATAATGAAATGGTAAAAGTACTGTTTGATGCATTACTGGAAAAGAAAGTGCCGGTAGTCATTCACTGTGCCAGCGGCAAAGACAGAACTGGTATTTGCTGTATGTTAGTACAAAAGACACTGGGTGCTGCAGATAAAGATATTCTTGATGACTATCTGCAAAGTAACATAGCGCATCAGGAAGCTTTTGAAGAAGAGACGGAAAAAAGAAAAGAAGAAATAGAACAGATACCTGAAATCTTACCAGTCATTCAGATGAGTAAAGGCGTTCGAAAAGAAATCATGGAAAGTGTACTGCAGGAATTGGAACAAAGGTATCCGGATATGGAAACGTATTTACATGAAGAATACGGATATACTCGGGAAGAGATTGCAAAGATACAGAATTGGTATGTAGAGAAATGATCAGGAAAAGTAAAAGAGCAATGGTACTCACATGTGAGTTTCATTACTCTTTTTAAAAATCTTTTGATTATTGTTTTCCGTGAGCTAAACGGGTACGGATCTTTGTGGAGCAGAATTCAATGAGCAATACAAGTATGATCAAGGCAATCATGAAAGCTCCGACATTAGTCCATCTGGAATAGGTGATGGACTGTACTAAAGGAGAACCGATACCACCTGCAGCTACAATACCTAAGGTAGTCGCATCTTTTAAGTTAATATCAAAACGATAAATAGTAGTTGAAATAAAACTTGCGGATAGCTGAGGAAGGACACCTACACGTATCTTCTGGAAAGTATTACAACCAGCGGCATCCAGAGATTCCAGAATACCAGTATCCAGATCTTCAATAGCTGTAATGTACATCTTGGAAATCATACCGATAGAGCATATGGATTGTGTAACTACACCACAGAAAGCACCGGGGCCTGTTACTCGAATCCATACAAGTGCCCAGATAAGAGAAGGAATTGTACGAATCATCAGAATAAAGGCTCTGAAAATATAGGCAACCGGTTTAGGCACGATATTACTGGATGCTAAGAAGGAAACAGGAATTGCCAGGATAGCACCAAATAATGTACCAAGAATGGCAATGGCAATTGTCTGAATAATCAGATAAGGTACACCATCAGTAGTTAAGTTGAATAACAACTTGGTGTTAGGATGTGTAATACCATAGACAATACCATGTGCTACGATACTTCCCTGTTCTGTAATACCGGATACCTGTACTGACTGGGAACCCCATGCGACAAGTACGAATAAGATAAGAAATACCAGTACTCTTTTCCACCAGTTTTTTGGTTCAGCCTGAAATTGTTCTAAAACTGTCATAGAGTACCTCCTAAGAAACTTTTGAACGAACAAAATCGTTCAGAAGATCAATTAACAATACAACGATAAACAGAGAAAGTAAGACAATACCAAGATCGTTATAGGCTCTTAATCCTGTACGTTCACGAATGAGAACACCAAGACCACCTGCACCTACATATCCAAGAATACTGGAAGCACGTACATTTAATTCGAAGCAGTACATACAGTCATCAATGTAGGTTGGTAAGATCTGTGGCATACAGGCAGTCCAGAATGCCTGCATGGTAGAAGAACCGAAGGAAATCATGGCTTCATATGGTTTCATATCGATTGTTTCAATACTTTCATACAGCATCTTGGCTACAATACCTACGGTAAAGATGATAATGGCAAGAGTACCTGCAAAAGTACCAAGACCAAATACAAGTGCCAGCACAGAAGCATAGATCAAGGTCGGAATAGAACGTAAAACAGAAAGAATGAAACGAATTACCAGTAAAGATGGCTTATTACGATTGATATTGCTGGAGCCTAAGATAGCTAAAGGTAATCCTATGAAACAACCAACAATCGTACCAAGAATAGACATCTTGATAGTTTCAAGCAGAGAAGGCCAAACTTTAGGAAAATAGGAGAAATTAGGTTTGAAAATCTGTCCTAAAATTACAAAAAACTGTGAGAATCTTGAAAACAGTGTTGCCATATTAAACCCTGTTGCCTGCAGGGAAATGACAATGACTATCAACAGTCCTGCAAGAATCAGAGGAGTTCTGGATTTAGGTCTTTCCACTGTGTGCCCGTTTTCAAGAGTAATCAGTTCAGGTTTGAAGATACGATCGAAAAGCGGAGTTTTTTGTGTTGAAGACTTAGCCATTCTCTTTACCTTCTTTGGACACAATATCTGTAGATTTAGGAACAGCTTTTCCGTTATATACCTGATCAAGAATTTCCTGTGTTACCTGACTTGTCGGACCGTCATAGACGATATGACCGCTTCTGATACCGATAACTCTTGTGGCATATTTCAGAGCAAGGTCTACATGGTGAATGTTCAGAAGAATACTGATATTCATCTCTTTGTTAATCTTTGCAAAGTCACTCATAACTACATCTGCCATGATAGGATCAAGGGAAGCTACTGGTTCATCTGCAAGAATGATGGAAGGGTTCTGAGCAAGAGTTCTTGCAAGTGCAACACGCTGTTGCTGACCACCGGATAATTCATCACAGCGGTTGTAGGCTTTTTCCAGAATGTTGACTTTATCCAGAGCTTCCAATGCTTTCATTTTCTGCTCTTTGGAATATAATCCCAGAAGTACTTTGTACCATGGCATATCCGGTACATTACTGGACAATACATTCTTGATAACTGTAGAACGGGATACGAGGTTGAAAGACTGGAAGATCATACCAATCTTACGACGGAACTTACGTAACTGTTTGCCTTTCAGTGTCATAACATCTGTGCCATCTACAATGAGCTGACCATCTGTTATATCAATCATACGGTTAATTGTACGAATCAGTGTGGATTTACCTGCACCGGATAAACCGATAATGGCTACAAACTCTCCCTGTTCGATTTGAAGGCTGACACCATCCAGACCTCTTGTGCCGTTAGGGTATACCTTCGATACATTTTTAAACTCAATCATAATACTTCTCTCTCTTTATTATTTAAAAATAGAATGGCTTAGAAAACTAAGCCATTCTATGATGATCTGAAATAGTAATTATTCAGTAACTACTTTTAATGCTGCACGAGCACTGTCGTAATCAGCATCTGTAGCTTTAGCATATCCTGTATGGCTGTAAATAGAGAAGATCTTGGAACCTTCTTCTGTACCTGCAAGTTCGATTAAGGAATCCTGCAGAGCAGCTTTGAAGTCGTCGTTATAGATGTCCGGATTAGCCTTTGTTACAGCAACTGTATCGTTGTAGATTTTGTCTGTAACACCGATAACATTTAATTCATCCCAGATGGACTTGCCGGAAGTTCTTCCAAGACCTGTGTGGTTTGCTTCATCCTGTTCTGTAGTAGCCAGGTTCCATGCACCTTCATAGTCATTACGTCCATCAGCGTAGCAGCAGATAACGTCAACCTGTTCAGCAGCAGCCTGCATGAATGCAGTAGCGTAACCATCTAATGTTGTAACAGATCCACCTAAACCTGCAGTATTGATATCGTTAAATGTCTTACCGTCATAATGATCCATCAGCCACATTGTAGGGTAGATATATCCAGCAGAACTGGAAACGTTCATAACAGCCCATTTAGCACTTGCAATGTCTTCCCAGGATAATTCTTCACCGGCATTTACTTTAGCAGCAAGTTCCTGACCTTTTTTGGAAGGTGTTGCATAGATTAAAGAACGGTAGTAAGTAACAGGGTCACCATTCTTTAAAGTTTTATTCGCTTCGCCATTCCAGTCAGCAGGTGCTTCAGAGTCATTGGACAGACCTGCACGTGTAGCTGTCAGAATAACTTCTGTTTCATCAGAATACAGTGCATATGTGCCACCTGGTAGCCATGCAACGTCAACAGAACCAGCAGATAAAGCTTCACCTGCAGCCTCATAAGTGTCACTGACAGCAATGTTTACATTGCCGATTGTGTAGCCTTTTTCAGCCATCTTGTCAATCAGTAACTGTCCTAAGTCTTTTGTTGCAGAAACGATTTCCCCAGGGTCTCTGGAAGGGACGAATTCAAGATTTAATTCATCGATTTCTTTAGATCCTTCTGTAGCATCACCTTTGGATGCTGTGGATGTGCCGCAACCAACTAACATTGTTGCAGCGAGTAAAGATAAAGATACCTTTTTAAAGTTCATATTTTCCTCCTCAATGAACATACAAAATAATACCACAATTATTTTAAGATGTTTTTAAAAGAATGAAAATATTGTGATAAGAGAAATTGGAATGGAAATGTGGTATATTTTATTACGGACAAAGGAGATAAAAACATTTATGTCAAAACCAGTAGTATTAGTAGTAATGGATGGTGTAGGCTGGACAGACAAAGACATGGGTAATGCCGTTCTGCATGCTTACAAACCACAGATTGATGAATTAATGACAAATTGGCCACATACAACAATCAAAGCAAGTGGTACTGCAGTAGGTCTTCCTACCGATGGGGATATGGGAAACTCTGAAGTAGGTCACAACGCTTTAGGTTGCGGACAGATTTATTCCCAGGGTGCTAAACTTGTAAATGAATCTATCGAATCCGGAGATATCTATAAGTCTTCTGCATGGGTAGATGCTGTTAAGTTTGCCAAGGAACACGGTGGAAAATTCCACTTTATCGGTCTGTTATCCGATGGTAACGTACACTCTAATATCTCTCATCTGATTGCCATGATGAAAGAATGCAAGAAGGAAGGACTCAACGAAGTAAGAGTACATGCTTTATTAGACGGAAGAGACGTTCCTGAAACAAGTGCATTAAAATATGTTGATGAATTAGAAGGTGTTATCGCTGAATTAAACGACGATACATTCCATAGCTGCATTGCTTCCGGTGGTGGACGTATGGTCATCACAATGGATCGTTATGAAGCTGACTGGGGTATGGTAGAAAAAGGATGGCACATCCATGTTATGGGTGATGGCAGAGAATTTGCTTCCTGCAAAGAAGCTATCGAAACATACAGAAACGAAGGCGGATTTACAGACCAGTATCTTCCTGGATTCGTTATTGCCAAGGATGGCAAGCCTGTAGGTGCTATCGATGATGGCGATTCTGTTATTCTGTATAACTTCAGAGGTGACAGAGCAGTAGAAATCTCCAAGGCATTTGATTACATGAACAAGGGATTTGATGCTTTTGATGAAGTAAAGAAACCAAACGTATACTATGCAGGTATGTTACAGTACGATGGAGACTTAAAACTTCCTGAACACTTCCTGGTTGAACCACCACACATCACAAATACAATGTCTGAATTCTTAGTGAATAAAGGCGTTAAGTCTTATGCATGTTCTGAAACACAGAAATATGGACATGTTACATATTTCTGGAATGGTAACCGTTCTGAAAAGTTCTCTGATGAACTGGAAGACTGGGAAGAAGTACCAAGTGATATCATCCCATTTGATCTCAAACCTTGGATGAAGGCTACTGAAATCACAGATAAGATGGTAGAAGCTATTGAATCCGGAAAATACCAGTTCTTACGTTGTAACTATCCTAACGGAGACATGGTAGGTCATACAGGTAACTATGAAGCTACATTAATCGGTGTGGAAACAGTTGACTTAATGTTAAAGAGACTGATGGATGCCTGCAAGAAAGCTGATTATACATTAGTTGTTACAGCTGACCATGGTAACTCTGATGAAATGTATGATAAGGGCTTCAATGCTGATGGTACACATAAGGCTAAGACATCTCATTCTCTTGCAAGAGTTCCTTTCATGATCTATAACGGACCTGAAGGTACAGAAGTAAAAGATGGCGATGAATTCGGTTTAGCTAACGTAGCTGCTACAGTAGTAAAACTGTTAGGTTATGAAGCACCTGAACAGTGGCTGGAATCCATTATCAAGTAAACAATACTGAAGACATTTTAACGAAAGTTAAGATGTCTTTTTTTTGAATCCATGTATAATGAAGATATGTTGAATTGGTTACAGAAACAGTGGAAGGTATTACAGTTATCTTTCCAGATATCTTCCTTAAAAAGAAAACTGAATAAAATTTATCAGGAACTCGGTAAAGATTATGTGGATGTACACAAAAATGATCCAGATGATCTGAATAAGGAAAAGATTGATTCTGCAGTATATCTTGAAAATCAGATTAAAGAACGTGTACATACGATTGATGAGATTCGAGGTATCTTAAGATGTGTGGCATGTAATGAAAGAATTCCTAATGGTTCTTTATTTTGCCCATATTGTGGATTAAGACAACCGGACCCTGAAGTCAGTATTGTAAGATATTGTCCGGAATGTGGTACAAAACTGGAAGTGGATGAGCTGTATTGTCATCATTGTGGTGCACAGATTCCTCAGGATAATGAAGAAACCGAGCAGATGGTGTTAAGCCGTCCTGTACATATCTCTGAAACAGAAAAAGCAGTAAAAATAGAAAAGAAAGCATCTGAGTGATTTACATTCGGATGCTTTCTTTTCGCTTATTTCTTTTTTAGCTGCAATACGCCGATTACCATTAAAACTGAACCAATCGTGGAAACAATCGTTCCGACAAGTACTACATTGGAAATGGAGGTTAACTGGAATAACTGACCACCAATAAAGCTGGATAATAAACCACCTGCAGTACCGGTAATACCTATGATAGCCTGTCCTTTGTTTCTGTCTTCTGCAGAGACAATTTCATTGGCAAGATATACGCTGCCTGGACACAGAATAGCATAAGTGAGCATCTGTAATACCATGATGGCATATAACATTGGTACAGAAGAACATACAAGTAATAAGGCATGCTTTACAGAGAAGGCAACAGCGCAAAAGATAAGAAGTCTGTTTATGGTGAATTTGTTAATCAGCCATCCGAAGGCAAACATGGTTGGAAGTTCGCACATTGCCTGAATAAACAGGGCGGTTCCCTGTACACTTTCTACAGATGCAGCAGAGTCTCCAATAATATTCATAATGATTTTTGCAAAGTAGGTATTGACCAGCATATGACAGAAGTAGATACATACCATACCTGCAGCTGGTAAGATAATGGCTTTGTATTTTTTGAAGAATGCTCTATAAGATAAAGAAGAATCTGATGAAGAGGTGCTTTTTGCTTTCCTGGCTGCCGGCATCCATCTGACAAGGAGTAAGGTAGCTAAGGCAAAGAGAATCACATAATACGGTAAAGCACTCTTACCAAAAGAAGCCCATAGCTTACCAAGTAAAGCGGAACCTACTGCATAGGCAGCAGATCCAATGCCTCTTCCCAGTCCGTAGTTGATTGTGAAACCTTCCTGCTCATAGATGAAGGCCATACTGCTGAGAAACGGCATTCCTGTAGCGGTACTTGTAAACCCAATAACACATAACAGGATGGTCAAGAAACTGCTGGAAGGAATAACTGCAAGTAAAATACAGGCAGTGATGGAAATACCCATGGTTATAGAAATGAAGTTTCTTTCATCAAGAGATTTACTTTTATCAATGATGGATCCAAAGAATGTCTGTCCAAGTACTCCAAGAATGGAAATAACAGTGATGATGGTACCTGTTTCTCCATCTGTAAATCCACATTGAGACAGATAGTTGTAGGCATATCCGGAAGTGGCACATATCAGCATCAGGTAGGCCGCATTCACACATGCATACTTTATGTTCAGCATTTGATTTTTATTCATAAAAAAGACCTCTTTCTTAAAAGTATTCTAGCAAAGTACTTTTCATAAGAGGCATTTGAAAGTGAATCTTGGAATAATGTGTCAGAGAATCTTTGAAATATAAGAAAATAATTCTTCTTTTGTTTCATAAGACTGAATATGGAAATATACATTCCCTTTTAACATGGCACTTAACTGTGTGTCTTTACTTCTGTAGAAGATATAGGTTGGTTTACCAAGTTTTTCTGCATAGGCCATCTCATATCCTACACCTAAGGATGGGTGTGTACATTCTGCAATCACCACATCACATTCTTTTAACCAGTTGGTATCCTGTATGTAAATCAGGGCATCTTTATCCACACTTTGTTCTGAAAGAGATCTTTGCATGTCTCCTACCTGTTCTGTCAAAACCACAGCTGTCTGATTAATGAAATCAATGGTGTCTTTATAGAGCTGAGCATCTTCTCTTCCACCACGGATAGATCCTGCAAAATATACTTTCTTCATAGAAATCTCCTTCTCTGTTTAAAAGTAAGTATAGTGTTTTGTTAACAATCTTTCCAGACTTCTTCAGCAATCTCTTTGATTAAAGCCAGTTTTGCCCATTGCTGTTCTTCAGTGAGTTTATTCCCTTCTTCTGTAGACGCAAATCCACATTGAGGAGACAGGCAAAGATTGTGAAGAGGATGATAGAGAGCGGCCTGGTGGATACGGCGTATGATTCTGAATTTGTCTTCCAGTTCTCCATTTTTGCTTGTGATAAGTCCCAGAACTACTTTTTTATGATCTGGCACATATTTTAACGGTTCGAAACCACCTGCTCTGTCACTGTCATATTCCAGATAAAAGGCATCGACGTCTTCTTGAGCAAATAAGTATGGTGCAACAGGGTCATATGGACCGACATTGGCATATGTGGAATGAAAATTGCCACGGCATACATGGGTATTGATGACCATGTCTTCTTTCTTACATGCGAGTACTGCATTATTTAATGTTACACCTTCTTCACAGATGGCTTTGAGTTTTTCTTCTGTTAATCCAAACCTGTTCCACATGCCAGGGTCAGCATATAATGTCCATGTGCAGTCATCAAATTGAAGATTTCTGCAGCCTGCTTTATATAGTTCTTCAATCACTTCTGTATAGGCTTTAACAATATCTTTCTTTAATTCCTCCTGGTCAGGATACACAGCCTCATTCTCTTTCTGAAATTCAGGCAGTCTTAACTGTGCAAGTAACTGGGTGGGAGCAGGAATGGTCTGCTTGACTTCCACACCTTCTTCTTCAAATTGCTTCACAAACTTGAAGTCTTCCACAAAAGGATGTCCTTTGCCGGAAATCTTTCCGGTAATTCTGGCACTTTCATTTCTTGTGGTTTCTCCATGGAAATGTAAACCCTCTTTGGTGTTTACTTTTTCAATACCGTTTAATCCCCAGAAGAAATCCATATGCCACCAGGTTCTTCTGAATTCTCCATCTGTAATAAAATGATACCCTGCCTGTTTTTGCTTGGTTACGAGCTGTGTAATACACTCATCTTCCACTTTCTTTAAAGCTGTATACTCAATTTCCTGGTTTTCGTATTGTTTACGAGCTTCTTTTAATTTCTCGGGTCTTAAAAAACTTCCTACATAATCATAACGATATGGTGCTCTCATAGTATATCCTCTACTTTCCTTTGGAATTATGATAACAGTTTCACATATCACTTTCGTTATATTTTCAATAAATGTAAATTGTTTACAATCATAATGGGTGAATCAACCATGAATCCACTTGTTGTCTTGAAATAAGTAAGTACAATGGGGAGTAGAGGAAATACTATATATGGAAAAAACAATCACAAAAGAATCTATCTATGATGGTGCCATCCTGCATGTAAGAAAAGATACTGCAGAACTGGATGATGGAAGTGTTGTGGACAGAGAAGTAGTGGAACACCCGGGTGGTGTAGGCATAGCTCTTGAAGATACGGATGGAACATTCTTTTTGGTCAGACAATTCAGATATGCCCAACAGCAGGAAACCCTGGAATTTCCTGCAGGAAAGAAAGAAAAAGGAGAAGATCCTTTAACTACGGCACAACGAGAAATCATAGAAGAAACAGGATATGAAGGTACGGAGTGGAAGTATCTTGGAAAGATGTTTCCGACACCTGCTTATGATACAGAAGTCATAGATATGTACTATGCGAAAAAAGGAAAGTATGTCGGTCAGCATCTGGATGAAGATGAACGTATAGATGTATGCAAACTGACATTGGATGAGTTGAGTGATAAAATACTTTCAAATGCAATACCGGATGCCAAAACAATAGGAATGACATTTCTGGTAAAGGAAAACAAGGAGAGAGGAAATCTATGAAAAACAAAGTAAAGATCAATGATTTGCTGGAATTCAAGTTTATTGAAAACTTGCAGTACAATCCTTCCGGAACAATGCTTGCTTATCAGCTTGCAAGAAGTGATGAAAAGAAGAATGTGTACAGAAGGGATGTATGGGTGATTGAAAACGATACACCAAGACAGCTTACTGCTACATTAGATGCGACTATTATCGGATGGTATGATGATGAAACTTTGTTATTGAGAAGAAGTACAGAAGATACAGCTGCCTATACAACAGATGTCTATAAGATGTCTGTTCATGGTGGAGAAGCAGTAAAGTTTGTCACTTTACCAATCGCTTTAGGTGCTTTAAAGAAAGTGGATGATACTACTTTTGTGGCTTCAGCAACTATCGATATGCATGAACCTGATGTGTATAAGATGAGTGAAGAAGACAGAAAGAAATATGCAGATGCACAAAAAGAAGAAAAAGAAAACTATCAGGTAGTGGATGAAGTGCCGTACTGGTTTAATGGACAGCATTTTATCAATGGTAACCGTACTGCTTTATTCGTTATCAAGACAGATCCTTTGAAGGTTACAAGAGTAACAGCACCTGCCTTTGATCTGGGTGAGTTCATTGTAGAAGGTAAGAAAGTCATTTATACAGGAGACGTACGTAAAGCACGTGAATCTTTATTCAATAAAGTCTATAGCTATGATGTAGACACAAAGAAGAAAGACACTCTGTATGGTAAGAGCGGATATACTTTCTCCAATCCTTTCTATATGAACGGTAAGCTGTATATTCAGGCTACAGATCATAAAGAATATGGTGTCAATGAAACATTAAAGATGTGTGAACTTGAAAAAGACACAGTAAAAGAATTATTCAAACCTGAAGTATCTCTGTACAGTTCTCTTGCGGGAGATATGGCATTAGGCGGAGGTAAAGGTCATGCAGCATTCCATGATCATTACTATACAATTGCTACAGAAGATTATGAAACAGTCATTTATGACTATGATGGAGATTTCAATACAAAAATTGTGAAACCTGAAGGCTATGCCATCAATTGTTTTGATGTGACAGAAGATAAGATTGCCTTTGTGGGAAGTACATGGAACCATATCCAGGAAGTATATGTCATGGATAAAGATGGTAAGAATATTACATGTCTTTCACATCATAATGATGAAGCTATGGAGTACAAGTACATTGCAAAGCCAAATAAGTTTACATATGTTTCAGAAGGAGAAACATTAAACGGATGGGTACTTGAACCAATTGACTACACTCCAAAGAAGAAATATCCTGCAGTCTTTGATATTCATGGTGGGCCTAGAGCTGCCTATGGAGAATCTTTCTTCCATGAAATGCAGGTATGGGCAAGTGAAGGATACTTTGTCTTCTTTACAAACATCAGAGGTTCTGACGGTAGAGGAGACAAGTTTGCGGATATCCGTGGTTTATATGGTGATGTAGACTATAAGAATCTGATGGATTTTGCGGATGAAGTATTAAAGAGATATCCTGCGATTGATAAAGACAGAGTATGTGAAACAGGTGGCTCTTATGGTGGATTTATGACCAACTGGATTGTTGGACATACAGACAGATTCTGCTGTGCAGCAAGCCAGAGAAGTATTGCTAACTGGATTTCCAAGAGTTTCATGAGTGATATTGGTCCTTATTTCAACCCGGATCAGTGTGGTGCTTCTTCTCCATTTGAATTTGATAAGCTGTGGGATCATTCTCCATTGAAATATGCTGAAAATGCAAAAACACCTACATTGTTCATCCATTCTGACCAGGACCACAGATGTCCATTGCCAGAAGGTATGCAGATGATGCAGGCATTAACACTGAAAGGTGTAGAGACAAGAATGTGCATTTTCCATGGTGAAACACATGAATTAAGTCGTAGTGGCAAGCCGAAACATCGTATTCGTCGTCTGACTGAAATCACAAACTGGTTCAATAAATTTGCTAAATAAGTAATGGTGCAGTCGTTAAAAGGGCTGCACTTTTTATTTGCCTGCAAAGTGGTAAAGCATGTAAGCTTTGAACTGCCTCACCTTTAAAAACAGGCCTTTTGAGGGAAAAGTATGTTCGACCAGGATGATTTCAGAAAAAATACAAAATTTTAATATTTGTCAGAGATTTTTACCATTTTTTACAAATACATATAGTGTAGGAGGTTTTGATTATGAACCATAAAAGTTTAAATTCTTCTGACACTGTAGAATACAATGTCACACAACCCATTACAGGTAATGATAAGTACAAGGATACCTTGTTTAAGTACATCTTCAATGATCCTCAGTTTGCTTTACCATTAGTCAATGCCTTAATGAATACTTCTTATACGGATCCCTC